>NZ_JAYMHD010000067.1:84837-248146 GCF_035656535.1 Streptomyces sp. H51
CGGCGCGGTTCATCCGGCGCGGTTCATCCGGCGCGGTTCATCCGGCGCGGTTCATCCGGCGCGGTTCATCCGGCGCGGACGGCGGCGTGCACCGTGTGGGCGGCCAGCACGAACACGTCCGGGCGGTGGTGCACGCTCGCCCGGTCGTCGGGGTCGAGGAGACGGTCGAGGGTGGCGCGGTCGTCGGCGTCCAGGGCGTCGGCGAACGCCTCCCGCAGCCGGGACAGGCTCGCGGCGATGTAGGCCCGGGCCCGGTCGGGGGCCGGTGCGGGCAGGTCGAGGAGGAAGCTGCGGGTGCGGGCGTGCGTCAGGCCCGCGCCGGTCAGCAGGGCCGGCCAGTCCTCCACCTCGTCGACGGAGCCGGGCAGATCGGCCCGCATCCGGGTGAACCGCTCGGCCTCCAGGGCGTCCAGCCGGGTCTGGAGATCCGGGCGCCCGAATCCGAGGTCGCGCGGCAGGTACCGGGGCGGCAGCCCGCCTTCCATGATCGCGAGCGTGCCACCGGGCGCCAGCCGACGCGCGAAGGCGGCGAGGGCGGCGCGCTGGTCGCCCAGGTGGTGCAGGCTGCGGCCCGCCCACAGCAGGTCGGCCGGGTAGTCCGACTCGTCCAGGACGTCGGGGAGTTCACCGGCAAGGGTGTCGAACCGGTCGGCGTACCCGAGCCGGGCGGCACGGCCCCGGGCGCGTTCCAGGAGCGGCTCGGAGCCGTCGACGGCCAGCACGCGCGCGCCGGTGAACGTCTCGGCGAACAGGCAGGAGACGACTCCGGGGCCGCTGCCCGCGTCGACGATCAGACCCGGCTCGGTCACCTCCTTGCCGAGCCAGAAGAGCGCCTGCTCGTACAGGGGGGTGAACAGTTCGGCCTGGGCCTCGAGGAACGGGGCCATCTCGGCCCAGTCGATGTCCGTGTGGTGCCCGTGGGCGGGGTGGCCGTGGTCGTGGCCGCCGTCGTGTGCGTGGTGGCCGTGTTCCGGGTGTGCCATGGTCGTCAGCCTCTCGTCCTGGGATGCCGCCAGCGTGCTCCGGCGCACCGGACGGGGCCACTTCTGTTGCGGGCGCGGCAAAAAGTTGCGGGCGCGGCAAAGGAACGAGATGCGCGGGACGCGGTCCCGCGCGAGCCGATGGACGACGTCATCGGTGGCGAAGTTCGCGATCCGCCGGGGGTCCGGCCCAGGAGGGGCGGCCCCGGCGGATCACCGGTGACCGGCCGGGACGTGGTTCACCGACCGGTCACCGCGCTACGGCGCCACCGCGCTGCCGTGCTACGGCAGCGGCGGGTAGGCGTTCTGCATCAGCTGCTGGAACTGGGCCGAGAACCAGTGCCCGGACAGCGGCGCGTTGGGCAGGGCGCCCGACATGCTGTTGCCGTTGCGGGCGTTGCCCGTGTAGGTCGGGTCGCACATGCGGTCGAAGCCCTTGCCCTCGTCGTTCGCGATGGCGCTGCTGGAGCCGTCGGACTCGCCCGGGGGCTTCATCCAGACGTAGGCGTCGATCCCGGCGGCGGGGCTGGCCTGCGGGCGCTCACCGAGGCCGGCGCCGGCCTGGTTGCACCAGTTGCCGACGTGGATACGGCGGTCGTAGCGGCCGCCGTCGACATAGGCGTCGACGCTGGTCGTCGGACCCGCCGCGGTGGGCCGGGCGGTGCCGCCCCAGCCGTTGCGGGAGGTGTCGATCAGCATGCCGATGCCGGAGTTGAAGCCGACCGAGACCAGCTGGTTGCGGAAGGCCTGGGCGTAGGACAGCTCGTCGACGTAGCGGTTCCAGTCGACCCACTTCGACTGGCGCACGGAGGTCCCGTTCACCGAGTCGTTGATGGTGAAGTTGTTCTCCTTCAGGGCGCTGTAGTTGGCCGTGTTGGTGATGAAGCCGTGCACGTCGTCGACGGTCGCGCCCTCGCTGGTGGCCGCCTGCTTGAACAGGGTGGCGGTGGGGCCGAAGTTGTCGTCCCAGCCGAGCCAGCCGTGGTGGCCGGCGTCGAGGTAGTTGTAGACGTTCGGGACCGCGCCGAGCTTGGCCAGCGCGTAGCCGACGCCCTTCACGTAGTTGCCGTTGGCCAGCATGGTGTCGCAGTTGGGGGTGGCGGTGGCCCGGCTGCCGGTGTTGGTGACGAGGTTGGGCAGCGAGTCGATCTCGACGGTGGTGACGATCCGCAGCGAGGAGTACTTCGGGTCGGCCAGGATGGCCGCGATCGGGTCGATGAACTGCGTCTTGTACTTGTCGATCTCCGTCGGGCCGAGTTCGCCGTTGGAGGCGAGGGCGGAGCAGTCACGGCCGGGCAGGTCGTAGATGACCAGCTGGACGACCTCTTCGTTGCTGCCCTTCTGCGCGAGGGCCGCGTCGAGGTGGTCGCGCAGGCCCATGCCGCCGTTGACCCCGTTGATCGCGGCGATGCGGTCGAGCCACACGCCGGTCGGCTGGTTGGAGACGCGGCTGCCGCCCGGTTCGGCCGCGGCGTGCGCGGACCACTCCGGGTTCACGTACACCTTGGCGCCGGCGTAGGGGTTGTCGACGCGGCCGCTCGGGTCGGTGCCGCCGCCACCGTCACCGCCGCCGCTTCCGTCGTCGACGTTGCAGGTCACGCCGTCGAGGGTGAACGTGGTCGGCAGCGCGTTGGTGCCGCTGTAGGAGCCCTGGAACCCGAAGCCGGCCGAACCGCCGGTCGCCAGCGTCCCGTTGTAGGACTCGTTGTTCGCCGTCACGGCGGTGCCGCTCTGGCTGACCTTGGCGTTCCAGTAATTGGTGATCTTCTGGTTGCCGGCGTAGGACCATTTCAACGACCAGGCGCTCTTGGCGGCGCCGTTGTTCGTCACCGTCACGGCGGCGGTGAAGCCGGTGTCCCACTGGTTCTGCACCGTGTAGTCGACGGTGCAGGGGACGGCGGACAGGCCGGCGTCCGCCGGGACGACGGCCGTCGCCGTCCCGGCCGTCCCGGCGACCAGCGCCAGGGCGGCGAGTATCGATGTTCTCGTGCGGCTCATGAAGGCGGGTTTCCTGTTCTGTCGGTTCTGTCGGGGGATCAACCGTTCAGCGCGCGCAGGTGGTCGCGCAGCCCCGCGCCGTACGACGTGGGGGTGCCGTCGTAGGCGGAGATGAGGGAGGGACCGGAGGAGCAGTCCCAGGTGTTCCAGGTCCAACCGAGGTAGGAGAGACCCCGGTCGTCGAACCACTTCATGACCTGGTCGACGAAGGAGTGCGAGCAGGTGTTCTCACCGATCTCCCCGGCCACCAGCGGCACCTGGGCCGCCACCGGGGCGAGCGTGGAGTTCCAGCAGCTTTCGTTCGAGCAGGTGTTGAAGTTGTAGACGTGATAGGCGGCGACGAGATTGCCCGTGGGGTCGCTGGGCCTGTACGTCAGCCACTGGCTCAGGTCGTTGGAGTACGCGAGCCCGCCGGCCAGGACGACGTTCTTCGCGCCGGTGGCCCGGACGGCGTCGACGAGGTCCTGCATGCCGGCGACCTCGTAACCGATGCCGGGGCAGTTGCCGCCGTCCCGCCAGCACTGCCACGCCTGGGTGGTCGTGGAGGTCGCACGGTCCGGATAGGGCTCGTTGAACAGGTCGAAGGCGACGGCCGGATCGTCCTTGAAGGTGCTCGCCACCGAGGACCAGAACGACGGCGAGTACTGCATGTCCGGCATCGGCTTCTGGCAGGTGGCGTGCACGTCGGAGCAGCCGGCCGAATTGCCGGTGTACTGGCCGTGGCTCCAGTGCAGTTCGACGATCGGCGTCATGCCGTGCGCCTCGACACGGGCCACCAGGTCCTTGACGGCGCCCACGTAATTGCTTCCGCCGTACTCGGGCTTGATGTTGGAAAGGCCCAGCCAGCACTCCTCGTTGAGAGGAATGCGGACCGTGTCGGCCTTCCAGTCCGCGATCGCCTCGACCGCGGCGTCGTCGACGGGACCGTCCCAGATGCCGTAGCCCTGCACGCACATGAACTCGCCACCGGACCGGTTCACACCGAGCAGCCGGTGATTCGTTCCCCCCGCGTCCACGAGCTTGTTGCCCGAGACGTGCAGGGCGGGCGCCGTACCGCTGCCCGTGCCGGGCGGGTCGCTCGGCGTGGGCGTCGGCGACGGCTCGGCGTCGACGTTGCAGGTGGTGCCGTTGAGCGTGAACGACGCCGGCGCGGCGTTGTTCCCCGACCACGAGGCGATGAACCCGGCGCTGACGCTCGCGCCGGTGGCCAGGGAGCCGTTCCAGCTCTCGTTGGCAGCGGTCACCTCGGTACCGGACTGGGACCACTTGGCGTTCCAGCCCTGGGTGACCTTCTGTCCGCCGGAGAAGTCGAAGCCGAGGCTCCAGCTGCTCAGCGCGGCCGAGTTGTTGGTGATCTTCACAGCGCCCTGGAAGCCGTCCGCCCACTGGCTGGTGACGGAGTACTCCACCGTGCACGCGGGCGTGGCTCCCTGCGCCGTCACGGCCGGCACGGTGATCGCCCCGAGGAGGGCGGTCGCGCCGGCAATGGCTAAAAGTGCTGAACGCGGGGGGTGTCGCATGAGCGACTCCTTGCAGATCAGGCGCACCGCAACCGGCGCGTCGACTGATGGAATCGCTCCCACTGGTGCCCAAGAAGCTAGCGCCAAGTGACCGAGCTGAACAGAGGGTGACAGAAACTTTGTTGACTTGTCCTTGTCACAGACTCGTCGAATCTTTTCGACTCTTCGAACATCTTGACCGCCCCTGGGCTCGTACCCACTATGGGAGCGCTCCCACTGGTTCAAGGCTTGTTGCTCCTCCCCCACTTTCTCCGAGCCGCAAGGAGGAACCGGCACATGCATTCCAGACGCAGACGCCGCGCCGCATGGACGGGACCGCGGCGCCTGTGGACCGCCGCCCTGGCGGCCCTCGCGCTCCCGTTGGCCATGCTGTCGACGGGCTCGACGACCGCCCACGCGGCGGCACTTCAGTGCAGCGTCGACTACAGGACGAACGACTGGGGCTCCGGCTTCACCGCGGACCTGACGATCACCAACCGCGGTACGGACGCCATCGACGGCTGGACACTGACGTACTCCTACTCAGGCAACCAGAAGCTCAGCAACGGCTGGAGCGGCACCTGGTCCCAGTCGGGTCAGCAGATCACGGTGAAGGACGCCGGGTACAACGGGAAGGTGGCCGCCGGCGCCGCCGTCTCCACCGGCGCGCAGTTCGCCTACAGCGGCACCAACACCGCGCCCACGAGTTTCGCGATCAACGGCACCACCTGCGCCGGCGCCCACCAGCCGCCGGTCACCGTGCTGACCAGCCCCACCGCGGGCGCCGTCTACACGCAGGGTGACGCGGTCCCGCTCGCGGCCACCGCCGCTGCCGCCGACAACGCGACGATCAGCAAGGTCGAGTTCTACGACGACACGACGCTGCTGGGCACCGACACCAGCTCGCCGTTCACCTTCTCGGCCTCTGGTTTGACCGTGGGCAGTCATTCTCTGGTGGCGAAGGCGTACGACAGCCTGGGCGCGTCCGCCGACTCCACGCCGGTCGGCATCACCGTCGCCTCCGGTCCCGCGGTGGTCGCCTCGCCGACCCAACTCGGCGTCCAGCAGGGCAAGTCCGGCACCTACGAGGTGAAGCTGTCCACCCAGCCCTCCTCCGACGTCACCGTGACGACGGCCCGCGCGAGCGGCAACTCCGGCCTGACGGTGTCCGGCGGGACGACCCTCACCTTCACGCCGTCCAACTGGAACACCGCGCAGCAGGTGACCGTCACCGCCGACTCCTCCGGCACCGGCTCGGCGACCTTCGAGTCGACGGCGACCGGCCACTCCAAGGCCACCGTCACCGTCACCGAGCTGGCCGCCTCCAAGGCGTACGACGCCCGCTTCCTGGACCTCTACGGGAAGATCACCAACCCGGCGAACGGCTACTTCTCGCCCGAGGGCGTCCCGTACCACTCGGTCGAGACGCTGATCGTGGAGGCGCCGGACCAGGGCCACGAGACCACGTCGGAGGCGTACAGCTACCTGCTGTGGCTGCAGGCCATGTACGGCAAGGTCACCGGTGACTGGTCGAAGTTCAACGGCGCGTGGGGAATCATGGAGAAGTACATGATCCCCACCCACGCCGACCAGCCCACCAGTTCCTTCTACAACGCGTCCAAGCCGGCCACCTACGCGCCGGAGCTGGACACCCCGAACGAGTACCCGGCCAAGCTGGACACCGGTGTGTCGGTCGGTCCGGACCCGATCGCGAGCGAGCTGAAGAGCGCGTACGGCACGGACGACGTCTACGGCATGCACTGGATCCAGGACGTCGACAACGTCTACGGCTACGGCAACGAGCCCGGCAAGTGCGAGGCGGGGCCGACGGCGACCGGACCGTCGTACATCAACACCTTCCAGCGCGGTCCGCAGGAGTCGGTGTGGGAGACGGTTCCGCAGCCCACCTGTGACGCCTTCAAGTACGGTGGCACGAACGGCTACCTGGACCTGTTCACCGGCGACTCGTCCTACTCCAAGCAGTGGAAGTACACCGACGCCCCGGACGCCGACGCCCGTGCGGTGCAGGCCGCCTACTGGGCCGACGTGTGGGCGAAGGAGCAGGGCAAGGGCAGTGACGTCGCCACCACGGTCGGCAAGGCCGCCAAGATGGGCGACTACCTGCGCTACGCCATGTACGACAAGTACTTCAAGAAGATCGGCAACTGTGTCGGCCCGTCCAGCTGCGCGGCCGGGACCGGCAAGGACGCCTCGCACTACCTGCTCTCCTGGTACTACGCGTGGGGCGGCGCCACGGACACCAACGCCGGCTGGGCCTGGCGCATCGGCTCCAGCCACGTCCACGGCGGCTACCAGAACCCGCTCGCCGCGTACGCCCTCAGCAGCTACGCGAACCTGAAGCCGAAGTCGGCGACGGGCGCGTCTGACTGGAGCAAGTCGCTGCAGCGGCAGCTGGAGTTCTACCAGTGGCTGCAGTCGTCGGAGGGCGCCATCGCGGGCGGCGCGACCAACAGCTGGGCGGGCCGGTACGCGACCCCGCCGTCGGGCACGCCGACCTTCTACGGCATGTACTACGACTGGCAGCCCGTCTACCACGACCCGCCGTCCAACCAGTGGTTCGGCTTCCAGGCGTGGTCGATGGAACGGGTCGCCGAGTACTACCAGCAGACGGGAGACGCCAAGGCCAAGGCGGTCCTCGACAAGTGGGTGAAGTGGGCGCTGTCGAAGACCACGATCAACCCGGACGGCACCTACCGGATCCCCTCGACGCTCCAGTGGTCGGGCCAGCCCGACACCTGGAACGCGTCGAGCCCCGGCTCCAACAGCTCGCTGCACGTCACCGTCGCCGACTACACCGACGACGTCGGTGTGGCCGCCGCGTACGCCAAGACCCTGACGTACTACGCCGCCAAGTCCGGTGACGCGACGGCCAAGTCGACGGCGAAGGCACTGCTGGACGGCATGTGGGCGAACTACCAGGACGACCTGGGCGTCGCCGTCCCGGAGACCCGCGCCGACTACAACCGCTTCAACGACACGGTCTACGTCCCGAGCGGCTGGAGCGGCAAGATGCCGAACGGCGACACGATCAACTCGTCGTCGACGTTCTCCTCGCTGCGTTCGTTCTACAAGAACGACCCGGCCTGGTCGAAGATCCAGAGCTACCTCGCGGGCGGAGCCGCGCCCGTCTTCACGTACCACCGGTTCTGGGCCCAGGCGGACATCGCCCTGGCCATGGGCTCGTACGCGGAGCTTCTCGAATAGCCCCCGCCGAGCGCTCCGGGGAAGGGCGGCACCGCGACCGCCGCCCTTCCCCGGTACCGCTTGAAGGCTCCGTGTGCGTGGCCTCGCCACCTGACGGCGAGGCCGACCTGCCGGGCGGCCCCCACCTGCACCGGGGGCCGCCCGGCTCTCGCGCGTTTCCCCCCTGTCCCCCGCTCAGGAAGGACGCCCCACCGTGCGAAGAACCCGCATCGTCACGGCCGTGCTGGCGCTCGCGGCCGGTCTGCTCGCGGGCACCCCGCCCGCACTCGCGGCCGGCGGCGCCGCGAAGACGACACTCACCGCCGACACCTACAGCTGGCACAACGCCCGCATCGACGGCGGCGGCTTCGTCCCCGGCATCGTCTTCAACCGCACCGAGAAGAACCTGGCCTACGCCCGCACCGACATCGGCGGCGCCTACCGCTGGCAGCAGTCGACGAAGACCTGGACGCCCCTGCTGGACTCGGTCGACTGGGACCACTGGGGGCACACCGGCGTGGTCAGCCTGGCGTCGGACTCCGCCGACCCGGACAAGGTGTACGCGGCCGTCGGCACGTACACCAACAGCTGGGACCCGGGCAACGGCGCCGTGCTCAGGTCCTCCGACCGGGGGGCCAGTTGGCAGAGGACCGACCTGCCGTTCAAGCTGGGCGGCAACATGCCCGGCCGGGGCATGGGGGAACGCCTGGCGATCGACCCGAACAAGGACAGCGTGCTGTACCTGGGCGCGCCCAGCGGCAAGGGCCTGTGGCGGTCGACGGACTCGGGAGCGACCTGGTCGCAGGTGACGGCCTTCCCCAACCCCGGCGACTACGCGCAGGACCCGAGCGACCCCTCCGGCTACTCCTCCGACAACCAGGGCATCGTCTGGGTCACCTTCGACGAGTCCACCGGCACCTCCGGCAGCGCGACGAAGACGATCTACGTCGGGGTCGCCGACAAGGACAACGCGGTGTACCGCTCGACGGACGCCGGCGCGACCTGGACCCGGCCGGCCGGGCAGCCGACCGGATACCTCGCGCACAAGGGCGTGCTGGACGCCGAGAACGGCTACCTGTACCTCGCCTACAGCGACACGGGCGGCCCCTACGACGGCGGCAAGGGACGGCTGTGGCGGTACGCCACCGCGACCGGCACCTGGACGGACATCAGCCCGGTCGCCGAGGCGGACACCTACTACGGCTTCAGCGGGCTGACCGTCGACCGGCAGCACCCCGGCACGGTGATGGCGACGGGCTACAGCTCGTGGTGGCCGGACACGCAGATCTTCCGCTCCACGGACAGCGGCGCGACCTGGACGAAGGCGTGGGACTACACGTCGTACCCGAACCGGGTGAACCGCTACACCATGGACGTCTCCTCCTCCCCGTGGCTGACCTGGAACGCGAACCCCTCACCGCCCGAACAGACCCCGAAACTGGGCTGGATGACCGAGGCGCTGGAGATCGACCCGTTCGACTCCGACCGGATGATGTACGGGACGGGCGCGACGGTCTACGGCACCGAGGACCTGACCAAGTGGGACAGCGGAAGCCGGTTCACCGTCAAGCCGATGGTGCAGGGACTGGAGGAGACGGCCGTCCAGGACCTCGCCTCTCCCCCGTCGGGCGGCGCCCAGTTGTTCAGCGCGCTCGGTGACATCGGCGGCTTCCGCCACACGGACCTGACGAAGGTCCCCTCGACGATGTACACCTCTCCGACCTTCACCACGACCACCAGCCTGGACTTCGCCGAGACGAACCCGGACACGGTCGTGCGCGTCGGCAACCTGGACTCCGGCCCGCACGTCGCGTTCTCGACGGACAACGGCGCCAACTGGTTCGCGGGCACCGACCCCTCGGGCGTCAGCGGCGGCGGAACGGTCGCGGCGGCGGCCGACGGCAGCCGCTTCGTGTGGAGCCCGGACGGCACCGGCGTGCGGTACACGACCGGTTTCGGCTCGTCCTGGTCGGCGTCGAGCGGCATCCCGGCGGGCGCGATCGTCGAGTCCGACCGGGTGGACCCGAAGACCTTCTACGGCTTCAAGTCCGGGAAGTTCTACGTGAGCACGGACGGCGGCGCCACCTTCACGGCGTCCTCCGCGAGCGGCCTGCCGAGCGGCGACAGCGTCCGCTTCAAGGCGCTGCCCGGCACGAAGGGCGACGTGTGGCTGGCGGGCGGGGCGAGCGGCAGCGCCTACGGCCTGTGGCACTCCACCGACGGCGGGGCGAGCTTCACCAGGCTGGCGAACGTCGAGCAGGCCGACACGATCGGTTTCGGCAAGGCGGCGACGGGAGCGTCGTACCAGACCCTCTACACCAGCGCGAAGATCGGCGGCGTGCGGGGCATCTTCCGCTCCACCGACACGGGCGCGAGCTGGACCCGCATCAACGACGACGCCCGCCAGTGGGCCTTCACGGGTGCCGCGATCACCGGCGACCCGCGGGTGTACGGGCGGGTGTACGTGTCGACGAACGGGCGCGGGGTGATCTACGGCGACACCTCCGACACCGGCGGGGGCGACAGCGGCGGCGGCACGGACCCGACGCCCACGCCGACCGGCGCCTGCACGGTGACGTACAAGATCACCAATCAGTGGTCGGGCGGCTTCCAGGCGGACGTGCGACTGAGCAACACGGGGTCCACCGCCTGGAGCGGCTGGTCGCTCGGCTGGTCCTTCCCGGACGGCCAGCGGATCTCCCAGCTGTGGAACGCCGGCTTCACGCAGTCCGGCGCCGCGGTGACGGCGAAGAACGTGACCTGGAACGCCGATGTGGCGGCCGGGTCTTCGGTGAGCTTCGGCTTCACCGGGAGCTGGTCGGGCTCGAACACGGAACCGGCCTCGTTCCAGCTGGGCGACCAGGAGTGCACGGTCGCCTGACCGGCCGGTGGGTGCGCACCCACCGGGCGCGCACCCACCTCCGCTCACGGCGGGTACACCGTGGGCCGCGGCGCGCGTCTTCACGAGCGCGGACCGCGTCGTGACCACAGGATCGCCCCGCCTCCGGTCCGAAGGCCGGAGCACCGCGATGGATTCCCGGTGGCCGCGGGTCGGGATCAGCGAGCGGCGGGAGCCGTCCAGGCAGGCGGTGCCCGCCAGGAACCGGTCGACGCGGTTGCCGTAGGAGTCGTGCGGGTGCGTTTCGTGTGTACGGCCCGCTCCCGCGCCGCCGCCCGCTGGGAGCGGGCGTCCTCCGTGGACGGCGGCCGGACGTGGCTGACCGACTCGACGATGGACTTCACCCGGGCTTCCCGGGCTTCCCGGGCTTCCTGAAGGCGCGCAGGTGGAACACGGGGTCGGGGCGCGGCCGGTCCTGGTCGGGCAGCTGGGCGAGCCGGGTGGCGAACCGCTCGGTGAGCGGATCGCCGGGCGGCAGCGTGACGAACCAGCCGCGCCGCAGGTCGGCGATGGTGCGGCGGGGGCTGCGGCCCTGGCCCCGGCCCGGGAAGCCGGCCTGCCCGGCGGGCAGCAGGCCGTGCTCGGCGGCGCGCCGGGCGACGCGGTCGGCGGCGTCGCGGGCGGGGGTGCGCGGGCGGGCGGCGAGGACGGCGTCGATGTCGCTGCCGACGTTGTGGGACGCGGCCTTGTCCACGGTGGTGACGTACACCCCGCCGGGGCGCAGCACCCGGGCGCACTCGGCGACGGCGGCGCGGACGCCGGGCTCGTCGAGGAGGTGCAGCAGCCAGACGCTGGTGACGGCGTCGAAGGCGGCGTCCGGGAACGGCAGCGCGCGGCTGTCCGCCAGCAGCACCGCGCCGGGCAGCCGCGCGGCGGCCGTCCGGGCCATGCCCCGGGTCCGGTCGACGCCGGTCACCCGGGCGGCGGGCAGCGCGGCGGCCAGCCTCCGGGTCACTATGCCGGTGCCGCAGCCGACGTCGAGGAGCCGGCCGACCCGCGCGGGGAGCAGGCCCAGCACGGCGTCCGCGGCGGCCTCGGCCCTCGGCTCACCGCCGCGGGAGGCGTCGTAGACGTCGGCTTCCTTGTCGTAGTCGAGCACGGGCGTCACTTGGCCCCGTGCCCGGGCGCGAGCGCCTCCACCCTCCGCGCGAGCGCGAAGTCCAGCTCGGTGATCTTCCCGCCGACGCTGTGCGTGTTCACGGACAGCGAGACGGTGTGGTAGCCGAGGGTGAGGTCCGAGTGGTGGTCGAGTTCCTCCTGCACCTGGGCGACGTGTACGACCATGGCGGCGGCCGCGAAATGCGACCCGAGCCGGTAGGAACGGGTCAGGCGGTCGCCGTCGGCCGCCCAGCCCGGCAGCTCGGCCAGCCGGTCCTCGATCTCGGTGCGCGACAGCGGTTCGACGGGCATGACTCGCTCCTCTCCGGGGCCGGTACGCCCCATCCAGCCTGCCACAGCTGTGCCGCCGCGTCCCTGGTCAGCACCGCGCGGGGCAGCTCGAGCCACAGGCATCCGGCCGCGGCGCGGCCGGCGGTCCGCCCTGTACGGGCCGGCTGCGGGCGGCGGGCACGGCGGGTGGACGGGCGGCCGGTCGGCGTGACCGCCACCGGTTCCCGTGCCCGTCCCCCCGGCCCCCCCCCCCCCGCCCACCGAACCGGGCCCGCGGGCACAACCCGCGCTGCCCGCGCGGAGGTTGCCGGTCGCCGTGGCCGCACCCCGGCGGACCCGGTCGGTCGTCGTCTTCGACTACGGTCGTCCGTATGACGATTCTCGCCTCCGGCGGCCCCGCACCCGCCGCCGTCTCCGCCGGACAGGGCGTCGGCCCGTTACTGCGGGCCTGGCGGGAGCGGCGGCGGGTCAGCCAGCTTGAGCTGGCGCTGCGCGCCGACTCCTCCGCCCGGCACATCAGTTTCATCGAGACGGGCCGTTCCAGGCCGAGCGAGGAGATGGTGCTGAAGCTGGCCGAGCACCTGGAGGTGCCGGTGCGCGAGCGCAACGCCCTGCTGCTGGCGGCCGGTTACGCCCCCCGCTACCCGCGGACCCCGCTGGACTCGCCCGCGCTGGACGCCCTGCGCGCGGGCCTGGAGCGTCTCATCCAGGGCTACGAGCCCTATCCGGCACTGGTGGTCGACGCGATGTACGACGTGGTCACGGCCAACCGGGGCGTCATGATGCTGCTGGAGGGCGTCCCCGACGCCCTGCTGACACCCCCGCTGAACGCGATGCGGCTGACGCTGCACCCGCAGGGCCTCGCGCCCCGCATCCGCAACCTGCGCGAGTGGCGCGGGCATCTGCTGGCCCAGATGGAGCGGCAGATCGCCCTGGACCGCTCCGAGCCGCTGCGGGAGCTGTACGAGGAGGTGGCGGCGTATCCCGTGCCGGAGGGCCGGCAGGACCGGGAACCGGCGGAATCCGTGCCGTACTTCGCGCTGCCGATGGTGATCGAGCACGCCGGCCGGACGCTGTCCTTCGTGTCGTCCATCTCCACGTTCAACACGCCCATGGACGTGACGGTCGCCGAGCTGGCCATCGAGACGTTCCTCCCTGCCGACCCGGCGACGGTCAAGTACCTCCAGTCGCCGGTGCCTCATGCGTGACGGCAGCCCGATGTGTATCTTCACGGATCTTGTGAGAGTGTCGACGGAACATGACACACTGCTTCGCGCAGACGACGGTGCGTAGGGGAGGCGTGGCGTGAGTGAGCGGCGTCCCGCTCCCACGGTGGGGCAGGTGGTGCTCGGCAGGCGCCTGCAGGAACTGCGGGAGGCGGCCGGCCTCAGACGTGAGGAGGCCGCACGCGTCCTGCGGGTGGCGCCTGCGACCGTGCGGCGGATGGAGACGGCCGAGGTCGCGCTGAAGATCCCGTACGTGCAGGTGCTGCTGACCACGTACGGCGTACCGGAAGCCGAGGCGGCCACGTTCGTCGCGCTGGCCGAGGAGGCGAACCGGCCGGGCTGGTGGCAGCGGTTCCACGACGTCCTGCCGGAGTGGTTCAGCCTGTACGTCAGTCTGGAGGGCGCCGCCCGGATCATCCGCACCTACGAGCCGCACTTCGTGCCGGGGCTGCTGCAGACCCCGGAGTACGCGCGCGCCGTCATGGAGGCGGGTACGGTCGGGCAGACCGGCCCGGAGGGCGTCGAGCGGCACGTGTCGCTGCGCATGGCCCGGCAGCGGCTGCTGGAGCGCCCCGACCCGCCACACCTGTGGGTGATCATGGACGAGACGGTGCTGCGGCGCCCGGTGAGCATCCGCGGCGAGGTGATGCGCGACCAGCTGGACAAGCTGCTGGAGTTCACGGAACGCGACCGGATCACGCTCCAGGTCGCCGAGTTCGCCGACGGTCCGCACCCGGGGACCGTCGCGCCCTTCACGCTGTTCCGGTTCGCCCAGCCCGAGCTGCCCGACCTGGTCTTCACCGAGTACCTCACCGGCGCGCTGTACCTGGACTCCCGCAAGGAGGTCTCCGCGCACCTGGAGGTCCTGGACCACATGACCGCGCGCGCCGCGTCGGCCGAGCGCACCAAGAAGATCCTGCGGGAATGCCGCGAGAGCTTCTGAGCCGTCCCGCCACCGGATCACGCGCCGCGCCTTCCCGGCACGCACGTTCCGAGCACGCACGTTCCGAGCACCTCCGAAGCACCTTCGAAGCACGCCGAAGCACCGCCGAGCACCGCCGAGCAATGCCGAAGCACCGCAGAAGCACCGCAGAAGCACCTTCCGAGAGACCGAGGAGAAGAGAGCGCATGACCGGATCCGACGCCACCGCCGTCCAGATCGACACGAGCCGGCCGCACCCGGCCCGGGTGTACGACTGGTGGCTGGGAGGCAAGGACAACTACCCGGTGGACGAGGAACTGGCCCGCAGGATCCTGGCCGCGGACGGGACGGCGGTGCGCGGGGCGCGGGCCAACCGCCGGTTCATGCACCGGGCCGTGCGCACGGCAGCCGAGGCGGGCGTCCGCCAGTTCCTGGACATCGGCACCGGCATCCCCACCGAGCCCAACCTGCACCAGGTCGCCCAGGCGGCCGCCCCGGAGACCAGAGTGGTGTACGCGGACAACGACCCGATCGTGCTGCGGCACGCCCAGGCGTTACTGCAGGGCACGCCCGAGGGCAGCACCGACTACGTCCACGCCGATGTCCGCGACCCCGGCACGATCCTGCGCCTGGCCGGCGAGTCGCTGGACTTCGACCGTCCGGTGGCGCTGTCCCTGGTGGCGCTGACCCACTACCTGGGCGACGAGGAGGACGACGTGTACGGCCTCGTCCAGCGGTACGTCGACGTCCTGGCCCCGGGCAGCCACCTGATCCTCTCCCAGGTCACCCAGGACCTCAGCCCGGACGGCGTGGCCGCGGCCGCGGAGCTGTTCCGCAGGAGCGGCACGCCGTTCTACCCGCGCACGCTGCCGGAGTTCTCCCGCTTCTTCGACGGCCTGGAACTGCTCGGCCCCGGCGTGATCCCCGTCTACGGCTGGCGCCCGGACCCGGAGGACGTCACGGCCCAGGCCGAGGGCGTCGTACCGGTCTACGCGGGAGTCGCCGTCAAGAACTGACCGGAACACGCCGGGCCCGCCGTGCTCTCCCCGGGGACGGCCCCGGGGAGAGCACGGCGGGACGGTCCGGACGGCGGGCCCGGCGCCCGGTCGGCGCGCCGGACGCCTCAGTCCGCGTAGGGGACCTCGGTCACCGCGGCTCCCCCGGTGACCGTGTGCACGGCACCGCCCGGTCCGCCGGTCCGCAGCCGCCAGGGGTGCGGGCTGTCGGTGGTCACACGGAGCCGGTCGCCCTCGCGGCGGACCTGGAAGCGGGCCGTCCCGCCGGTGCCGTCGGTGCGCGGGATGACGACCGTGCGCTCGGCCCCGTCGGCGAAGGCGTGCACGCGCAGTTCGACGTCCTCCGCCCACGCCGAGACCGGCCGCTGGTCGTCGGCGGCCAGCGGGATCACCGACTCCGGGCGGGCGAGCAGCGGCAGGGTGTGGAAGTCGTGCCGCTCGGTCACCCAGCGCGGGCCGGTGACCCGGGCGCCGGTCAGGACGTTGGTCCAGGTTCCCGCGGGCACGTAGTACTCGACGGTGCCGTCGTCGGAGAAGACGGGGGCGACGAGCAGGTCGTCGCCGAGCATGTACTGGCGGTCGAGCGGGGCGGCGGTGGGGTCGTCGGGGAACTCCAGCAGCATGGCCCGCATCACCGGGACGCCGGTGGTGTGCGCCTGCTGCGCGGCGCGCTGGAGGTAGGGGGCGAGGCGGTGCTTGAGGAGGGTGAACTCGCGGGTGACCGCGACGGCTTCCTCGCCGTAGTCCCACGGGACGCGGTACGAGTCGCTGCCGTGCAGGCGGCTGTGCGAGGAGAGCAGGCCGAACTGCACCCAGCGCTTGAAGACGGCCGGGGTGGGGGTGCCTTCGAAGCCGCCGATGTCATGGCTCCAGAAGCCGAAGCCGGACAGGCCGAGGGAGAGGCCGCCGCGCAGTGACTCGGCCATGGCGCCGAAGTGGGAGTCGCAGTCGCCGCCCCAGTGCACGGGGTACTGCTGGCCGCCGGCGGTGGCCGAGCGGGCGAAGAGCAGGGCCTCGCCCTCGCCGCGCTCCTCCCGCAGCAGTTCGAAGACGGCCTGGTTGTACAGGTGGGTGTAGTAGTTGTGCATCCGCTCCGGGTCGGAGCCGTCGTGCCAGACGACGTCGGTGGGGACGCGTTCGCCGAAGTCGGTCTTGAAGCAGTCCACGCCCTGGGCGAGCAGGGTGCGCAGCTTGCCGGTGTACCAGTCGCGGGCGGCCGGGGAGGTGAAGTCGACCAGGGCCATTCCGGCCTGCCACAGGTCCCACTGCCACACGCTGCCGTCCGGCCGGCGCACCAGGTGGCCCTCGCGCATGCCCTCCTCGAACAGCGGTGACTTCTGGGCGATGTACGGGTTGATCCAGGCGGAGATCTTCAGGCCGCGTGCCCTGAGCCGGGCCAGCATGCCCTCGGGGTCGGGGAAGGTCTCGGAGTCCCAGTCGAAGTCGCACCACTGGTAGGCGCGCATCCAGAAGCAGTCGAAGTGGAAGACGCTCAGCGGGATGCCGCGCTCGGCCATGCCGTCGATGAAGCCGCTCACGGTGGCCTCGTCGTAGTCGGTGGTGAAGGACGTGGTCAGCCACAGGCCCAGCGCCCAGGCCGGGGGCAGGGCCGGGCGGCCGGTCAGCGCGGTGTAGCGCCGCAGGATCTCCTTCGGGGTGGGGCCGTGGACGACGAAGTACTCCAGCGACTGGTCCTCGACGCTGAACTGCACCTGGCCGACCGACTCCGAACCGACCTCGTAGCCGACCTTGCCGGGATGGTTGACGAAGACGCCGTAGCCGCGGTTGGTGAGGTGGAACGGGACGTTCTTGTAGGCTTGTTCGCTGCTCGTGCCGCCGTCGGCCTGCCAGATGTCGACCGTCTGGCCGTTCTTGACGAACGGGGTGAACCGCTCGCCCAGGCCGTACACCGACTCGCCCACGCCGAGGGCGAGTTGCCCGACCATGTGGTGGCGGCCCTCGGCGTCGGTGACGAATCCGTTGCCCCGCTCCCCGGCGGAGGTCAGCACCCGCCCGTCCGCGACGAACTCCAGCCGCCACGGGCGGGAGGTGTCGACGCGCAGGGTCAGTTCGCCGGAGGTGAGGGTGAGCAGCGGGCCCTCGCGGCCGACCTTGCCCGCGTCCTCGCCCGCGCCGGGCAGCGCGAAGTCCGGTCCGCGGCGCGCGGAACCGGCGTGGTGGGTGGTGCGCACCCCGATCACGCCCTCGGCCGGGGACCAGCACTCCACGGTCAGCAGCGGGCTGTTGAGGGTGCCCCCGCGGCGGGTGACCTGCTTCACCGGCGCGTAGAGGGTCATCCGGTGGCCGTCGGCGCGCACGTCGGCGATCTCGGCGGCGAAGTGGGCGGTGCAGCCCGGACGCATGAGCCAGTAGCCGTCCGTGAACTTCATCGGGTTTCCTCAGTACGGGCGCGGTGCGCGGTGATCAGGTCCCGGTACCAGCGGTAGCTGTCCTTGGGAATGCGGGTCTGGGTGTCGTAGTCGACGCGGATCAGGCCGAAGCGCTGCTCGTAGCCGCGTGCCCATTCGAAGTTGTCCAGCAGCGACCAGACGTAGTAGCCGCGCACGTCCACCCCGGCGGCGATGGCGTCGGCCACCGCGCTCAGATGGTCGGCGAGGTAGCCGATCCGGTCCGGGTCGTGGACCCGGCCGTCGGGTGCGACGGCGTCGGCCTCGGCGGAGCCGTTCTCGGTGATCCAGACGGGAGGCAGCCGCGGATGGCGGTCGTGCAGGTCGCGGAGCAGTTCGGTGAACGCGGACGGGACGACGGGCCAGCCCATGGTGGTGTGCCGGGTGCCGTACGGGTCCGCCTCGGCCACGCCGATGTCCACCGCGGTGCGCCCGGCGGGGTCGTCGACCTGGTGCGGCGCCGCGGCAACGCAGAGGGGCCGGTAGTAGTTCAGGCCGACGAAGTCCAGTGGCGTGCCGATCAGTTGCAGGTCGTCCGGGAGCCGCCAGGGCCCGTCCGCCTGCCCGGCCCACGTCTCGGCCTCGTGCTCGGGGTAGCGTCCGGCGAACAGCGGCCCGGTCCAGACGTCGTTGTGCAGGGTCTCGGCGCGACGCAGGGCCGCGAGGTCCTCGGGCCGGTCGGAGGCGGCGTGGATCCGGTCGAGATTGAGGGTGATGCCGGCCTCGTGGTCACCGCTCGCGCGCAGGGCGCGCACCGCCAGACCGTGGCCGACCAGGAGGTGGTGGGCCGCGGCGAGGGCGCCCCGGCCCTCCCGGGTGCCGGGCGCGTGGCGTCCCTCGGCGTGGCCGACGAAGGCGGAGCAGTAGGGCTCGTTGAGCGTGATCCAGCGCCGTACCCGGTCGCCGTAGCGCTCGGCGGCCAGGGCCGCGTACGCCGCGAACGCCTCCGCCGTCTCCCGCACGCGCCAGCCGCCGCGGTCCTCGAGCGCCTGCGGGAGGTCCCAGTGGTACAGGGTGACCAGGGGCTCGATGCCGGCGGCGAGCAGTTCGTCGATCAGGCGGTCGTAGAAGTCCAGGCCCTTGGGGTTCGGGGTGCCGGTGCCCGCGGGCAGCAGGCGGGGCCAGGAGATCGAGAAGCGGTAGCTGTCGACGCCGAGGTCGCGCAGCAGGGCGACGTCCTCCCGGTAGCGGTGGTAGTGGTCGGCGGCCGTGTCGCCGGTGGCGCCGCCGAGCGTACGGCCGGGTGTGTGGCTGAAGGTGTCCCAGACGGAGGGTCCGCGGCCGTCCTCGTCGTGGGCGCCCTCGATCTGGTAGGCGGCGGTGGCGGCGCCGAAGCGGAAACCGGCGGGCAGTACCGGGAAGGCCTGATCGGTCATGTCGTGTGAACCTTCGGGGAGTCGAAGCGGAAAGAGGCGAGGCGGAAGTCGCCGTGCGGGGTGAGCCGCAGGTCGTGGACGCCGTCGAGGGGGGAGCCGGTCCCGGTGGTCACCGTCGTCCGGGTGTGGCGGCCGCCGGTCACCGGGACGGCGGTCGCGGCGATGAGCCGGTCGACGGCCCGGACCTCCGGCACCGCCCCGCCCGGCCCGGAGTCCTCGCGGGCCACCTCCGCCGCGAAGCGGGTGACGCCCGACAGGTCGGCCGAGCGGAACAGCAGCGTCGCGGGGCGCCCGGAACCGGCCGGGATGACCGCGTCGCCGGCGGCGCGGGTGGCGTCGGCGGGCCGGAAGGCGGCCAGGTCGTATTCCTGCAGTACGCGGGGGCGCAGGCCGGAGGAGGTGACGCTGCGGCCGTCCTCGTTGTTGCAGGCGAGGAAGTGCTCGAGCACGGGAGCCGTGCGCGGGTAGGCCGGATGGCCGCCGGCCAGGCCCGGCAGCAGGCCGTGCCGAGCCGCGCGGTGTGCACCGGGTCCTCCGAGCAGCCGTCCTCGTTGCGGCCCCACCGCGGGTCGCGCAGCAGGTTCACGACGGGCGCCCACACCTGCAGGCCGGGGGTGCCGGTGCCGTCCACCGGCGGGCGGTGGTGGTGGAAGGCGCGCAGTTCGGCCGGGACGGCTTCGGCGACCTCGAGGACCAGGTCCTCGTCCCAGGTCGCGCCCAGGCCCACGGCCTGCGGGAAGACCGTCGCCGTGCCCAGCCGGGCGACGCCGTGCAGCGCCTCCGTGCCGGTGCGGAACGCGGCGACGCCGAGACGCGGGACGGCCGGTGCGTACTGGTGCAGCAGCGTGATCCGCTCGTCGAGCGTGAGCCGGCCGGGCAGGTCGTCGACGCGCTTGCCGGCCGGCAGCGCGGGATCACGGAACGGAACCCGGCCGGTGGCGGGCAGGGACGGAGATCCCACGTGGCAAACCCCTAGAGCAGACTGATGCGAAGACCATATCGTCGAAGCGCTTCGACGCTGACATTCGTTACGGAGCGCTGTCAATAGCCCAAGATGAAGAAAGTTTCGCTTCTCCCTTCCCCTTGTTTCGGCAGATACATGCCATTAGCGTTCGCGGCCGAGTGAAGCGCTTCGACGATCCGAGGGAACAAGGGACTGAACCAGCCGTGACAACGACAACCACCCGGCCGTCGCCGGGACCTGACGGCGTACCGGACGAGCGGCCGGCGGACGCCACCGTGGCCAACCCCGTGATCCCCGGTTTCCACCCCGATCCCAGCGTCTGCCGCGTGGGCGACGACTACTACCTCGTCTGCTCCAGCTTCGAGTACTTCCCCGGCATCCCCGTCTTCCACAGCCGCGACCTGGTGCACTGGACGCAGATCGGCAACGCCCTCGACCGGCCGGACCAGCTGCGCCTGACCGCCGGCACGGCGTCGTCCGGTGGCATCTACGCCCCCACCCTGCGCCACCACGACGGCCGCTTCTGGCTCGTCGTCACGAACGTGGCCGAGGGCGAGGGCAACATGCTGTTCACCGCCACCGACCCCGCGGGACCCTGGTCCGACCCGGTCCGGCTGCCCGGCGTCGAGGGCATCGACCCGGACCTCGCCTGGGACGAGGACGGCACCTGCTGGTGCACGGTCGCCGGGGTCTCGCAGGTCCGGATCGACCCGTACACCGGGGAGGCCCTGGAGGCGCCCCGGCGGCTCTGGTCCGGCACCCCCGGCGCCCTGGCCCCGGAGGCGCCTCACCTGTACCGCGTCGGCGAGTACTGGTACCTGCTGATCGCGGAGGGCGGCACCGAGCGCGGCCACGGCGTCTCGATCGCCCGCGGGCCCGCCCCGAGCGGTCCGTTCGAGCCGTGCCCGGCCAACCCGGTCCTGACGCACCGCAGTACGGACCGTCCCGTGCAGAACACCGGCCACGCGGACCTGGTCCAGGGTCCGGACGGTTCGTGGTGGATGGTGCTGCTGGGCGTCCGGCCGCGCGGTGGCACGCCGGGCTGGCACGTCCTGGGGCGTGAGACCTTCCTCGCGCCGGTCACCTGGGCGGACGGCTGGCCCGTCGTCGGCGAGGTGTCGCCCGCCCTGCCCGCCCCGCCCTGGCCGCTCGTCCCCGGGCCCGTCGAGTCCGGCCGGGACGACTTCGACCTCGCGGAGCTGCGGCCGTACTGGATCTCCGTGCGCGACCGTCCGGTGGAGCGCTGCACCACCGCGGAGCGGACCGGCTGGCTGACGCTCCGCGCCCGGGGCGACGGCCTGGACGATCCGGACGTCGTCTTCGTCGGCCGCCGCCAGCAGCACCTGACCTGCCGGGTGCGGACCCGGATCGATCCGGCGCGGGGGCGCGGAGGTCTCGCCGTCCGGCTGGACGAGGAGCACCACTACGAGATCGAGGCGTCCGAGGGGGAAGTGCGCGTGCTCGCCCGCGTCGGTCCGCTGCGCACCGTCGTCGGGTCCCGGGCCGTGCCCCCGGGGCCGGTGGTCCTCGGCCTCCGCGTCAGCGACACCCCTCCGCGGGACGCCCGCACGGGGCCGGACACCCTCACGCTCGGCGTCGAGGAGCCGGACGGCGCGTTCACCGTGCTCGGCACCCTGGACGGCCGCTACCTGTCGACCGAGGTCGCGGGCGGCTTCACCGGCAGGGTCATCGGCATGTACGCCTCGGCCGGCACGGTCCACTTCGACTGGTTCGACTACGAGCCGCCGGCCCTGCTCGGTGACCGGCACGCCTCCTGACCGTCCGGGCCCCGGGTGCCGCCCCGGCACCCGGGGCCCCTCCCCGCCCGCTCAGTGCTTGGGCGGGGCCGTGCCCTCCCGGACGGTGAGCGGGGTCGCGATCTCCAGTCCGGCCCGGGGCACGTCCTCGCCACGGCCCAGGGCCGGCGCCGGCTCGGTGGCGACCACCGCCATCTCGGCCAGGGGCTGGTGGACCGTGGTCAGCGGCGGGTCCACCCCGGCGACGGCCGGCACGTCGTCGAAGCCCACCACGCCGACGTCCTCGCGGATGCGCAGCCCGAACCCGCGCGCCGCCCGGTGCACGCCGGGCGCCTGCATGTCGTCGGCGGCGAATACGGCGGCGGGGCGATCGGGCCCGGAGAGCGGATCGCGTGCCGGCCGCCGGCCCGCCCGACCCGCGCGCTCCGCCCCGCCGCCGCTTCGGTCTCCGCTTCGGCGTCTTCGGCCTCTACCGCCTCTTCCGCCTCTTCCGCCGAAGGCGCTTGTGATCGGTTGTCCGGCACGGCCGCCTGTCCCCGTCCACTCGCCTGCTGAAGGCGGCATCGTGACACCGCTCGTCACGGAGGGGACGTCCGGACGGACGCCCGTGGTGCGCTCGCCCGGCGGCCCTCAGGCCGCTCCTCCCCTGTGGTCCGTGTCGTCGTCGACGATCTCCGCGTCGACCACGCCGTCGTCGTGCGGCCCGGTGTGCTCCGTGCCCGCGCCCGCGCCCGTGTCCGTGTCCGCCGCGGCCGACTGCTGCCCGGCCCGCTCGTACATGGCCTGGCCCATCTTCTGGCTGACGGTGGCGAGCCTCTCGACGCCGGTGCGCAGGGCGCCGGTCTCGGCGTTCTGCTTCAGCAGGGTCTTCAGCTCGCCGGTCGCGGACTCGACCTCGGACTTCGTCTCCGCCGGGACGCGGTCCTCGTTGTCGCGGAGGAACTTCTCGGTCTGGTAGACGAGTTGCTCGGCCTGGTTGCGAATCTCGGCGGCCTCCCGGCGCTTGCGGTCCTCCTCGGCGTACTGCTCGGCCTCCCGCATCATGCGGTCGATGTCCTCCTTGGGCAGGGCCGAGCCGCCGGTGACGGTCATCTTCTGCTCGCGGCCGGTCGCGAGGTCCTTGGCGGAGACGTGCATGATCCCGTTGGCGTCGATGTCGAAGGCCACCTCGATCTGCGGCACGCCGCGCGGGGCGGGCGGCAGGCCGGTGAGGTCGAAGACGCCGAGCTTCTTGTTGTACGCGGCGATCTCGCGCTCGCCCTGGTAGACCTGGATGCCGACCGAGGGCTGGTTGTCGGTGGCGGTGGTGAAGATCTCCGAACGCCGGGTCGGGATCGTGGTGTTGCGCTCGATCAGCTTCGTCATGATGCCGCCCTTGGTCTCGATGCCGAGGGACAGCGGGGTGACGTCGAGCAGCAGCACGTCCTTGACGTCGCCGCGGATGACGCCCGCCTGCAGGGCCGCGCCGACCGCCACGACCTCGTCCGGGTTGACGCCCTTGTGCGGCTCCTTGCCGGTGAGTTCCTTGACCAGGTCGGTCACCGCGGGCATCCGCGTCGAGCCGCCGACGAGGATCACGTGGTCGACCGCGGACAGTTGCACGCCCGCGTCCTTGACCGCCTGGTGGAAGGGGGTCTTGCAGCGGTCGAGCAGATCCGCGGTCAGCTCCTGGAACTGGGCGCGGGTCAGCTTCTCGTCGAGGTGCAGCGGCCCCTCGGCGGAGGCGGTGATGTACGGCAGGTTGATCGTCGTCTCGGACGACGAGGACAGCTCGATCTTGGCCTTCTCGGCGCCCTCGCGCAGCCGTTGCAACGCCATCTTGTCCTTGCCGAGGTCGATGCCGTACTGGCCCTTGAACCGCTTGACCAGGTACTCGACGATCCGCTGGTCCCAGTCGTCGCCGCCGAGGTGGGTGTCGCCGTTGGTCGCCTTGACCTCGATGACCCCCTCGCCCATCTCCAGCAGCGACACGTCGAAGGTGCCGCCGCCGAGGTCGAAGACCAGCACCGTCTGCTCCTCGCCCCGGTCGAGGCCGTAGGCGAGGGCCGCGGCGGTCGGCTCGTTGATGATCCTGAGGACCTTCAGGCCCGCGATCTCCCCGGCCTCCTTGGTGGCCTGCCGCTGGGAGTCGTCGAAGTAGGCGGGGACGGTGATCACCGCTTCCGTGACGTCCTCGCCGAGGTAGGACTCCGCGTCCCGCTTCAGCTTCTGCAGCACCCGCGCCGACAGCTCCTGCGCCCGGTAGCGGGTGCCGTCGACGGAGCCGTGCTCCGGGAAGTGCCAGTGGGCGTCGCCCATGTGCCGCTTGACCGAACGGGCGGTGCGCTCCACGTTCGTCACGGCCTGCCGTTTCGCGACCTCGCCGACGAGCACCTCACCGTTCTTCGCGAAGGCCACGACCGACGGTGTGGTCCTGGCCCCCTCCGCGTTCGCGACGACGGTGGGCTCGCCGCCTTCCAGAACGGCCACCACGGAGTTCGTGGTACCGAGATCGATCCCGACCGCTCGTGCCATCTCCGTCCCCTTCCGCGAGGGCACTGCCACATTTCAAGCACAAAACTTGAGTGGGCCGTTGTCAATGCCACATGTCGCCGAGTACCCCGGGAACGCCGGTGCCGCGCCTCCCGATCCCGGGGAGGCGCGGCACCGGAGCGGAAGCGGGTCCGCGGGGCTCAGGCGAGCTTCGCCGACAGCGTGATCGTCGTGCCCGCGAGGGCCTGGCTGACCGGGCAGTTGGCCTTGGCGTTCTCCGCGGCGGCGACGAACGCGTCGTTGTCGATGCCCTCGACCGTGCCCTCGACGGTCAGGTGGATGCCGGTGATGCCCTCACCCGGCTGGAAGGTGACGTCGGCGGAGGTGACGAGCTTGGTGGGCGGGGTGCCGGCACCGGCCAGGCCGTGCGACAGCGCCATGGAGAAGCAGCTGGAGTGGGCGGCGGCGATCAGCTCCTCGGGGCTGGTCCTGCCGTTCGCCTGCTCGGCGCGCGACGGCCACGACACCGGCTGCTCGCCGATGCCCGAGGAGTCGAAGGTGACGACTCCGTTGCCCTCGAGCAGGTTGCCTTCCCAGACGGTGTGTGCGGAGCGCGTGGTTGCCACGGTGAATCCTTCCGAATTCCGGCTGTTGCTTGGGACACCATCCGATCACATTCCCGGTCACCGCACCCGGAAGACCGGCCCACGGGCGGTGAACGGCAGCCGCGCCCCCGCGGGATGGGGCAGGCCCCGGCGCCTTGCCGAGCAGGGTGCGCTCCATGGAACCGGAGGTGTCCAGGACGACGCCGAAGGTGCACCGGGCGACCTCCCCGGGCGGGAACCAGTGGCCGGCGCGGGGGATGTCGGGGGCGGCGGACCGGCGCCGCGAGGGACGCGCGCAGGACCGTACGGGTTCCGGGCGGGGCACGAACTCGTCGAACCAGCGGGCCGGCCTGGCGTCCCAGGGCAGCGGCGGGTGGCCGAGCGCGCGGATCGCCTCGACCGGGCGACCACCCCGACATCACCGGCACGCAGGCCGTCGCCGCCGGGCAGGAAGCCGCGCCCGACCCGCTGGCGCGGGTCCAGGCCCTGGCCCAGCCCGCGGCGGCGGAACTCGTCCAGGTCGACGTAGTCGCCGGGCGGGCCCAGCGGGCCGCCGAGGATGTCGCCCACACCCTTGCCGCGCGGGGTGGCCGGGCGGCGCACGCGGCGCGGGTCGCCGGCGATGCGGTCGTGGACCTCCTCCGCGGACAGGCCCGCCGGCGCCGGGTCGTGCAGCAGTCCCCCGGGCACGGTGCCGACCCGCGTCTCGCACAGCCGGGCGTTGATGACGTGGTCGCGGGCGACGTTTCCGGTCAGGCGGCCCGCTCCTGCCCGTCCTGCTCGGTGAGCGGCACCTGGGGGCCGTCCGCCTCGCGCAGCCAGCGCCGCAGCACGTGGTGCACCCGCTCGGCGCCGACCACCTCGCACCCCTCCCCGGCCGGCGCCGAGAAGGCGAGCGGCGACAGCAGGAAGGGCCGGCCCTGCGCCCCGCCGAGCCCGCCGTGCGAGCCGATCTGCTCCTCGAAGGCGAGGACCTCGCCGTCGGCCGGGTCGTGGAAGGAGTTGACCATGATGTCGGCGGTGTGCGGGAAGGAGTGGGTGCGGCGCACGGCGTCGGCGGCACCGGGCCCGAACGCGGCCAGCGGACCCGGATCCTGCTCCAGCCGGTCGAGCGGAACCTCCGCGCCGTACGCGCCGAGCACGACCCCGCCGTGCTCCTCGCTGCGCACCAGCAGGAAGCCGATCCCCGGGTGGTTGGCGAGCGTGGTCAGCAGCGCCGGGTGGCGGGCGTCGATCTCCTCCTTGCTCATCCGGTGCGGCACGTCCGGGAAGGACACCAGGCCGAGATTGCCGGAGGCCAGCACGATCGGCTCCGAGCGGCGCCCCGGCAGCCGGTGCCGCTCGCCGCCCTCCTCGACCGGCCGGCGCAGCGCCGCGCGCACCGCGGCGCGGGCCTCGGCGCCGCTGTGCGTGTGCTGCGCCTTGCGCGGCACGGGCAGCCCGCAGCCGGCCCGCACCAGCTCGCCGAGGCCGAGGCCGTAGCGGGCGCGGAAGGTCTCGCCGGGGCTCTGGCCGTGGTCGGACAGGACGACGATGCGGTACGGCCGCGGGGCGTGCTCGGAGACCTTCTCGATCAGCGCGAGCGCCCGGTCCAGCCGTCCGAGGACCTTCTCGGCGTCCCGGCTCAGCGGGCCGGAGTGGTGCGCCACCTCGTCGTAGGCCACCAGGTCGGCGTAGATCGCGGTGCGCCCGGCGAGCATGTCGCCCATCACGGCGGAGACCACGACGTCGCGCTCCACCACGGTCGCGAAGGCGCGGACGAAGGGGTAGAGCCCGCCGCGCGAGACCCGTGGGCGCTGCTTGCGCAGGCGGGCCCGGGTGGACTGGCCGATCTCCCGGCCGGTCTCGGCGACGAACGACATGGCGGTGCGCACGGCGTTGGCCGGGTCGGAGAAGTACGCGAAGTAGCCCGCTCGGGACCGGTTCTCCCGGCCGCGGCGGCGGGTGGCTATGGACAGGACGAGGGCCTGCTCGTCCGCGCCGCCGCTGAAGAGGTTGCCGCGGCTCGCGCCGTCGGCGGTGAGCAGGCCGGTGTCACCGGTGCGCACCACGGCACGGCGCTGGAGCTCGGCGGCGCTGGTCGGGCGGTTGCAGACCATCACCTCCCGGCTGTCCTTCTCGTACCAGCGGAACGCCGGCACGTCGTGGTTGGAGCCGTGCAGGATGCCCAGCTGGCTGGCGCCGGTCTGGCTGGACCAGTCGGTGCGCCAGGGGGTGAGCCGGTGGGTGCCGTCCAGCCACCTGGCGACGGTGGGCGCCAGTCCCTTGCCGACGGCGTCCAGCAGCACGTCGTGGCCGACGCCGTCGAGTTGCAGGAAGACGGTGCCGGGGCTGGACGGGCCGGGCGGCCGGCGTCTTCCGCGGCGCTGGGCGAGGCGGTAGAGGCGGCGCCGGTAGGCGTCGTCGTCGCGGACGGCCAGTGCGCCGCCGGTGGCGGAGGCGACGGCGGACATCACCGCGGCGACGATGACGGCGGTCTCGGGCGCGGCCTCGCTGTCGCCGGAGGGATTGATGCGCAGGGCGAGCAGCAGCAGCGAGCCGTTGAGGAAGAAGACCAGCAGCCCGAGCACGAGCGCCGGCACCAGCAGCAGGGCCCGGACCAGCAGCGGCCACACCAGCGCCGACAGCAGACCGAAGGCGCCGGCGCCGAGCGCGGCCGTGACGGCGATCCGGGTGGCGCTGTCGCCGGTCGCGGACTGCAGCTGGAAGTCCGGCAGGATCCCGGCGAGCACGAGCATGGTGACGGTGGAGACGGCCCAGACCGCGACGCTCCGTCCCACCTGACTGGCGATCCGCCGCCAACGCCCGCCACGCACGCCTGCCCACCTCACGTCCCGGCCCGCCCCCGCAGCGGGCCCCCACCCCTCCTACCCTGTCACACCCCCTCCGAGCCCCCACCGCCTCGGCACGGACCCGACAGACACCTGGGCATGGGCATGGGCATGAGCATGCGCCTGGGCATGGGCGGGGGACGGAGGCGGGGCGGGGGACGGAGGCGGGGCGGGGGACGGAGGCGGGGCGGGGGCGTTGACACTGGCCCGGAATGGGCGCCGACGGCGGGTGCCGCAGGTCGGCCGTCTCGGAATTCCCGACCTTCGGGATGGTCCACCCGAGCGTCCGCTTCGTCGGCCGGAAGGTGTGTTCCGGATCGAAGCGGTGAAGGAAAGGAATTTCCTCGGCATGGTCGGTCCAGGGGCCGCGGTGAGTGAGCCGGGGGCGCACCCGGCCCCAGGCCGTCGCGGTACTCGTGTCGTAGCGGATGATGTCCGTTGCCGTACCGAAGGCCGGGAATCAGCCATTCACGCGGCTTTGGAGTTCCTTGTCCCGGGAGCGGATGCGGCCTGCATTGTCCCGGCGGCGAACAGTTGCGCCACTGCCCGTGACGGTGGGCTCTCCCACCCATGCTGACCTGCGGACACAGCGGACGAGCGGGGCATTTCGTCCGCACTGAGGCGCCTGCTCCGCTTTCATGGCCCCGGGTGGTGACATAGGGGGCCGCCGCAGGCCACAAGACCGTTTCTCGACGTTCGCCGCAACGCATCACCCTTGACGTCATGCGAACACTGCGCGTTTGATCGGACGCTGTCGGCCGAGCCTTTTACCAAGGAGGTTCCGTGTCCGTCCACGACGATGATCTCGTCCCTGTCGAAAAAGCGCTTGCGTCCCACCCAGAATTCAGCGACGCTTCGAGGATCACTCTGAAGGCCACCGAATTCTACCGTTTCGCTGTCGATCTCCTGTGCGAGCGGTCGGCGACGGTGGAGCGCCTGGCGGCGGGCATCCGCGACGAGACCGGCCGGCTCCCGACCGCCGTCGTGGAGGACCCGCTGGTACGGGTGACACTCGACGAGGCGGTGTCCCGGCTGGAACAGGGCTTCCTCGACGAGGCCGCCTGGACCGAGGTCGTGACCATGCTGCGTCTGGTCTCCGATGTTCTGGAGCTGCACGGCGCCGAGGCCCCGCCAACCGGCGCGAGTATCTCCGCCGGCCGCCGGGTGCGGGTCACTCCAGGCCGGGAATCCTGGCTGTGCAGCACAGGCTCGGGTGCCACGACCCCGCTGGGCGGTACGTTCCTCAACAGCTTCGAGCGTGACTTCCTGCGTGGTGTGCCCGGTGACCTCCTGGAGCCCACGCCCGAGCACGCGCGGCAGCTCGACGACGGCTTCGCGGCCCTGAACGCCCTGTTTCCCGAGCTGGGAGCAAGTGTCGCGGCCCACTACATCGGTGTGGGCGTCGTCGACGTGCGGACCGAGGGCGAGACCTTCCTTGCGGGCAACGTGGGACGCATTCCCGGAGTGGTGTTCTTCTCCCCGAACCGCATGGCCCGTCCCTGGCGGTTCGCCGAGACGGCGCTGCACGAGGGACTGCACCTGAAGCTGTTCGACATCCAGCGGTCGGCGAGCATCTTCGCCGCCCCCGAGCGTCTGGCCGACGGGCCGAAGGTCAGGGTGCCGTGGCTGAAATGGGCCTCCATGGTCGCGCCCAACGAGTGGGCGCTCGACCGGGCCCTGGGCGCCTTCCACGTGTACGCGCACCTCGTGCTGTTCCAGGCCGCGTTGCGGGCCAGGCTCACGCCTGAGCTGAAGGAGCGTTTCGGCACCCCCGAGCCCGACGACCCACCTTCCCTGTACCGCTTCGGCAGCGAGCGCGCCCACTATCTGGGTCGGCAGATCCTGGACCGTGGCGGCGACGAACTGACCGATCATGGCAGGGAGTTCGTCAGCTGGCTGCTGGAGGCCACGGCAGCGGTGCCGGAGGAGGTCGCCCGTGTCTGATCTCCGCTACAGCAAGGCGCCCGGCCTGAGCACGCGCCCCGTCGAGGCCGCCGACGCACTCATGGTCTTCACCCCGGTCAAGCCCAAGGTCCATTGGCTGAACCTGGCCGGCTGGTACCTGTTCGAGCTCAGCGACGGCAGCGGCGAGGAACACATCGCCGCCGAGTACGCGGAAGCGGTCGCGGGCCAGATACCGCGGGACGAGGCACTGCTGCAGGCCCGCAGCTGTCTGGCCGACCTGGTGCAGCGCGGCATCCTCGTCATGACCGAAGCCTGAGCCGGTCCGGCGCAGGCGCCGAGGCCGGCTGCCCGCGGGCCGGCCCCAGGCCGCCGGGGTCCGAGTCGATGTCTCCTCGAGTTCCTCCGATCCGTCCGGCCGGAGGTTCCTTCTACCTTCGTTGAAGGAGGTGAACTCCATGACGGAGCAGCTGAAGAAGAGGCTGTCCAAGGCGGTGAACGTGGCCCCGCCGAAGGCCGCCGCACCTTCCAGGGACCAGCGTCTGTGGCCCCCGTGGTACATGCAGAAGCACTGAGCCGACAAGGTGCCGGCCCGCCCGAACGGGCGGGCCTGCACCCCCTCGTGGAAGGTGTTCCATGCACGTCGGCGTACTGGTGGTGGGCGGCTCGCTCACCGGGCTGTCCGCGGCCCTTTTCCTCGGCATGCACGGCGTGCCCTGTCTGGTGGTCGAGCGCCGTGACGGCATCCTCGCCCATCCGCGTCTGCGTGGCCTGCTTCCTCGGGCCATGGAGCTGTACCGGCAAGCCGGAGTGGAGGACGAGATCGTCAGCCGCTGTCCGGTCGGCGCCCCGCCCACCGATCTCGTCTCCGTCCACGCCCGCACTCTGTCGGAGGAGCACGAACCGCTCACCGAACCGGAAGACGGCGGGGCGGATGCCGAACAGGTCTCCCCGTGCGGGTTCGTCCCCATCGGCCAGGACGAACTCGAAACCGTGCTCGCGCAACAGGTACGCGAACGGGGCTGCGATCTCAGATTCGGCACGCGACTCACCGACCTCGCGCAGGGTCGCGACGGGGTGATGGCGCGCCTGCGTGGCCCTGACGGGACGGAGGAGACCGTCGAGGCGGACTACGTGATCGCCGCGGACGGCGCCTCCAGCCCCGTCCGCCGTCGTCTGGGCATCCGCAGCAGTGGCCCCGGAACCCTCTTCCACATGGTCACCATGCACATCCACGCCGATCTGTCACCGGCACTGCGCGGCCGTCGTATCGGCATGGCCTATCTCGGCCGGCCCGCGCCGGGAACCACGCTCGGTCCCCTCGACTCCACCGGCACCCGGTGGTTCTTCGCCACCGCCGTATCGTCCGGATCGTCCGGGGACATCGCGAGCGAGGACCCTGCCGCCTGGGTCAGAGCGGCGACCGGACTGGACGCACTGGATGTGCGGCTGCTGGAGCAGGTCCCGGGCGCCGGACGGATCTTCACGTTCCCGGTGGGGGCGCGAGTCGCCGACCGATACCGTGTGGGCCGGGTGTTCCTCGCGGGCGACGCGGCCCATCTGATGCCGCCGACCGGCAGCCTGGGCGGCCTCACAGGCATCATGGACGCGCACGACCTGGCCTGGAAGCTGGCCTTCGTCCTGCGTGGCAGCGCAGGTCCGGCGCTGCTGGACACGTACGGGGCCGAGCGCCGCCCGGCTGCCGAGCAGGCCATGGGACAGGCGTATGCCCGGGCACTGCTGCGCTGGCGGCTGCCCGGACACGGCGGGGGCTGCACGCTGCTGCCCACGAGCGTCCTCATGTACGGCGCCGCCGTCCCGGAGGGGGCCCCCGGCACGCGCGCGCCTCATCTGTATGTCTCCGAGGACGCGTCCTCGCCGATGTCGACGCTCGACCTCTACGGCACCGGTCTCGTCCTGCTGGTCGGCCCCGAGGGCGACGCCTGGGAGTCCGCCGCCCACCGGGCCGGTCAGCGCCTGTCCGTGGCCGTCGAGGTGTACCACCTCGACGCGGACCTGGCCGGCCCGCACGGCCTGACGAACGGCAGCGCGCTGCTCGTCGGCCCCGACGGTGTCGTCGTATGGCGCTGCGACGGCCGGAGGGGCGACCTCGACGGCACGCTGGAACGGGTGCTGCGCGACCTGCTGTGCCGCTGAGATCTTGGCAGGGCACGCACCGGGCCCCCACGCACCGGGCCCCGCTCCGGTCGGCTACGAGGCGCCGTACCTCACAGCCGACCCGATCCGAACGACAGGGCCTGACGCAGGGCCTGACGCAGGGCCTGACGCAGGGCCTAACGGCCGTCGTAGCCGGCCGTCGGCATGGACAGGCGGCGGTGGACGCGGGCCTTCATCTGGGCGTCGTAGCAGGGCTCCGCGGAGCCGACGGTCTCCACCCGTACCCCGCGCCGCGCGCACTCCGCGGTGAACTCCTCCACGGACGACAGCGCGCTCTCCAGTACCCGTCGGCTCGGCGCGACGAACAGGTCGGTCCCCGGGCGGACCCCGTCCCACAGCACGCTGTGGTCGGCCCTGAGCCCCCGCACCAGCAGCTCGCGGGCGACGACGTAGCCCCGCTCGGCCGCCCAGCGCGCGCACATCGCGTGCTGGCTGCGGGAATCCACCAGGAACGGATCGGCGTCCAGCTCCTCGAGCGGCGTCAGACTCGCGATCGCCGTGACCCGCACCGGTCCCATGGTGTTCCCCTCACCTCCGGGTTTCGCCGCCGACCCTACTCCTGCCCGTAGGCTTCGGGGAGTCGCGCGAAGGAGGCAAAGAGGTGCCGGTGGAGGTCACCTGGTGGGGTCATGCCACCTGCACGGTCGAGGACTCGGCCGTACGGGTGCTGACCGATCCCCTGTTCGCTCGCCGGCTCGCCCATCTCCGGCGCCGCCGGGGCGCGCTGCCGCCGCCGGGCGCCTGGCACGCGGACGTGGCGCTCGTGTCGCATCTGCACGCCGACCATCTGCACGTTCCCTCGCTGGAGCGGCTCGCGCCGGGCACGCGCCTGCTCGTGCCCCGGGGCGCACGACGGGCGGTGCCGGCGCTGCGCCGGCTCGTCCGGCTGCACGTCACCGAGGTGGCGCCCGGCGACGTCGTGCGGGTCCGCGACCTGAGCGTGCGTGCGGTGCCCGCGCTCCACGACGGGCGGCGGCTGCCGGTGGGCCCGCGCCGCTCCCCCGCTCTCGGCTACGTCCTGGAGGGCGAGGCGCGCACCTACTTCGCCGGGGACACCGGACTGTTCGACACGATGGCGAAGGAGGTCGGCCCGGTCGACGTGGCGCTGCTGCCGGTCGGCGGCTGGGGGCCGAATCTCGGTGAGGGGCACCTGGACGCCGGCCGGGCGGCCGAGGCGCTGGCCCGCCTCGCGCCGCGCAGCGCGGTCCCCGTGCACTACGGCACCTACTGGCCGATCGGCATGGACGCGGTACGCCCGCACGAGTTCCACACTCCCGGTCACGAGTTCGTGCGCCGGGCGGCCGAGCGCGCGCCCGGTGTGACCGTGCACCGGCTCGGGCACGGGGAGAGCGCCCGTCCGGAGGTCTCCCGGTGACCTGGCTGGCGGCGGCCCCCGCGACGGTCGTACCGCCCGAGTCGACGCAGCAGGCGATCGGGTATCCGTCACTGTTCCTGCTGGTGCTGATCGGGGCGCTGGTGCCGGTCGTGCCGACGGGCGCGCTGGTGAGCTCGGCGGCCGTGGTGGCCTTCCACCACACCGCTCCGTTCACGATGGCGCTGGTGTTCGCGACGGCGTCGCTGGCCGCGTTCCTCGGGGACATGACGCTGTACTGGCTGGGTCGGCGTGGCATGACGTCGAAGAACGGCTCGCGGTGGCTGGAGGCGATCCGGTCGCGGGCACCGCAGGACCGGCTGGAGCAGTCGCAGGCGAAACTGGCCGACCACGACGTGGCCGTGCTCGTGCTGTCGCGGCTGGTGCCGGCCGGCCGTATCCCGGTGATGCTGGCCTGTCTGATGGCGCGCTGGCCGGTGCGCCGCTTCGCCCGCGGCAACGCGCCGGCCTGCCTGGCCTGGGCGGCGACCTACCAGATGATCGGCGTCCTGGGCGGGTCGCTGTTCCCGGAGCCGTGGCAGGGCGTGCTCGCGGCGGTCGGGCTGACGGTGGTGCTCAGTGTGGCGCCGAGCGTGTGGAGGCGGGTGCGCGGTCGCGCCCGGGGGACACGGGCCTGAAGCCACCCGTCGACCGCGCCGCCCGCCTCTCCGGTCACCGACCTCGGCCCGCCCCTTCGGTCACCGACCTCGGCCCGCCCCTTCGGTCACCGACCTCGGCCCGCCCCTTCGGTCACCGGCCTCGGTCCGTCTCTTCGGCGACCGCCGCCGGACGGCTCGGAGGCCGCGGGTCCCGCCCGGCCTGCTCAGGCCAGCACCCGTGAGCCGCCCACGGGCAGGTCCCACAGGTCCGCGCGGTCCAGGCCCGCCTTCTCCCAGGCCGCGAGCACGCGCGTGAGCGGTTCCAGCACCGGTTCCGCCGACAGCACGAACGTGCCCCAGTGCATCGGCGCCATCCGGCGGGCGCCCAGGTCACGGACGGCCCGTACCGCCTCCTCCGGGTCGCAGTGGACGTCGCTGAGCCACCAGCGCGGGTCGTAGGCGCCGATGGGCAGCAGGGCGAGATCGATGCCGGGGTAGCGCTGTCCGATGCGGGAGAACCAGTGGCCGTATCCGGTGTCGCCGGCGAAGTACACGCGCTGTCCGTCGGGGGCGGTGAGGACCCAGCCGCCCCACAGGCTGTGGCAGGTGTCGGTCAGGGTGCGCTTGGACCAGTGGTGGGCCGGCACGAAGTCGAAGCGCACCCGGTCCAGTTCGGCCGCCTCCCACCAGTCCAGCTCGGTGACGGCGGTGAAGCGGCGGCGACGGAACCAGCCGCCGAGTCCGGCGGGCACGAACACCGGGGTGTCGCGCGGGAGCCGGCGCAGGGTGGGGGCGTCCAGGTGGTCGTAGTGGTTGTGGCTGATGACGACCGCGTCGACGCGCGACAGTTCGCTCCAGGGGATGCCCACGGGAGTGATGCGGGCCGGGGTGCCCAGGATGCGGCGGGACCACACCGGGTCGGTCAGCACGGTCAGTCCGCCGATCCGCACCACCCAACTGGCGTGCCCCGCCCAGGACACGGCGACGGTGCGGGCGTCGATGCGGGGCAGCGGGGCGGGTTCGACCGGGATCAGGGGGATGTCGACGAGGCTCTCGCGGGTGGGCCGTATCGCGCCCTCGCGGGCGAAGCGGGCCATGGCCTTCAGGCCGGGCAGCGGGGCGGTCAGGCGATCGTGGAACGTCCGCGGCCACACGCGGCGCTCGGCCAGCGGCCGGGGTTCGGCGAGCGGCGGGGAGGGCGCCGCGAGAGGGTGCGGGGGGAGAGAAGCGGACCGGGGCGGGGAGAGAGCCGGGGCGCGGGGCGCGGTCGAGAGGGCCGCGGACTGGGTCGAGAGGCGGGGCGGGGAGAGGGTCGAGGGGCGGGACGACGCCGGATCGTCGTCCTCCCGGCCGGGCGTGCTGGTGGTGGTCGACTCGGACTGTTGCGTCATCGAGGAGGCTCCCATCGCTGAGCTTCGTCGCGGAGATCGTCGAGGACCGATTCCACTCGGTTCAACGCGCGTTGCACGTGTGGCAGTTCCGACGGTGTGGCTGAACCGAGGCAGTCCGCGCGCTCCGCCCGGGTGCCCCCCAGCAGGGGGCCGGTGGACAAGCGGACGCGCAGTTCGTCGAGTTCGTCGCCGAAGCGGTGGCCGCCCGGGGCGGGCATGGCGAGCCGGGCGGTGAGGAAGTCCTCCAACTCCTGTGCGTCGCCGACCCCGCGGGCGGCGAGCGCGGAGCGCAGCGGGCCGAAGTCGGCGTACAGGTGCCGGCCTGCCTGCGGGGGCCGGGCCAGGGCGCCCGCGGCGACCACCGCCGCGTGCAGGGCGGCGGCCACGCGCGCGTGCAGCCCTACGGCGGCGGCCATGTGCGCGGCGACGGGCTCGGGCTCCCGTAGCGCGTAGGCTGCCGGGGCGGCGACGGGCCCGGCGACGCGGGCGCCGAGCGCGGTCAGCACGTCGAGCACGCGATCGTGCAGGGCGTGCCCGTCCGGGCCGGCCGGGAAGCGGGCGATCGCGGTGGGCCAGGCCGGCGGGAGCAGGGCACCGGCCAGGTCGGCGACGACGGTGACCCGTCCGGGGAGCATCTCCGCCGGACTGAGCACGACGGTCTCGCGCGGGGCGTGCAGCGTGTCGCGCCAGGTCTCGTCGCTGACCAGGTGCAGGCCCTCGGCCGCGGCCGCCTCGGCGCACTGGTGCAGCAGTTCGGGCGGTGCCACCGTCGCGGTGGGGTCGTCGGCGACGGACAGTACCAGCAGCCGCGGGTCACCGCCCTCGGCGCGCACCCTGCGGACCGTCTCCAGCAGGGCGTACGGATCGGGCACGCCGCCGCTCTCGGCGGGCGTCGCCACGTGGAAGACGCCTCTGCCCAGCAGGCGCGCGTACGGCGCCCACCAGGCCGCGCAGGGCCGGGGCACCAGGACGTCGCCGCCCAGCGCGGCGGTCAGCGCGAGCAGCAGGGCGGGGGCACCGGGGCCGGCGGCGACCCGACCGGGCTCCACGGGCAGTCCGCGCCGCTCCCAGTAGTCGCAGGCGGACCGCAGGAGGTCCGGACCGCCGCCGACCGGTTCCTCGTCGGCACGTTCCGCGGCGGCGGCGAGCACGGCGGTCAGCTCGGGCGGCACCGGCAGTCCGTCCTCGGGAAGCCTCGGCCCGTACCGGACGGGGCCGTGGCCTTCCCCGTCCGTCCACCGCATGCGTGCCTCCGCGCAGTCCTGGCGCCGTGTCCGGTGCCGTGTCCATGGCCGTCGGACCGGTCTGTCGGGCCGTCCCCGTGCCGCGGGTGCCGGCGTGCTGCTCCTGCGGTACGAGTCGAGCCCTCGGGCTGTGAGTACCCAGGGTGGCGCCGGACCATGGCCGTCGGCGCGGATTGGCGCCCGTCACACGAGCCTCGGGGGCACCAGGCGGGGCGCCGGGCCGGGCACCAGGCGGGGCGCCGGGCCGGGCACCGGGCGGGGTCAGCCCTTCGTCGCGGAACGCCGGAGCAGCAGCCGGTGCGCGGCGGCGCCGAACGCCCCCGCGATCAGGACGCCGCCGGCGACCAGGGCGGGCACGGATCCGCTGAAGGCGCCGCCCTCGCCGGCCTGCACGCCCCCCCAGTCCCCCGGGCGACGGCTGCCGTCGCCGATCACCCGGAACGTGGCGCTCCACGCCGCGCCCTTCCCGCCGGGCCGGGCCGGACAGGTGCCCTCGACGGCCCACGTGGAGCCGTGCTCTCCCCTGCCCGGGCCGCCGTCGGCCGAGGAAGGGCGCTCCTCCTCGGGGTGCCCCCCGGCGGAGAAACCGGCCCCCGGGCCCCCGTCCGCGGGCTCCTGTCCTGCGGGTTCCTTTCCTGCGGGTTCCTTTCCTGCGGGTTCCTTTCCTGCGGGGTTCTGGGCCGCCGGGTCCTGGGCGGCCGGGTCCTGGGCGGCCGGGTCCTGGGCCGTGGGATCTCCCGCCGCGGGGTCCTGGGCGCGGGCGGTGCGGGACGCGGCCTCGCCGGCCGGTGCCTCGGGGCCTGCGGCCGCGGCCGTCTCCGGCACGTCCTCGCCCGTGCCGTCCTCGCCCGTGACGCCGCCGTCCGGCACGTCCCCGTCCGGCGACGCGTCCGGGACGTCGGCGGTGGTGGCGGGATCGACGTGGGCTTCGGCCGTCCGGCCGGTGGTGGAGGGGGCCTTCTGGTCCGTGGAGCGCTGGACGCCGAGGGCCCCGGGGGAGTCCTCGCCCGCCATCGGGCTCTGACCCGTCGGTTCCCCGCCCGCCGGGTCTTCACCGGCCTGATCCTTCCCCGCCGGGTCCTTGCCGACTGAGTCCTTGCCGACAGGGTTCTTCTCCCCCGGCTCCTTCTTTCCCGGCTCCTTCTCCCCCGGCTCCTGCTCCCCCTGTTCCTTGTTCCCCTGTTCCTTGTTCCCCTGCGCTTTCTCCCCCGGGTCCCTGCCCGCGGCGCCGTCGTGCGACGGGTCCTCCGCCTTGATGTGCGGGTCCCGGTCCCGGAGTTGCTCAGCGGACGCGATGCGGGCGACGCCGCGGTAGACGGGGCCGGACTTTCCGGTGCCGGTGCCGGGAATCCGGTGCAGCTGGACCCGGCGCTCGGCGAACGCCTGCGAGGTGGCGTCGAGGGTGGCGGGCGCGATCCCACCGGTGGGGTCGCAGGAGACCGAGACGGTGACGCTGCCGCCCGGCGAGACGGTGTCCGGGCTGACCCGTGCCGTCGGATCGGCGAGGGCGGTCGAGGCGGCGGCGCCCAGCGTGGCGCCGGTCAGCGCGGCGACGGACAGGACATGGGCGGTGCGGCGCATGGGACGGGCTCCTTCGAGCGACGGCTGCGAGCGGGGGCACGTCGGTCCGTGCCCCGCAGCCATCACAGCCCGCCCGGCGGCCCGGCGCGCGCGGCCGGGCACCATTCGCGGGACGACAGGGGCCGTGCGGGTGACGGCCCGTGCCGGTGCGGCTCACACGGCCGCCTCGCGCATGATCTGATCCCGCATCCGGTCGCAGCACCGGCTGATCAGCCGCGACACGTGCATCTGGGAGATCCCCAGCTGCTCGGCGATGCTGCTCTGCGTCATGTCGCCGAAGAACCGCATGTAGAGGATGGCCCGCTCCCGCTCGGGCAGTGCGGCCAGCCGGGGCTTCACGGCCTCGCGGTCGATCACCGTGTCCAGCGCGGGATCGGACGAGCCGAGGGCGTCGCCGAGGGAGTAGCCGTCCTCGCTGCCGGGCAGTTCCGCGTCGAGGGAGAGCGCGGTGAAGCTGTCCAGCGCCTCCATGCCGACCAGCACGTCCTCCTCGCTCATGCAGGCGTGCTCGGCGATCTCGGCGGCGGTGGGCGGACGGCCCGGGAGGGTCTGCGACAGGTCCTGGGAGGCGGCGCGGACGCGGTTGCGCAGGTCCTGGACGCGGCGCGGCACGTGCAGGGTCCACATGTGGTCCCGGAAGTGCCGCTTGATCTCACCGGTGATGGTGGGCACGGCGTAGCTCTCGAAGGCGTGGCCGCGGTCGGGGTCGTAGCGGTCGACGGCCTTGACCAGGCCGAGGGCTGCGACCTGCCGCAGGTCCTCGTAGCTCTCGCCGCGGCTGCGGAACCGCCCCGCGAGCCGTTCGGCCATCGGCAGCCAGGCCTCGACGATCTCCCCGCGGAGGGCGTCGCGCCGCGCGCCCGGGGGCAGTCCGCGCAGCCTGCGGAAGTCCTCGGCGGTGTCCGGGGCGTCGTCGTGCGGGTGGTGCTTCGCGCTCACTCGAATGGGCATGTTGCGTAGCAACTCCCTGGTCAGTGCTCTCGGTTGGACGGTCACCGGGGGAGCGCGGCCGGGACCGGGACAGGGCCCGTCCGGCCGGGTCGGCGGTTCGCCGTTCCCACGGACGTGCCTCCTGTCCGAAGCACATCAGGTTCGCCTGCCCACGCCTTCGCGCCGCAAACACCGGCGCCGGTATTTCCGCGTGCGCGGGGGTTTTCCGCGGGCCCACGCGGTGACTCGGAACGCAGCCGAATGCGGTGAACACTGTCCGTAACCATGTCGAGCCCGGGAGGTCCGCACATGAGCACCAAGGTCTCCGACCATGTCCTGCAACGGCTGCGGGAGTGGGGTGTGGAGCACGTCTTCGGTTACCCGGGGGACGGCATCAACGGCTTGCTCGCGGCGTGGGGCCGGGCCGGGAACCAGCCCCGTTTCATCCAGTCACGGCACGAGGAGATGTCCGCGTTCCAGGCCGTCGGCTACGCCAAGTTCAGCGGTCGTCTCGGCGTCTGCGCGGCCACCTCGGGGCCCGGCGCGATCCACCTGCTCAACGGCCTGTACGACGCCAAGCTCGACCACGTGCCGGTGCTCGCGATCGTCGGCCAGACGCACCGCACGGCGATGGGCGGCTCGTACCAGCAGGAGGTGGACCTGCACAGCCTGTACAAGGACGTCGCCTCGGAGTTCGTGGAGACGGTGACGGTCCCCCAGCAGCTGCCGAACGTGCTGGACCGGGCGATCCGCACCGCGTACGCCCGGCGCTGCCCCACGGCGGTCATCATCCCCGGCGACGTGCAGGAACTCGACTACTCGCCGCCCACGCACGAGTTCAAGATGGTGCCGTCCAGCCTGGACCGCAGCGCCTGGACGGCGATCCCCGCGGAGGAGCCGCTGCTGCGGGCGGCGGAGATCCTCAACTCCGGTGAGAAGGTGGCGATCCTGGTCGGCCAGGGCGCGGCCGGGGCGCGCGCCGAGGTGGAGCGGATCGCCGAGCTGCTGGGGGCCGGCGTGGCCAAGGCGCTGCTGGGCAAGGACGTCATCGGCGACGAACTCCCCTTCGTCACCGGCGCGATCGGGCTGCTGGGCACCCGCCCGTCGTACGAGCTGATGCGGGACTGCGACACCCTGCTGACCATCGGATCGTCCTTCCCCTACACGCAGTTCCTGCCGGAGTTCGGCAAGGCGCGCGGGGTGCAGATCGACCTCGACCCGCACATGGTCGGCATGCGCTACCCGTACGAGGTGAACCTGGTCGGCGACGCGAAGGCGACCCTGGAGCGGCTCGTCCCGCTGGTCAACGGGGACCGTTCGCGCGACTGGTACGACACCGTGTGCGCGAACGTCGCACGGTGGCACGAGGTGATGGAGCGGCGGGCGGGCCTGTCCGCCGACCCGATCAACCCGGAGTACGTGGCCCGCGCCCTGGACCCGCTGCTGCCGGAGAACGCCGTCGTCAGCTCCGACTCCGGCTCGACGGCCAACTGGTACGCGCGTCACCTGACGATGCGGCCCGGGATGCGGGGCTCGCTGTCCGGCACGCTCGCGACGATGGGCTGCGGAGTGCCGTACGCGATCGGGGCGAAGTTCGCCCACCCGGACCGGCCGGCGATCGCGCTGGTCGGGGACGGAGCGATGCAGATGAACGGCATGGCGGAGCTGATCACGGCGGCCAAGTACCGCGAGCTGTGGGACGATCCGCGGCTGGTGGTGGCGGTGTGGAACAACCACGACCTCAATCAGGTCACCTGGGAGATGCGGGCCATGGAGGGCTCGCCGTCCTTCCTGCCCTCGCAGGAGCTGCCGGACGTGCGGTACGCGGCGTTCGCCCGCTCCCTGGGCCTGACCGGCGTCCGGGTGGAGAAGCCCGAGGACGTCGAGGCGGGCTGGCGGGCCGCGCTGGAGGCCGACGGCCCCGCGGTGATCGAGTTCCTCACCGACCCGGCGGTACCGCCGATCCCGCCGCACGCGACCTGGGAGCAGATGGAGGCGACGGCCGCGTCGATCCTCAAGGGCGACACGGACCGCGGTTCCATGGTGAAGCAGGGCTTCAAGGCGAAGGTGCAGGAGTTCCTGCCGGGCCGCGAGAAGAAGCAGGCGAGGAATGTTGAACGGCGCTGAAGAGTTCAGTTGCGCACGAAACAGTTCAGTGGTCAGTTCAGTAGCGCGGTGAACTGTTCAGTGCCGTACCTACGTAGGCCGGGCAGTGGCGCCGACATCACCCGGGCGAGACAGCTGGGACTGGCCCAGTTCCTGGCCGAGGGCCCGTTCCTGGAGATCCTCGCGGATGCCGCTGGCGCACACGGCTCTGCCGCCATCATCTCCCTGTGCCCGTCACCCGAAGTCAAGGAGGGGGATCAGAGCCGCTTGCCGCGGCCACCGTCGGTTTCGTGTGAGTGCAGCGCCGATGGCAGCTCGGGCGCGAGGTCGCCCCCCGCCGGGTTGAGCTGGTCCAGCGCACGCCGGCCGTACCCTCGCGAACGCGCGGTTCCATACGACAGACGCAGCGGTGACCGCGCAGGGCGACACTGACTTGGGAAGTGGGCACTCCAGTCCGTCGGGGCCGGTCGGGTCGAGCCGCGCTTCGAGGGCGACGTCGGTGGTACCGGAGAAGGCGCCCGGGTAGACGACGGCGGCGGTCGAACGCCATGCCTTCGGCTCGAACAGCACGGCGTCGCCCCGTTGTACGTTCGCTGCCACGAGGCGGGCCAGCGCGCGGAGCTCGTCGCCGTGTCCATCGCCCTCGCGGACGCGCAGTTGGGCGGGCAGCGAAAGGGCGGTGAGGGAGACCAGGGCCAGCAGGGGCGCCGCGGTGGTCATGGCCGGGCGGGCCAGGCGGGCGAGGCCGTGTCCAGGCCCTGGCCCAGCAGCCAGCCCAGGCCGAACAGCGCGTACGGCACCTAGCGCGGCTGATAGAGGGGGTGCGCGAGTGAGATCAGCAGGAGGACGGCGGGCGGGATCGTCAGAAGCGGCAATGCCAGACCCGTGAGGGTGCGGCGGGCGGGGATAGACCGCCGGCGATGACTGCGCAGGATGCCGTAGAGGACGAGCGCCGCGACGGGCAGCGCGGCCAATCGGCCACCGCCGAACGAGGCCGCCAGCTCCAACGGAGTGCGCCAAGCAGGTGCGGTCAGCCAGCTGACGGCCGCGCTCTGTCCCACCGCCCGCAGCAGCACCGGCAGGGGCCCGAGGGAGCCGGTCGCGATCGCCCCAGCGCCGGAGCACCGGGCGGGGCAGGCGCCAGGTGGCAACGGTGCCGGCGAGGGCCGCCAGGCTGAGCAGGACCAGGAGGTTCACCGTCCCGGCCGCGGCGACGGCAGCGGCCTACGCTACCCACCAGCGCGGCGCAATCGACCGTCCGGGCCGGTCCTCCGCCTGCACGGCGCGTGCGAGGAAATAGGCGGCCGCGGCTTCATGCGCAACGGCGGGCTGTGACACCGTCCGGGCGCTCGCTCGCGCCCTGGGCCATCGGTGACACGCGCGATCACACCTCGATGTGGGAGCCCATGATGACCGTGCGGTCGCCGGGGAGACCGAAGTACTCGGCGGCGTCGGCCGTGATGTAGGAGGTGGCGATGAACAAGCGCTTGCGCCACGGGGCCATCGTCGGGGCCTTGCCGCGACGGAGCTCTATCTTCGACAGGAAATAGGACGCCTGGTCGAGCTGGAGCGGCCCCTCGGTCTGGGAGGGTTCCAGCATCGCCAGGCTGGCGGGTACGTCGGGCGTCTCCATGTAGCCGTACCGGGCGGTGACGTGCACGATCCCGTCGTCGGCCAAGCCGAGGTCGTCGACGAGACGCTGGTCGGCCGGGACACGGGGTACCGGCTCGGTCTCGATGGACAGGATCACGACCTGGTCGTGCCGTACGTGGTTGTGCTCGACGTTGGCCCGCATGGCCAGCGGCGCGGTCTCTTTGCCGCGGTTGAGGAAGACGGCCGTGCCGGGGATCCGGACCGTCGACACCGTCCCGGTGCGCAGGCCGTCGATGAACTCGGGCAGCGGGCCCTCGTGCCGTGCCCGTTCCGCCGTGACGATTCTGCGGCCGCGCTGCCAGGTCGTCATGACGGTGAACGCGGTCAGGCCGATCAGCAGCGGCAGCCACGCGCCGTGGACGAACTTGGTCAGATTGGCCGCCACGAACAGCAGGTCCACGAGGAGCAGCACGCCGGCGCCGATGCCGATGAGCCACCTGGGCGTGCCCCACTTCGCGCGGGCGACGTAGAAGAACAGCAGCGTGGTGATGGTGATGGTGCCGGTGACCGCCATGCCGAACGCGAAGGCCAGCGCCGCTGAGCTGCGGAAGGCGAAGACCAGGGTGAGGACCGAGACCATCAGCAGCCAGTTGATCCAGGGGACGTAGATCTGGCCGATGGTGGACTCGGAGGTGTGTGCGACCCGCAGCCGCGGCAGGTAGCCGAGCTGGGCGGCCTGGGAGGTCACCGAGTACGCGCCGGTGATCACCGCCTGGGAGGCGATCACTGTGGCCGCGGTGGCCAGCAGTATCATCGGCCACCGGCCCCAGTCGGGCACGAGCAGGAAGAACGGGCTGCTGATGTTCTTCGGGTCGTCCAGGATGAGCGCGCCCTGGCCGAGGTAGCTCAGGATGCAGGCCGGGAAGACGAGGAACAGCCAGCCGCGGGTGATGGCGCGTCGGCCGAAGTGCCCCATGTCGGCGTAGAGCGCTTCGGCGCCGGTGACCGCGAGCACGACCGCCGCCAGGGCGAAGAAGGCGGTGCCGAAGTGGCCGAACAGGAAGCCCAGGGCGTACGTCGGTGACAGCGCCCTGAGGATGCCCGGGTGGTCGACGATCCCTACGACGCCGCACGCGCCGATGGCGACGAACCAGGCGATCATGACCGGCCCGAACACCTGGCCCACGGCCGCGGTCCCTCTGCGCTGCACCAGGAACAGGATCACGATGATTACCGCGGTGATGGGCACGACCGCGCTGTCCAGCGACGGCTCGACGACCTTGAGTCCCTCGACCGCGGAGAGCACCGAGATCGCCGGGGTGATCATGCTGTCGCCGAAGAACAGCGACGCCCCGAAGATGCCCAGCGCGGCCAGCACGGCGGCGGCCCGTCGACCCCGCTGTGAGGACCAGCGGCGCAGCAGAGTGATCAGCGCCATGATGCCGCCCTCGCCGTCGTTGTCGGCGCGCATCGCCAGCAGCACGTACGTCACCGTCACGATGATCATGACCGACCAGAACACCACCGACACCACGCCGTACACGTTCTGTGTGGAGACAGGGACGGGGTGCGGGTCGCTGGGGTTGAACACGGTCTGGAGGGTGTAGATCGGGCTGGTCCCGATGTCGCCGAAGACCACGCCGAGCGCGCCGATCACCACCGCGAGCCGCACCGAGTCGCGGGCCGACTGCCTGTGAGCCTCCGGAGGCCGCGCCGACGCGGTCTCCTGCCGACTGTCGGCCATGGTGATCCTCCTCCTCACGGGCCACCCTGCCGCCGGCCCGTGCATCAGTGCGGACATTACCGATGCACTGGTCCGACCGCCGGTGGAGCGGATACCGCGAGGAGGGCCGAACGGCTCAAGGCGCCAAGCCCGAGCTCATCGCCGCTTCTCGATGACCTTCGAGTGCAGGAGCGTCCCGGCGAGCTCGATGCGCAGGCGCGGATCGCCGACGTGACTCTTGGAGCGGAGCTTCACCTTGGCGTAGGTGCTGCTGAGCCCGTCGGTGTCGATCACGATGTCCGGCGCGCCGACGAGGAACAGCTTGCCGTGCACCATCTCCGTCTCGATCCGCAGCACGCTCGAGGTGATCACCGCGTGGGTGAAGTCCAAGGTGACCCGGGACAGTTGCGCGCGCAGTTCGATGCGCGCGGGTACGTACCAGCGTCCCTCCCGGACGTACCTGCCGCCGTGCTGTTCGACCACGAGGACGTCCTTGGCCTTCGCCATGGGCGTGACCGGCAGGTCGGCGGTGAGTTCGGCCAGCTCGCCCAAGGTCCGGGCCGACAGCGCGCTCTCCAGTCGGCTGTCGAGTTCCTCGGCGCTGAGCCGGCCGTCGCCGGCGGCGATCCGCAGTACGTCCACCACGCGGTCGCGATCCTCGTACGATGCCCGCAGGCCGGGCAGCTCTTTGGACATGACAGTCACGGTAACAGCGCCTGGGCGCCTGGTTAGACCGCACGGGAATCGGGCCGTCTCGACCGCTCGGCCAAGTTCCAACCACCAAGCCACGACGCCGCTTTGGGACACGCCCTACAGGCCCACGTCCCGGCTGCGGATGTCGTCCAGGGACTCCCGGCGCACCAGGAGCCGGGCCTGGCCGTCGCGTACGGCGGTGACGGGCGGGCGGCCGACCAGGTTGTATCCGGAGGCCATGGACAGGTGGTAGGCGCCGGCGACGGGGACGGCGAGCAGGTCTCCGGGACGTACGTCCGCGGGGAGTTCGACGTCGGCGGCGAGCACGTCGCCTGCCTCGCAATGCCGGCCGACGACGGTGACGGGGGCACGTTCGGCGGTGGTGCGGCGGCCGATCAGACGAGGCGCGTAACGGACTCCGTAGAGGGCCGGGCGCGGGTTGTCGCTCATGCCGCCGTCGACCGCGACGTACGTGCGATTGCCGGTGCGTTTGACGGCGAGGACGCGGTACAGCGCGATGCCCGCCGGTCCGGCGATGGCCCGCCCCGGTTCGATGATGAGACGGGGAACGGGCAGCCCGGCCGCCGCACACGCCTCCGCGAGCTCGGTACGGACCTTGCGGGCCAGGGTGGTCAGGTCCAGGGCCTGTTCACCGGGGCGGTAGGCGATGCCGTGGCCGCCGCCCAGATCCAGCTCGGGCAGGACCAGGCCGTGCTGCCCGTGCAGCCGTGCCATCAGGCCCACCACGCGCCGCACCGCGGCCAGGTACGGCTTGACGCTGGTGATCTGCGAACCCAGGTGGCAGTGCAGACCGGTGAGTTCGAGCTGCGGCTGGTCCAGGATCCGGGCGATCGCGTGCTGGGCGTATCCGTCGGAGATGCTGAGGCCGAACTTCTGGTCCTCGGTGCCGGTGCGGATCTTCTCGTGGCCGCCGGCGCTGATCCCGGGCACCACCCGGACCATGACCTTCTGGTGGCCGTGGGGGCCTACGGCGGCGGCAAGCCGGGCGATCTCCGAGGGGCTGTCGATGACGATGCGGCCCACGCCGAGACGGAGGGCCGTCTCCAGGTCGCGGGGGGACTTGGCGTTGCCGTGCAGCACGATCCGCTCGGCCGGGAACCCGGTGGTGACGGCCAGCTCCAGCTCGCCGGCCGAGCAGACGTCGAGCCCGAGGCCCTCCTCGTCCATCCAGTGGATCATCGCGCGGCACAGGAACGCCTTGGCCGCGTAGAGGATCTCGGTATCGGGGAAGGCGTCCCGGTAGGTGCGGCAGCGCTCGCGGACCTCGGCCTCGTCTAGGACGTAGACGGGGGTGCCGAAGCGGTCGGCGATCTCGGCGAGCGGTACGCCGCCGACCGCCAGGTCGCCCGGGCAGGGCTCGGCGGTGGAAGCGGGCCAGACGGAGAGGTCGCCGGCGAGAGTGGTGACGGCGCTGTCGTGAACTGTGGTCATCATGCCCCCTTTCAGGCAACGCGCAGAGCGAGCGCGGGGACGACAGGGTTCACCGGCCGGGCGGCCCGTGCCGTGAACTGGGGATCCACTGTGACGGTGGCGATGCCGAGCGGTGCGGTCAGCGCGCGCAGCGCGGGCTCGGCGAGCCTGATCCACACCTGCTCGGGGCCGAGCGTCGCGATCAGGAGATTCTCGGAGGTGAAGCCGACGGCCGTACGGTCGCCGAGGGGGGTGCGGAAGACACGCGTGACGCACCCCGAGGGTCCCGGCCGGACGGGAACGAACAGAGGTCCGGCCGGGGACCGATCAGAAGGTTCGGGGCCCTCGCCGCACAGGATGTCTGCCATGGGATACCTCCGGGGTCCGGGGCCCGAATGGGTCCCGGTCGGGTCGGGTCGAGTGGCTTGGTGGCCCCGAACGCGGGGAGGCGGAACGGGGCTCACCGCTGACGCTATGCCCGCCCGGGGTGGTGATCCGCGGGTTCATGACGCAACGCTGACGTGCATCGGGCGAATGCTGACGCGGCGCTGACACCAGCGGCGATCGGGCGCTGCGGGTGCCGTCAGAATGGCGCCAAGAACTGGCTCGCGGGCTGTTCGAAAGCCTTGGCGCGGAGGTGAGATGGACGTGGTTTCCATGAGGTTCGCCGACGCGGGACCGTCCGTCGGCGTGTGCAGAACGGTGAAGTGATGTCCGAGTCCGATGTGCCCTCAGCCGCTCGGGTCCTGGTCGGAGTGAGCGGTTCGCCAGGCAGTCTGACCGCCCTGTGCCGGGCCGCGGGCGAGGCGCGGAGCAGGGGTGCCGAACTGTGGCCGGTGCTGGCCTGGGAGCCGCCCGGCGGGGATCTCACCGCGCGTCGCTCACCGGCCGCGGCCCATCTGGTCCAGGAGTGGGAACGGCTGGCGCGGGAGAGGCTGGTCACGGCTCTGCGTGACGTGTTCGGCAGCGCCCTCGCGGGGCCTCCTGGGCAGGCACTCGTCGCCCGTGGTGCCCCTGGTCGAGCACTGGTCGAGATCGCCGACCGCGAGAACGATCTCCTCGTTGTCGGTGCAGGGCGGCGCGGCCCCCTGCACCGCGCGTTGCGGCCGTCGGTCAGCCGCTACTGCCTCGCCCACGCCTCCTGTCCCGTCCTCGCGGTGCCGCCCTCGCCGTTGGAGGCCGCGCTGGCTGCCGCGCACCGCCGGAACGCCTGGCGGCTGCGACTGGACACCGGTGACGTGGAGAGGGGGTTCGAGACCGTGCCGCCCGAGGTATGAGGCCCTGTATCCCCGCTCCTACTGGTAGCCGGAAAACCCGCGTCACCTGAGGGCTGAGCGGGCTCCGCCCTCAGGAGGCGGCCGCGGCCGGCAGGCCGGGCTGCTCCGGCCGGCGCTGGGGGGCCGTCGGCACGCTGAGCACCATGGTGAGTCCGCCGCCGGGGGTGTCCTCGGCGCTCAGGGTGCCGCCCATGGCCTCCGCGAAGCCGCGGGCGACCGCCAGGCCCAGGCCGACGCCGTTGCCGCGCGGCGAGTCGCCGTAGCGCTGGAAGGGCTCGAAGATGCGGTCCTTGGCGTCGTCGGGGACGCCGGGACCGCGGTCGACCACCCGCACCTCCACGCGGTCGGCGATGGCGCTGGCGGACACCAGCACCCTCTCCCCCGCGGGGCTGTACTTGACGGCGTTCTCTACGACGTTGGCGACGGCCCGTTCCAACAACCCCCGGTCCACGTGGACCATGGGCAGCGTCTCCGGGATCTCCAGCTCAACACCGTCCTCGGGCACGCCGCCCAGGGCCATGGGGACGACCTCGTCGAGGTCGGTCTCGCGGATGATGGGGGTGACGGTGCCGGTCTGCAGGCGGGACATGTCGAGGAGGTTGCCCACCAGGTGGTCGAGGCGGTCCGCGCCCTCCTCTATGGCCTCCAGAAGGTCGGCCTGGTCCTCCTCGGACCACTCGACGTCCTCGGAACGCAGCGACGTCACAGCCGCCTTGATCCCGGCCAGCGGGGTGCGCAGGTCATGGCTAACGGCCGCGAGCAGCGCGGTGCGGATGCGGTTGCCCTCGGCGAGTTCCTTGGCCTGGTCGGCCTGGTGCTGCAGCCGCTGGCGGTCCAGGACGACGGCGGCCTGGGCGGCGAAGGCGGCGAGTACCCGGCGGTCGGCGGCCGGAAGGACTCGGCCCGACAGTGCCAGGGACATGTGGTCGCCGACCGGCACGTCGACGTCCGCGGTGTCGGGGTCCTGGCAGGGCCGGGGGCCCACGCTGCCCGCGCAGGTCCACGGTTCGGTCTCACCGGCCCGCTCCAGCAGCGCGACCGACTCCATTCCGAAGGTCTCCCGCACCCGCTCCAGCAGCTCCTCCAGACTGGTCTCACCGCGCAGCACGTTGCCCGCGAGGAAGGACAGGATCTCGGACTCCGCACGCAGCCGGGCGGCCTGATGTGTACGCCGGGCGGCCAGGTCGACGACCGAGGCCACGGACACGGCGACCCCGACGAAGATGGCGATGGCGACGATGTTCTGCGGGTCGGCGATCGTGAACGTGTGGACGGGCGGGGTGAAGTACCAGTTGAGCAGCAGGGAGCCCACGACCGCGGACGCAAGCGCCGGCAGTAGTCCGCCGACCAGGGCCGCCGCCACGGTCAGGGTGAGGAACAGCAGCATGTCGTTGGCGAGGCCCACGTCCGGGAGGGCGCTGGTGAGCAGCCAGGTGAGGAGGACGGGGCCGAGCACGCCGACGAGCCAGCCCCAAATCACCCGGGCCCGTCCCAGGCGTGCTCCGCGCGCCACGGGCAGTCCGCGGCCCTTGCCGACCTCGTCGTGGGTGATGAGGTGTACGTCGAGGTCGGGTCCGGACTCGCGGGCGACCGTGGCGCCCACGCCCGGGCCGAAGACGTACTGCCAGCTCCGGCGGCGGGAGACACCCAGGACGATCTGGGTGGCATTCACCCCGCGTGCGAAGTCCAGCAGGGCGGCCGGGATGTCGTCGCCGACGACCTGGTGGAAGGTTCCGCCCAGGTCCTCCACTAGGGTGCGCTGGACGGCGAGTTCCTTCGGGGAGGCGGCGGTCAGGCCGTCGCTGCGGGAGATGTAGACGGCCAGCACCTCGCCACCGGCCCCCTTCTCGGCCAGCCGCGCCGCACGGCGGATCAGGGTGCTGCCCTCGGGGCCTCCGGTCAGACCCACCACGATCCGCTCGCGCGAGCCCCAGATGGTCGACACCCGGTGGGCGCTGCGGTACTCGGTCAAGTAGGCGTCGACCCGGTCGGCCACCCACAGCAGCGCCAACTCCCGCAAGGCGGTGAGGTTTCCGGGACGGAAGTAGTTGGACAGGGCCGCGTCGACCTTGTCCGGTTTGTAGATGTTGCCGTGCGCCATACGACGGCGCAGGGCCTGCGGCGACATGTCGACCAGCTCGATCTGGTCGGCGCGTCGCACCACCTCGTCCGGCACGGTCTCGCGCTGCCGCACCCCCGTGATCGACTCCACCACGTCCCCCAGCGACTCCAGGTGCTGGATGTTGACCGTCGAGACGACGTCGATGCCGGCCGCCAGCAGCTCTTCCACATCCTGCCAGCGCTTGGCGTTGCGGGAACCGGGGATGTTGGTGTGGGCGAGTTCGTCGACCAGGGCGACGGCGGGGGCGCGCCGCAGCACGGCGTCGACGTCCATCTCGGTGAAGGTGCTGCCGCGGTACTCGATCTCCTTGCGCGCGATCTCCTCCAGGCCGTGCAGCATCACCTCGGTGCGCGTGCGGTGGTGGTGTTCGACGAAGGCGACGACGCAGTCGGTGCCGCGTTCGATCCTGCGATGGGCCTCCGAGAGCATCGCGTAGGTCTTGCCGACGCCGGGCGCCGCGCCGAGGTAGATCCGGAGTTTTCCGCGTGGCATGTCATCCCTCGAAGCGGTAGCCCATGCCGGGCTCGGTGATCAGATAACGGGGGTGCGCGGGGTCCGTCTCGAGCTTGCGCCGCAGCTGGGCCATGTACACGCGCAGGTAGTTGGTCTTGTTGCTCTGGGTGACGCCCCAGACCTCCTGCAGGAGGTGTTTCTGCGTGATCAGCCGGCCGGGATTGGTCACCAGAATCTCCAGCAGGTGCCATTCGGTCGGGGTCAGCCGTACGTCCCGTCCGCCCCGTACGACCTTCTTGGCGAACAGGTCGATGCTGAAGTCTCCGGTCTCGACCAGTGTCGCGTCCGGGACGAGTGGGGTGTCCTCGGTGCGGCGGACGGCGGCGCGCAGCCGGGCGAGGAGTTCGTTCATGTTGAACGGCTTGGTGATGTAGTCGTCCGCGCCCGCGTCGAGTGCGGCGACCTTCTCGTCGGACGCCTGCCGGGCGGACAGGACCAGGATCGGTACGCGGGTCCAGCCGCGCAGGGCGTTGATGACGTCGATGCCGTCCATGTCGGGCAGGCCGAGGTCGAGCAGGACCGCGTCGGGTTGGCGGGCGGCGGCCAGTCGCAGGGCCGTGGCCCCGTCGGGCGCGGCGTCGACGCCGTACTTGCGTGCCTGCAGGTTGATCACGAGGGCCCGTACGAGCTGCGGGTCGTCCTCGACCACCAACACCCTGGTCATGGGTGCGTGCCTTTCCTGTCGTGCGTCGGGCCGGGCGGCACCGGACGCGAGGCAACCGATGTCATGGCAGCGGGAGTTGACGGATCATCCAGGATGACTCCCGGCCGCCAACTCCCGCGCATGTCGCGTAATCCCATCAGCTCTTCGCCACAAGGCCCTTGAGGGCGATGTTCAGCTCCAGGACGTTCACGCGGGGCTCGCCCATGAAGCCGAGGGTGCGGCCCTGCGTGTGGTCCTTGACCAGCTTCTCCACCTGCGCGACCGAGAGCCCGTTCTTGGCTGCGATCCGGTGGACCTGGATCTCCGCGTAGGCCGGGGAGATGTTCGGGTCCAGGCCTGAGCCGGAGGACGTGACCGCGTCGGCGGGCACCTCGGACGCCTTGACCGTGTAGCCGGGCACCGAGTTGTCCTTGATAACGGCCGCCTTGGCGTCCTTCACCTGCTGGATCAGGACCTTGTTGTCGGCCGCGAGGTTCGTCGCGCCGGACAGGATCAGCTTGTACTGCGTGTTGACGCTGTTGCTGCCGAGCCCGTTGGCCGGCCGGCCCTGGAACCACTTCAGGTCCGGGTCCGGGGTCTGTTGGCCCTTCTTCAGCGGCAGGTTGTAGGACTGCCCGATCAGGGAGGAGCCGACGACCTTGCCGTCCGCCTTGATCTCGGAGCCGTTCGCCTTGTCATGGAACAGCGCCTGGGCCACGCCGGTGACGACGAGCGGATAGATGACGCCGGTCACCAGGGTCAGCACGAGGAGGGCCCGCAGGGCCGCCCCGAGCAACCGAGCGGTGTTCGATACGGAGTTGTTCATGGCGATCAGCCGATTCCGGGGATGAGGGAGATGAGCAGGTCGATGAGCTTGATGCCGATGAACGGGGCGATGAGCCCGCCGATGCCGTAGATCGTGAGGTTGCGCCGCAGCATCTTGTCAGCGCTGACCGGCCGGTACTGCACGCCCTTCAGGGACAGCGGCACCAGCGCGATGATGATCAGCGCGTTGAAGATGACCGCCGAGAGGATCGCGGAGTCCGGCGAGGACAGGCCCATGATGTTGAGCTTGTCCAGGCCCGGGTAGACCGCCGCGAACAGCGCCGGGATGATCGCGAAGTACTTCGCGACGTCGTTGGCGATGGAGAACGTCGTGAGCGCGCCCCGGGTGATCAGCAACTGCTTGCCGATCTCGACGATCTCGATGAGCTTGGTCGGGTTGGAGTCGAGGTCGACCATGTTGCCGGCCTCCTTGGCGGCCGACGTGCCCGTGTTCATGGCGACACCGACGTCCGCCTGAGCGAGGGCTGGCGCGTCGTTGGTGCCGTCCCCGGTCATCGCGACGAGCTTGCCGCCCGCCTGCTCACGCTTGATCAGCGCCATCTTGTCCTCGGGAGTGGCCTCCGCGAGGAAGTCGTCGACGCCCGCCTCCTCGGCGATCGCCTTTGCCGTCAACGGGTTGTCACCCGTGATCATGACGGTCTTGATGCCCATGCGGCGCAGCTCGTCGAACCGCTCACGCATGCCCTCCTTGACGACGTCCTTGAGGTGGATGACGCCCAGCACGCGGGCACCCCGGTCGTCCTTGACGGCGACCAGCAGCGGCGTACCGCCCGCCTGCGAGATGGCGTTGGAGAGGGTGTCCGCGTCGTCCGCGACGGTGCCGCCCTCCTCCTTCACCCAGGCGATGACCGAACCGGTCGCACCCTTGCGGATCTTCCTGCCGTCGACGTCCACACCCGACATACGGGTCTGGGCGGTGAAGGCGATCCACTCGGCACCGGCCAGCTCGCCCTGATGGCGCTCGCGCAGGCCGTACTTCTCCTTCGCCAGTACGACGATGGAACGGCCCTCGGGCGTCTCGTCGGCCAGCGACGACAGCTGGGCGGCGTCGGCCACCTCGGCCTCGGTGGTGCCGCTTACCGGCACGAACTCGGACGCCTGACGGTTGCCGAGCGTGATGGTGCCGGTCTTGTCGAGCAACAGCGTGGAGACGTCACCGGCGGCCTCGACCGCCCTGCCGGACATGGCGAGGACGTTGCGCTGGACCAGCCGGTCCATGCCCGCGATGCCGATCGCCGACAGCAGCGCGCCGATCGTCGTGGGGATGAGGCAGACCAGCAATGCCACCAGCACGACCATGCCGAGCTTGGTGCCCGCGTAGTCGGCGAACGGCGGCAGCGTGGCCACGGCCAGCAGGAAGACGATCGTCAGCGAGGCCAGCAGGATATTGAGAGCGATCTCATTGGGCGTCTTCTGCCGGGCCGCACCCTCGACCAGGTTGATCATCCGGTCGATGAAGGTCTCGCCGGGCTTCGTCGTGATCTTGATGACGATGCGGTCGGAGAGGACCTTCGTGCCGCCGGTGACGGCGCTGCGGTCGCCGCCGGACTCGCGGATGACCGGGGCCGACTCTCCGGTGATGGCCGACTCGTCGACCGAGGCGACGCCCTCGATGACGTCACCGTCACCGGGGATGATGTCACCGGCCTCGCAGACGACCAGGTCGCCGATCTTCAGGTCGGTGCCCGGGACCTGCTCCTCGGACGTACCGTCCGTGAGCAGCCGGCGCGCCACGGTGTCGGTCTTGGCCTTGCGCAGGGTGTCGGCCTGCGCCTTGCCACGGCCCTCGGCGACCGCCTCCGCCAGGTTGGCGAAGACCACGGTCAGCCACAGCCATGCGCTGATCGCCCAGCCGAACCAGTCGCCCGGGTCCTTGAAGGAGAACACGGTGGTCAGCACGGAGCCGATCCACACCACGAACATCACGGGCGACTTGACCATCACCCGCGGATCCAGCTTGCGGAAGGCGTCCGGCAGCGACTTGAGTAGCTGCTTGGGATCGAAGAGGCCCGCGCCGACACGTCCCTCGGCGGGCTTGTGCCCGGTGGGTACGTCGCTGTGCGGCGCCCGGGTCGGAGTGACTGTGGACATCGAGTCCTCTGACTTCTCTATACGGGTGGTCATGACGCCAGCCCCTCGGCCAGCGGACCCAGCGCCAGGGCCGGGAAGTAGGTCAGACCGGTGATGATCAGGATCGCGCCCACCAGCAGACCGGTGAACAGCGGCTTCTCGGTGCGCAGGGTGCCCGCCGTGGCCGGTACAGGCTTCTGCTCGCCGAGCGAGCCGGCCAGCGCCAGCACGAACACCATCGGCAGGAAGCGCCCCAGCAGCATGGCCAGACCGGTCATGGTGTTGAACCAGTCGGTGTTCGCGTTTAGACCGGCGAAGGCCGAGCCGTTGTTGTTGGCCGCGGAGCTGAAGGCGTACAGCACCTCGGAGAAGCCGTGCGCGCCGGAGTTCAGCATGGAGTTCGGCGGGGTCGGCAGGGCCATCGAGGCAGCCGTGAAGATCAGCACCAGGGCCGGGGTGATCAGGATGTAGCAGGCCGCCAGCTTGATCTCGCGGGTGCCGATCTTCTTGCCCAGGTACTCGGGCGTACGGCCGACCATCAGACCGGCGATGAACACCGCGATGACCGCCATGATCAGCATGCCGTAGAGGCCGGAACCGGTACCACCGGGCGCGATCTCGCCCAGCTGCATGCCCAGAATGGTGATGCCGCCGCCGAGGCCGGTGAAGGACGAGTGGAAGGAGTCCACCGCACCGGTCGACGTCAGGGTCGTGGACACCGCGAAGATGGACGAGGCACCGACACCGAACCGGGTCTCCTTGCCCTCCATCGCACCGCCTGCCGCCTGCAGCGCCGGGCCGTGGTGCGCGAACTCGGTCCACATCATCAGGGCGACGAAGCCCAGCCAGATCGTGAACATCGTGGCGAGGATCGCGTAGCCCTGCTTGATCGAGCCGACCATGACACCGAACGTGCGGGTCAGGGCGAACGGGATCACCAGCAGCAGGAAGATCTCGAACAGGTTCGTGAACGGCGTCGGGTTCTCGAACGGGTGGGCGGAGTTGGCGTTGAAGTAACCGCCGCCGTTCGTACCGAACTCCTTGATGGCCTCCTGCGAGGCGACCGCGCCGCCGTTCCACTGCTGCGAGCCGCCCATGAACTGGCCGACCTCGTGAATGCCGGAGAAGTTCTGGATCGCTCCGCACGCGACCAGGACGATCGCCGCGATCGCGGCGCCCGGCACCAGGATCCGGATCGTGCCGCGCACCAGGTCGGCCCAGAAGTTGCCCAGTTCACCGGTGCGCGAGCGGGCGAAGCCGCGCACCAGCGCCACGGCGACGGCGATGCCGACGGCCGCGGAGACGAAGTTCTGCACGGCCAGACCGGCGGTCTGCACGACGTGCCCCATGGTCTGCTCGCCGTAGTACGACTGCCAGTTGGTGTTGGTCACGAAGGACGCGGCCGTGTTGAACGACTGCGCCGGGTTGACCGAGGAGAAGTTCAGCGAGCCGGGCAGGACGCCCTGCAGGCGCTGGAGGAGATAGAGGAAGAGCACGCTGACCGCGGAGAAGGCGAGGACGCCTCGCAGATACGCGGGCCAGCGCATCTCGGTGTCGGGGTTGGCACCGATGCCCTTGTAGATCCACTTCTCGACCCGCAGGTGCTTGTCGGAGGAGTACACCCTGGCCATGTAGTTGCCGAGGGGGATGTAGGCGAGGGCCAGCGCTCCTATGAGGGCGAGCAGCTGGAGGACGCCGGCGAGTACGGGACCCATGTCTGTCTCAGAACCTCTCCGGGAAGATCAGGGCGAGGACGAGATAACCCAGCAGGGCGACGGCCACAACCAGGCCGACGATGTTCTCGGCGGTCACAGCTTGGTCACCCCCTTGGCGACGAGGGCCACCAATGCGAAACCCGCGAGCACGGTGACGACGAAGGCCAGATCGGCCATCGCTAACTCCTGGAGTGAGGTTCGATGAAGACGGACGAGTAGAGGAAAGCGCCTCTTTGGCCGGATCGGGCCCTCCGTTGACGGCTCTCTTACGGCGCCGCCCACGGCCTTGACGGGACTCTTACGGCCCTTGATCCATACCAGCGAGTAAGGCCGCCGTAACGGCCGTCAGTCCTGGCTCAGAGCAGCCGGAAGCGAAGCCGGCAGATCACAGCGTCGGTCTCCCTGCGCACGGCGTGCGCGACGACCGCGCCCCGCTGGTTCTGCAGCAGCCGCTGCCACAGCCGCTCCGGCTCCGTCTCCGGGATCAGCACGGTGACCCGGGTGCTCGGCTCAGTGGCGGCCACCTCACGGAGGTAGGCGGCGATGGGACGGCCCAGACTGCGCCGCTCGCAGGTCAGCCGGACGAGTGGAACACCCGGGTCCCAGTCGGCCCAGGAACGCTCCAGGGCGTACAGGGCGGCCCGGTCCTCGGGGTCGGGGTAGCAGACGGTGACCGCCCGGACCTCGTCGCCCAGGGAGGCTGCCGCCGTCAGGGCCTCCGAGGTGAGGCGGGAGATCGACGAGACGGGGACGATCACCAGCGAGCGCTCGCGGTGCGGGGGCTCGGGTATGCGGCCCAGGTCCAGCCGCTCACCGATCCGGCCGTAGGCGCGGTGGACGGCCTCGAAGGCGACGACGAGCAGCGGCAGGGCGATCACGATCAGCCACGCGCCCTCTGCGAACTTCGATCCTGTGACGACAATGGTCGCCACGCCGGTGAGGACGCCGCCGAAGCCGTTGAGCAGCGCCTTGCCCCGCCAGCCCCGCCCCCGCTCCAGGCGCCAGTGCCGGACCATGCCGACCTGGGCGATCGTGAAGCCGACGAAGACACCGATCGCGAACAGCGGCACCAGGGTGTTGGTGTCGCCGCCGGAGAACACCAGCAGCGCGGCCGAGACCACGGCCAGGGCCAGCACGCCGTGCCGATGGACCTGCCGGTCGGCCTTCAGGGCGAAGACATGGGGAGCGTAGGTGTCCCGGGCGAGCAGCTTCAGCAGCACCGGCAGGCCACCGAAGGACGTGTTGGCCGACAGCGCCAGCAGGATCATCGTGGCGAACTGGATGACGTAGAAAGCCCAGTTGTGACCGAGGGAGGCGTCCGCGAGCTGGGCGAGGACGGTGACGCCCTCGACCGGCTGGAGGTGGAAGCGGCCGATGAGTACCGACAGTCCGATCAGCATTAGACCGAGTACGGCGCCGAGCGCCACCTCGGCCCGCTGGGCCCGTTTGACGCGCGGGCGGCGGAAGGAGGGCACGGCGTTGGCGATGGCCTCCACGCCTGTGAGCGCGGCACAGCCGGAGGCGAATGCTTTCAGCAGGAGCAGGGCGCCCACGGTGGTGGCGTTGTCGGCGAGGACCGAGGCGTGCCCGGCGGCGGTGGCCGTGCTCACCGGCTGGGAGCGGAACAGTCCGACGACGATGAGGGCGAAGATCGAGCCGACGAAGACGATGGTCGGCACGATGAACGCTTTGGCCGATTCCACGATGCCGCGCAGGTTGACGCCCGTGATCAGGGCCAGTACTGCGAGACACAGCCACAGCCGGTCGTCGTAGAGCGCCGGGAAGGCGGAGGTCAGCGCGGCCACGCCGGCCGTGACGGCGACGGCGACGTTGAGGACGTAGTCCAGGACCAGGGAGGCCGCCGCCACCAGGCTCGTGCGCGCCCCCAGGTGGGTCTTGGCGACGGCGTAGGAGCCACCACCGTCCGGGAAGGCCGCGATCACCTGCCGGTACGAGGCGACCAGCACCGCCAGCAGGCCCGCGATGGCCAACGTCACCGGCATCGTGAAGCCGAGCCCGTGCGCACCGGCGGCGGCCAGCACCAGCACGATCGCCTCGGGGCCGTACGCCACGGACGCCATGGCGTCCAGCGACAGGGCGGCGAGGCCGGTGACCGCGGTCAGGCGGTGGCGTTCGCCGCTATCCGGCGGCTCCTCACCGGCGGGGACCGCGTCCGGCTCGGTGGTCAGGACAGTCATGGGTGTGTGCTCCTTCGTGCGTCGGCCGCGCACGAAGGCTTATGGGTGCGCGGCTGCACCCAGGTTCTGTCCCTTTCTCGTCCTTTCCGACTGCCCCTTGCGGCTTCTTCGCGCCCGGGCGGCCGAACTTGATGGCATCTTGACGGCCTGTCTCACGGACGACTGTCCCCAGCCGTCACCTGGGCAACGTGCCCGGACGTCAGGACGCAAGGAACCATGCGATTTCCGTCAGAGCCGCATCAAGGCACGTGGCTCGCGGTTCTCCGATCACTAGCGTCGCAGTCATGGGACGCCGTGACGACGCATGCCGAGGACCGCTCGACGCGCACGCAGATGGACCGGACGGCGCCGCGCAAGCCACGAACGACCGTAACTGGATGCAGGAGTTGTGGAACTCCGTCCGCTGCGCCGCCGTGTTGCTCGTTCTGCTGCTCCTGATCGACTGGGGCACGGGCCGGCTCGCCCTGTGGCGCGCCGCGCTGTGGCTCGCTCTCGCCGGGCTGCTCTTTGTCGTGCTGTATCCCGCCCGGGTGTCCGCGGGCGGGAACTGGCTGGCTTCGCGCCGGCTGGTACGCGAGTACCGGGTGCGAACGGACCTGCTGGTTTCGGTCCGGTACCTGGACACCATCTCGCAACGGCTCCTGCTGCGGGACGCGCTCGGCGGCCGCGTCGAGATCGACCCCGAGGTCTTCGTGCGCAACCCGCAGCTGTGGTTCTGCCTGGAGGAGGGCGTGCGCAAGGCCGGCGCCGACGGCTCACTGCTGTGCGGCGCGACCGCCTTGCGGCGCATCTCCCGACGTGTGGACCAGGAGACCGCACGCGCCGTGTTCAAAGCGTCCGGCCTGGAGTGAGTTCCGCGTCGGCTCAGCCGGCCGGCCCCGACGTGTCCAGAGCGGCCCCCGTCTGATCGGCCAGCGTCGCCGCGACCAGCCGGGCCTGGAGCGGGGGTACGGGGCCCGGCCCCGGGGTCAGCATGAAACGGCCGAGGTAGCGGGCGTTGCCGTGGACGCGCAGTTCGATCTCGCCCTCGGGCCATCCCGCGGCGTCCACGTCCCAGGAGCGCCTGCCCACCGTCATGCTGCCGTCGTTGTGCAGCCGGGGCGGCTGTCCCAGCAGGGTGCCGTACTGGAAACGGCAGGCGTTCAGGCCGAGCAGTTCGGTGAGTTCACGGCGAACCCCGTCGACCACGGTGTCCGCGTCGAGGGTCGCGACGCGGTGGATGCGCGCGAGGTAAGCGGCGTCCGTGACCGTGATCACTTCCAGGCGGCGGGCCCGGGCCGCCAGTTGGGACACGATCAGACCGACGACCAGCAGCAGGACCGCCGTCTCGATGTCCCTGGAGGCGGTGATGTCGAAGGTCTCGTACGGCCGCGTGAGGAAGAAGTCGAACCAGGCCGCCGCCGATAGCGCGGCCACCACACCCGCCGTACGGCTGCCCAGTGCGGCCACCGCGACGACTACCACGACGAGGACGAGGGCAGCGTTGGTGTGCGACAGGCTCGTGCGGAAGGGCACGAGCGCCAGCGCCACCAGGAAGGGTGCGGCGAGACCCGCCGCCAGGGCGAGCCGGTCCCGCAGCGGCCAGGTCCAGAACATGGCACGGCCTCTTCCCGTACGGTGCGGCCTCCAGGTGCCGGCCACTGTGCTCATCACGCACCTCCTGCGCTCTGCTCGGTCGGTACAACGCTCACGGCCTGTGCGGCGAACGGCAGCGACACCACCATCGTGAGGCCACCGCCGGGGGTGTCCTCGGGGCTGAGGGTGCCGTTCATGGCTTCGGTCAGGCCGCGGGCGAGGGCCAGCCCGAGACCGAGGCCGGTGGTGTTGTCGGTGTCGCCGAGCCGCTGGAAGGGCTCGAAGAGATGCTCGCGGCCCCCTGTCGGCAGGCCGGGTCCCCGGTCCACGACCCGCAGCTCCACACGGCCGGCCAGGGCGCTGGCGGTGACCAGCACTCTCCTGCCCGACGGCGTGTGGCGGGCGGCGTTGGTGACCAGGTTGGCGATCACCCGTTCCAGCAGCGGCGGGTCGGCGAGCACCGCCGGGATCTCCTCCAGGTCCGCCACGTCCACGTCTGAGACGTCCGCGAGTGCCATCGGGAGGACCTCCTCCAGGGTGGTGGCTCTCAGGTTCAGTGTGAGAGCGCCCGCTTCCAGGCGGCTGAGGTCGAGGAGGTTCTCCACGAGACGGTTGAGTTTGGCCATGGACTCGTCGGCGGTGGCCAGGAGTTCGTCCCGGTCCTGCGGGGAGAACTCGACGTCACGGCTGCGCAGCGAGGTCACCGCGGCCCAGCCCGCGGCCAGCGGGGTGCGCAGGTCGTGGCCGACGGCCCGCAGCAGGGCCGTGCGCAGGCGGTCGGCGGCCTTGACCGGTTCGACCTCGGCGGCGGCCTCGGCGAGCCGGGCCCGTTCGACCGCCGATGCGACGTGCGCGGCGAACGCGGCCAGCACCCGCCGCTCGGACGACGACAGGGTGCGGCCCCGCAGCGCGAGCCAGGCGCCGGGACCGGCGGGCACGGCTGTCACGCCCGCTTCGTCGGGCGGCTCGTCCACCAGGCCCGCCGATTCCATGCCGAAGGTTTCGCGGGTCCGCTCCAGCAGGGCGGGAATGGTCGCTTCTCCGCGCACGATGCTGCCGGCCAGGGACGACATGGTCTCCGCCTCGGCCGTCGCCCGGGCGGAGCGGCGCGACAGGCGCAGGGAGCGGTCGACGACGGCGGCCACGGTGGCGGCGACGACCGCGAACACCGCGAGGGCGAGCAGGGCGTTCGGGTCGTCGAGGGTGAAGGCGCCGATGGGCGGGATGAACCAGTAGTTGAGCAGCAGGGAGGCCGTGATCGAGGCGATGACCGCCGAGGCGACTCCGCCTATGCAGGCCACGCCCACCACGGCGAGCAGGAACAGCAGGGCCTCGCTGGTCAGGTTCAGCGTCCCGCGCAGCTGGGCGAGGACGATCGTGAGGAGCACCGGCAGTACCAGGCCGGTCACCGGGCCGGCGATCATCCGGGCCGTCGACAGGGTGCGGCGTCGTGACGGGAGCAGGGTGCCGCGGCCGGCGCGCTCGTGGGTGACCCGGTGGACGTCGATGTCGCCGGACAGCTCGGTCACGGTCTCCCCCGTGCCCGGGCCGGTGAGGAACCGGTCCAGTCGGCCTCGGCGGCTGGTGCCCAGGACCAGCTGGGTGGCGTTCTCGGCACGGGCGAACTCCACCAGCGTGGTGGCCACGTCGTCGCCGACCACCGAGTGGTAGCTGCCCCCGAGGTCCTCCACCAGCCTGCGCTGACGGGCCAGCGAGGCGTGCGAGACGCCGTCCGCGAGCCCGTCGCTGCGGGCCACATGCACGGCGAGCAGATCCCCTCCCGCCGACCGGTCGGCGATCCTCGCCGCCCGCCGGATCAGCGTGTCGCCCTCCGGCCCGCCGGTCAGCGCGACGACCACCCGCTCCCGCGTCTCCCACACCCCGCCGATGCCGTGCTGCGAGCGGTAGTCCTGCAGCGCCTCGTCGACCCGGTCGGCCACCCATAGCAGCGCCAGCTGCCGCAGCGCGGTGAGGTTGCCGGGCCGGAAGTAGTTGGCGAGGGCGGCGTCGACCTTCTCCGGGGCGTAGATGTTGCCGTGCGCCATGCGCCGTCGCAGCCCCTCGGGCGGCATGTCCACCAGCTCGATCTGCCACGCCCGCCGCACGACCTCGTCCGGCACCGTCTCGTGCTGCGGCACCCCGGTGATCTTCTCGACCACGTCGTTGAGGGACTCCAGGTGCTGGATGTTCAGCGCGGTGACGACGTCGATGCCCGCGTCGAGCAGCGCCTCGATGTCCTGCCAGCGCTTGGCGTTGCGGCCCTCGCCGGGCACGTTGGTGTGCGCGATCTCGTCGACGATCGCCGCCTGGGGGCGACGGGCGAGCAACACGTCCAGGTCCATCTCCTCGAACTGTCCGCCGCGGTAGGTGCAGGCCGCTCGGGGGACGGTCTCCAGTCCGTCGAGCATCGCCTCAGTGTGTGGGCGCCCGTGGCACTCCGCGAACCCCACCACCACATCCGCCCCGCGGGCGGCTCGGCGCCGCCCCTCGTCGAGCATGCGGTAGGTCTTGCCGACTCCCGGGGCTGCCCCGAGGTAGACCTTCAGTCGTCCGGGCCGTACGTCACTCATCGCCGCCGACGCGCTCCGCTCACTGGATCAACTCCCCTGTAGCCAGGGGTCCCTCCTTCCAAGGAAGCCCCTTCGCGGGCCGGTCGGCGCGGTTGTTAGCGCTTCCTTGGCGCCGGTCCCGGAGACCTTGACAGTGCCTTGACGTAACCTGCGCCCGATAGGGTGACGGCAGGTGTGCCGGGAAGTCTGGTCGGCCGGGGAGCCACGGCGGTTCTCCGAAAGCCCCAGGGAGACGGCATGCACAGCGTCGGTACGGTTCTCGCCCTCGCGGTCCTCGCTACGGTGGTCGCCACCTTCGCCCGCCGCTGGCGCATCCCCGCACCCTCCCTGCTGGTCGTCGCCGGTCTCGCGGTGGCGCTGTTGCCGGGCACCCCACGGATCGAGATCAGCCCCGAGATCATCGGCTTGGTCGTGTTGCCGCCCCTGCTGTACGCCTCCGCGGAGGAGATGTCCTGGCGCGAGCTGCGGGCGGTGTGGAAACCGGTCGGGGTCCTCGCCATAGGGCTGGTGCTCGCCTCGGCCGCGGCCGTGAGCGCGGTCGCGGTGTGGTTGACGCCGTTGTCGTGGCAGATGGCGTTCGTGCTGGGAGCGGTTCTGGCCAGCACCGATCCGGTGGCGGTCACCGCGCTCGGGCGGCGCCTCTCGCTGCCGCCGAAGGTGCAGGTGCTCGTCCAGGCGGAGAGCCTGTTCAACGACGCGACCTCGCTGGTGCTGGTACGGGTGGCGGCGGGCATCGCCGTGGCCTCCGCGGCCGCCGACTGGGGCGCGGCGGGCGGGCAGTTCCTGCTGCTGGCGGGTGGCGGCACGCTGATCGGCGCCGCCGTGGCCGGGATGATCACCCTGATCCGGCGACGCACCGAGAACCCGGTCCTGGAGACGGTGATCGCCCTGGTCACCCCCTACGCCGCCTACCTCCTCGCGGAGGCCGCGCACACCTCCGGCGTGACCTCGTGCGTGGTCGCCGGCGTCGTCCTGGGTGGCCGGGGCGACCGGCTCACCAACGCCCGCATCCGCCTCCAGCTGCACGCGGTGTACGGCACGGTGGTCTTCCTGCTGGAGAGCGTGGTGTTCTCCCTCATCGGGCTGGCGCTGCCGGCCGAGGTGCGAGCCCTCGCCGACGGCGACCGGGCCTGGCCGCTGTACGCCCTCGCCATTGCCGGCACGCTCATCACCGTACGACTGCTGTGGATCGCCCCGCTGTCGGCGGTGGTCCAGCGCAAAGGCGCGGTCAACCGGATGAACTGGCGGATCCCGGTCGTGCTGACCTGGGCCGGCACCCGGGGAGTGATGCCCCTGGCGGCCGCCCTGTCCATCCCGGAGATCACCAAGGACGGAACCGCGCTCGCCGACCGGCCACTCGTCCTCGTCCTGACCACCTCGGTCGTGGTCGTCACCCTCGTCGTGCAGGGCTTCACCCTTGCCCCGGTCGTCCGCCGCTCCGGCATCGCCCTGGAACCCGCCGACACCGAGCGCGAGGAGGCCGAGGCCCGCTCCCGCCTTGCCCACGCCGGACTGGCCCGGCTGGAGGAACTGGCGGAGCTGGAAGCCGTACCGGACATCGTCCTCGACCGGCTGCGCCGGGGTCCGAACGCCCGCCTCGACGACGCCCACGAGCGCCTGGCGGGACCGAACGGAACCGCCGTCGCGGCCGAGTCCGCCGCCCTGGTCTACCGCCAGCTGCGCCGCGATCTGATCGCCGTGGAGACGGTGGAACTGCAGCGGCTGTACGACGGCCACCGCATCAGTGACACCACCCGCCGCCGGCTGCAGCGCTCCCTCGACCTGGAGGAGGCCCGGCTGGCGGACGCCTAACGGAACTCGGCAAGCCTGGGCCGCAGTCCGAGGGCGGTGAGGGCGACGGCGGCGGCCAGCAGGCCGCCCGCGCACGGGAGCAGGCCGGTGACCGCCGAGCGGCCCGCGTCGACCGAGGCCGTGAAGTGGGCGCGGTTGATGCCGGTGACCTTGTCCAGGGCCGCCATCCACGCGCCGAAGTGCGCGTTTGAGGTGCCCGGCTGCCAGCCCATGCAGAACTCGACCGCCTCGCTCTCCTTCCCCGCGGACAGCAGGGCCCGTATCTTCCGGTCGTCGCGCTGGTAGACGGCGTACGCGTCAACCGTCTTCTCGGCTGCAGCCCGCTCACCGGGGAAGGTGATGTTGTCCAACTCCCGCCGGAACTCGCCGGTGAACCGCAGATCGTGGTGATCGGACAGGTACGCCTGCCAGGTGGTGGCGAGTTCGGAGTCGTACGACGAGAGAGTCGCGCCCTTCAGGCCGTACAGCTGCTGCGACTTGGCGAGGAACGCCCGCGCGTACTGGTCGCGGCGCTGCGGGTCGAGGAGATAGCGGCTTTCGTCGGCGTTGGCGTCGTAGGCGATCGCCCGGGCCCGCGAGAGGGCCACGACGGAGTCGAACGACTTCGAGTGGACCGAAGGCACCCCCTTCGCCAACTTCCTGCGCTTCTTCCTTTTCGGCCAGGGCGAGGTCGCCCCGGTCACCCGGGAGGTCCTGCGCGAGGCAGAGCCCGACCGCGCCCGCAGACCGAGGGTGCACACCGGCTGACGTACCGCGTCAGGATCCCGTCAAGGTTCGCCCGTGCAGCGCTAGGACCCCGTTAGCGACAGTCGCCGACCCCCGCAGGGGCGCCTAGCGTCAGCGCCATGCGACGGAGCGGACCGGCGGGCTCGGCCGGCGACCGCCACTGGCGTGGCAGCGCCCGGCTCGCGGTGAGCTGGGCCCTGATCTTCTTCGCCATGAGCCTCCTGATCGACTGGGACGCGGAAAGCCTGACGCCCCTCCGTGCCCTGCTGTGGGTCACCTTGTCGGCCGCCGTGTGTGCCGTCCTGCTGCCGCCACGGGTAAGCGCAGGCCGCGGCTGGCTGGCGGTACGCACCCCCTGGCGCAGGCGAGTGATCCACACGGACGCGCTGACAGCCGTACGGCAGTACGACGGCGTCTCCTCCCACCTGGTCCTGCGGGACACCCACGGCCACACCCTGGAACTCGACCCCCGAGTCCTCACCGCCAACCCGCTGCTCTGGCACGAACTGGACACGGGCGTCCGCCGCTCCCTCGAACGCGGAACGCTCCGCCACGGAGCTGACGTCATGAAGCGCCTGGGGCATCAGATCGACGACGAGACGATCGAGGCAGTGCTTCGGACCTCGGGGCTTCCCTGACGGCAGAGGGCCTCCGCCTTACATTGCGCCGCGTTGCTGCGTTCCGGACAGTCGCGCGCCCTGGACTACATGCGCCGCTCCACCGTCCTTGCACATCTGATGGGCCACGACGCCTTCGCCCACCACGGCCTCGGAAGCGCCGCCCTCGTGCGCTTCGGCTTCAGGACGACGGGAGCGTCCAGCGCTGGCCGGTGGCACCCGCGCAGGTGGCGATGGTCAGCTGTGTCTTGTTCGTCGCGCCGTTGCTGGAGGGGCCCGCAACCTGACGGTGCCGAACCGGGTTATCGCCGCCGTGTCCAACTCCGGCCCGGTCGTCTGGGGCCTGGTCTGCACCTGCCACTGCGGCTCGGCGTCCTCGGCCCAGCAGGCTGGTCCGTCATCATCGGCCTCCATGGCCTGTGTCGAAGACCGTCCGAGCACTGCCGGTGTGCCAGGTCCACCATGGAGGGAAAGCGCGAAGCAGGTGAGCGCGACGAGCCGCCGGGAGCACGGGCATGGCGCGTGGACGGTTGCGGATCTACCTGGGGGCCGCCCCGGGCGTGGGGAAGACATACGCCATGCTCGAAGAGGGCCAGCGGCTGCGTGCCTCCGGCGCGGACGTCGTCGCGGGATTCGTCGAGCCGCACGGGCGGCGGCCGACGGCGGCCATGGCCGAAGGCCTGGAGACAGTGGAGCGGCGCAGGGTGACCCACCGGGGAGCGGAGTTCACCGAGATGGACCTCGACACGGTGCTGGCCCGCCGCCCCCAGGTCGCCCTGGTGGACGAGCTCGCCCACACCAACGTGGCCGGCACCGGCACCCGCAACGCCAAACGGTGGCAGGACGTGGAGGAACTGCTCGATGCCGGGATCGACGTCGTCACCACGCTCAACGTCCAGCACCTGGAGTCGCTGAACGACGTCGTCCGGCAGATCACCGGAGTGCGCCAGCGCGAGACGCTGCCCGACGAGGTGGCCCGCCGAGCCGACCAGATCGAGCTGGTCGACCTGCCGCCCGAGGTGCTGCGCCGCCGCCTGGCGCACGGCGCCATCTACCCGCCGGACCGTATCGAGGCCGCTCTCACCCACTACTTCCGGGTGGGCAACCTCATCGCACTGCGCGAACTGGCGCTGCTGTGGCTCGCCGACCGGGTGGAGGAGGGCCTGCAGCGCTACCGCGCCGAGCACGGCATCGCCGCACCCTGGGAAACCCGCGAGCGGATCATGGTAGGGCTGACCGGCGGTCCGGAAGGCGAGACCCTGATCCGCCGAGCGGCCCGGATCGCCGCTCGCACCCCGGGCAGCGAACTGCTGACGCTGCACGTCGTGCCGGCCGACGGCCTCACCCACGCCGATCCGGCGGCCCTCGCGGCCCAGCGGGCTCTGGTGGAGTCGCTGGGCGGCACCTACCACCAGACGACCGGCGAGTCGGTGGTCGAGGCTCTACTGCAGTTCGCGCGGGCCGAGAACGTCACCCAGATCGTGCTCGGCGCCAGCCGCCGCGGCCGACTGTCGCTGCTGCTGGACGCCGGAGTGGGGCATCGCACGATCCGCGGCTCGGGCCCCATCGACGTTCATGTGGTCACCCACGAGGAGGCGGCCGGCTCCGCCTTCACGACGCGGAAACCGGGTCCGGGCCGAGGCGCCGGGCCACGCCGGTTCTGGATCGCGACAGCGGGAGCGGCGCTGCTGCTGCCCGCGCTGACCCTGATCCTGACGGCCCCCGCCACCCGGCTCGACCTGTCCGGGGTGCTGGTGGTCTTCCTGGTCGCCGTCGTCGTCACAGCCCTGGTCGGAGGGCTGGTCCCGGCGCTGGCAGCGGCGATCGCGGCGGCAGCGCTCGCCGACTACTACTTCACCACGCCTGTTCACTCACTGCGGGTCGAGCACGGCGGCGAAGTCCTCGCCCTGGTGGGCTTCGTCGTCACCGCGGCCCTGGTCGGCGCGGCCACCGACGCGGCCGCGCGGCGCACCCGGCAGGCCGTACGCGCCACATGGGAGGCGCAGGTGCTGAGCCGGCTGGCGAGCGCCATGATGCACGGACGGGACCTGCCGACCCTCATCGAGCAAGTGCGGGAGACCTTCGGGCTGACCGCCGCCAGCCTGCTCGAACGCGACCCCAAAGCATCACCCGGTCCCCGCTGGTACGTGGTCGCCAGTGCCGGTGCGGACCCGCCGGAGCAGCCGTACCAAGCCGATGTCGAAAGTCCCGTCAGCGACAACCTGACCCTGGCGGCCCGTGGCAGCCTGGCCACCGACGACCAGCGGATCCTCGGCGCGTGCGCGGCACAGCTCGGCATGGCACATCTGCACGGCAGGCTCGCCCGGCACGCCGCCGAAACCGACACCCTCGCCGCCGCCGAACGCACCCACGCCTCCCTGATCCGGGCGGCCGACCGCGATCTGCGGGAGCGGCTGCGCACGGCGGAAGAAGCCCTCGCCCGGCGCGACACCGACACGGCTCAGGCGTCGATCCGCCGCGCCGCTCAGGTCGTCGCCGACCTGGCCGACCTCGACCGGCTGCACGGCGGGACCCTCGACCTCTACTTGCGCCCGGTCGACCTCGACGAGGTACTGACCGCCGTACTGGACGACCTGGGGCCGGGTGGCCGCACCATCGAGGTCCGGCTGCCGGAACAGCAACCCGACGTGATCGCAGACGCCGCGCTCCTCACCCGGCTGCTGACCGCCCTCGCGGCGGACGCCTTGCGCCACAGTCCGCCGCAACGGCCGCCGGCACTGACCGCCGAAGTCCTCGACGGCCGACTGCGCATCCGCCTGACGGGCGGCCCCGACGGCGCCCCGCGCCCCGACAGCCTGACACTGCGGCTCTCCCGGGACCTGACCGAAGCGATGGGCGGCACGCTCGAGGCGGCGGACGACCGCGGGCGGCTGTTCTCGGTGACGCTCACCCTTCCGGCCGCCTCCACGCGCCCATGACCTCGCGCCGGGCGACCCGACCTGAGGGGTCACTTCAGACCCACGCGCAGAAGCGTGTGGACAGCCCGGACATCGAGGTGGTCGGCTTCGACGAAGGCAGCTGAGACGGGCAGGTCCCGGCGGTCACCTACGGAGAGCCTGACCACCACTGAACCGTCCCGGGTTCGGTAGAGATCTCAGATTGTGGTTGTGACCTGTGGTTTCGTGAGTTCGGTGTAGTAGTTGGCTTCGTACTCGACCGGCGGGACGTGGCCTATCTCACCGTGGAGCCGCCGGTGGTTGTACCAGTCGACCCACTCGACGGTGGCCAGCTCGACCTGGGAGAGCGTCTTCCAGGGCCGTCGAGGCTTGATCAGCTCGGTTTTGTAAAGGCCCACCGTCGATTCCATCAGGGCGTTGTCGTACGCGTCGCCGACGGATCCGATGCTCGCGGCGATGCCGGCGGTCTCGAGGTGTTCGGCGAGCTTGAACGATGTGTACTGCGATCCGGCATCCGAGTGATGGATCAACTCGCCCGGTTTCACCGGCCGTTGGTCGCGGTCTCGTTGCCAGATCGCCATCTCCAGGGCGTCCAGGACGAAGACGGTCTCCTTCACGGTGGCCGCTGACCAGCCGACGATCCGGCGTGAGAAGGTGTCCACGACGAAGGCGGGGTAGACGACCGCGGACCACGTTTTCACGTGGGTGAAGTCCGCTACCCAGCAGCGGTTCGGCGCGGCGGCGACGAAGTCACGGTCGACCAGGTCGGGCGCTCGCTCCACCTGTCCGCCGGGAATCGTGGTGATGACGCGTTTGCCGCGGACCGCGCCCTGGATGCCGAGTTCGCGCATCAGGCGCTCGACCGTGCAGCGGGCGACCGGATGGCCCTGCCGGTTCAGCTCGCGCCAGATCTTCCGGGCCCCGTAGACACGGTAGTTGGACGTGTAGACCTGCTTGATCTTCTCCTTGAGTTCCGCGTCGCGGACGCGACGGGCGGAGGGCGCCTGGAGGCGTTTGTGGTGGGCGTAGTAGGTGGAAGGGGCGATCTTGCAGTCGTGCTCGGTGAGTGTCTTGCAGATCGGCTCGACCCCGCCGAAGCGGTCCCGGTACTCGTCGATGAAGGCTACGAGCGCGTGTGTGGCCGGTCGAGCTCGGCCGCGAAGAAACTTGCCGCGGCCTTGAGGATCTCGTTGGCTCGCTTGAGCTCGGCGTTCTCCTTCTTCAGCGCCTTGAGCCGGGCGGACTCCTCCGTCGTCGTCCCCGGCCGCTGTCCCGCGTCGATCTCGTGCTGCTTGACCCAGTTCCGCAGCGTCTCACGGGAACCGATGCCGAGCTTGTCCGCCACCGCTTGCAGGGCGGCCGTCTCGTTCGGATAGTCGCCGCGGACCTCGGCGATCATGCGCACCGCACGGCGGCGCAGCTCAAACGGGTAACGGGAGGGTCGTGCCATGGCTCAATCCTTTCACGGAATCGAGCCTCCACCTGACACGGGGCGATTCATTGCCGCCCACCCCGACTCGCCCGGTCCCGGTCTTCCCGATCACCGTGGCGGTCGGATCTGCCGGAGGGTGACGGCGAAGGTTCGGCGCGCGAACCCCGGTGTCGCCCTCCGGTGCGCGGGTACGCGGAGCTGACCCCCGAAGATGTGGAGGGAGTCATGCAACGAGGCAGTGACCGGCTGAGCGTCCACCGCGACGACGAGATGAAGCACGAACTGCAGGGTCTGCTCAGGTCCGGGCGCCCCACCCGGACCGAGGAGTGGCACGACCCCGAACCCACCGCCGACGACGACCCGGAGGTCGCGGGCGGGCCCGTGGCACCGGGCGGCTCGACGGCCTCCCTGAGCGCCGTCCGTCTGGAGCTGGCCCGCCTCCTGGGCCGTCAGGTGTTCCCCGCGGACGCGCACAAGCTCGCCCGCGCGCTGCGCCGGGTGTACGCGCCGGACACCGTGGTCGAGGCGGTGGAACGGCTGCCGCGCACCGCGCGGTTCAGCACCGTCCAGCAGCTGGCCGAGGCCGTGGTCTCGAGCGGGCGCGAGGAGTCTCAATGACGAAGTCAAGCCGCCCGCGTGACCGGCGGGGCGGAGGTGAAGGCTCGGTTGTCACGCAGCAGCGCCCACAGCACGCCGGCTCGTCGGCGGGCCAGTGCGATGACTGCCTGGACGTGCGTGCACCCCTCGCTGCGCTTCTTGAGGTAGAAGTCCCGGTTCGGGCCCTCGCGGATGATGCTGGTCTGAGCGGACATGTAGAACACCCTTCGCAGGCGGCGGCTGTAGCGCTTGGGCCGGTGCAGGTTGCCGGTCCGGCGCCCGGAGTCGCGTGGGACGGGCACCAGCCCGGCCGCCGAGGCCAGGTGGCCGGTGTAGGCCGACAGGTCACCAGCGGCCACCACGAACTCGGCCCCGAGTATCGGGCGCATGCCAGGCAAGGACTCGATGATCTCCGCCTGCGGATGGCTGCGGAATGTCTCGCGGATCTGCTGGTCGATCCGCTTCAGCCTGTCGTCCAGGGCCAGGATCTGCCCGGCCAGGTCGGCCACGATCTGCGCGGCGATGTCTTCGCCGGGCAGCGCGGTCTGCTGGGCCTGCGCGGCCTCCAGCGCGGTCGCGGCCACCGCATCTGCACCCCGGACGCTGCGGTTGGCCAGCCAGGCCGTCAGCCTCGCCCGGCCGCGGCGGCGGATGGCGGCCGGGGTCTGGTAGCCCGTCAGCAGCACGAGCGCGCCTCTGTGCGAGCTGTAGTCGAAGGCCCCCTCCAGTGCGGGGAAGACGCCGGTCAGCACGTCGCGCAGGCGATTGATCATCCGTACCCGGTCGGCCACGAGGTCGGTGCGGTGGGCGGTCAGCAGTGCGAGGTCGGCGGCCAGCTGGGCGGGCACATCGATGGCGGCGAAGTCGTTGCGGTGGCGGGCGGTCTCGGCGATCACGTAGGCGTCGCGGGCGTCGGTCTTCGCCTCGCCCCGGTAGGCGCCCGACATGCGGTTGACGGTGCGGCCGGGCACGTAGACGGCTCGCTGGCCATGGACCGCGAGCAGGGCCAGCAGCGCGGAGGACGTGCCGGAGATGTCCACCGCCCAGTGAACCTCGTCCGCCAGGTCGAGGATCTCGCCGAGCGCGGTCAGGATCGCCGACTCGTCGTTGTCGATCTTCTTCGACCACAGCGTCGCGCCGGTCTCGTCGACCACCGCCGCCGGGTACGAGACCCGCGACGAAAGGAACCCGAATCATCATGCGCATCGCATTCCTGACCGCACCCGCGGGCGTCGAGCAGATCGAACTCACCGACCCTTGGCAGGCGGCGCGCGACGCGGGCCACGAACCCGTGCTCGTGTCGACGAGGTCCGGGAAGGTGCAGGCGTTCCACCGTCTCGACAAGGCGGACACGTTCCCCGTGGACGAGGTGGTGGGTGAGACCTCGGCCGACTCCTTCGGCGCCCTCGTGCTGCCGGGCGGCGTCGCCAACCCGGACTTCCTGCGCATGGACGACAAGGCCGTGGCGTTCGTCCGGGACTTCTTCGACCGGGGCCGTCCGGTCGCGGCGATCTGTCACGCCGCCTGGACGCTCATCGAGGCGGACGTCGTGCGCGGCCGGGTGCTGACGTCCTGGCCCAGCCTGCGGACCGACGTCCGCAACGCGGGCGGCACCTGGGTCGACGAGCAGGTCAAGGTCTGTGACCACGGCCCCAACAAGCTGGTCACCAGCCGCAAGCCGGACGACCTGAAGGCGTTCTGCGACGCGTTCCTGCGGGTGTTCTCCGAAGACGCGGACTGACGGACGGCACGGACGCCGGCCGGCCCGGAACGACACCTGGACGGCCGGCCCGGACGACAGCCCGGACGACAGCCCGGATCGCCGCCGGCCGCTGCTCGGCCGACGGCGATCCGGGTGTCCGGGTGTCCGGGTCCGGCGGTGCCGACTGTTCAGCTCTGTTCAGCTCTGTTCAAGGCTGTCCAACACTGTTCAGCCGCGGGGAGCCGCCGACTCCCCGCCCTTGCGTTCCCGGGCCCCTTCCCGTGTGCGGCCGGCGGCGACCGGACGCCGCGGGTTGCGGCGCAGGTACTCGCCCTCCAGCTGGGCCATGCGTTCGTTGTGGGTGCGCAGCGCGTCGTTCGAGCCGTACAGCAGGGTGTCGTGACGCGTGCGGTGGATCGTCTCCAGCTCCTTCATGAGCTGCTGGTCGTCCAGCCGACTGGGTTCGACTCCGGTCATGGTGGCTACCCGCTCGTCGTGTTCGTCCATGAGGTCCGGGTACCCGCCCGGTGAGCACTACCCGCGAGCGATATCCGGGAGGGAGCCATGGATCTCGCGTTTCTGCAACCACTGTACGAACATCCCGGGCCCTGGGCCTCCGTGTACGTCGACACCTCACGGCACACGGAGGACGCCTCCCACGAGCGGCGGCTGACGGCCGAGGCCCTGGCCCGGGAGCTGTCCGGACAGGGGGCGGACGATGCGACCTGCCGGGCGGTGCGAGAGGCGCTGGAGGAGCTCCGGCTCTCCCCCGAGCCGCCCGGGCGGGCCCTGTTCGCGCGCGCGGGCGGGGTGGTCCTGGACCCGCCGCTGGCCCGACCCCCGCGGCGCGACAGCGCCCGCTGGGCGCCGCTGCCGCACACCGCGCCGCTGCTGGAGCTGGCCGGTGAGGACCCGGTGTGCGTGGTGGCGTACATCGACCGCAAGGGCGCGGACTTCGAGCTGCGCAGTGCGCTGGACCGGCGGGACGCCGGTTCGGTCTCCGGACGCCAGTGGCCGGTGCACCGTACGAGCACGGTCGACTGGTCGGAGCGGCAGTTCCAGCTGAAGGTGGAGAACACCTGGGAGCACAACGCGGGCGAGATCGCCGACGCGCTCGCCGTCGCACAGGAGGAGACGCGGGCCGACCTGCTGATCCTGGTGGGGGACGACCGGGCGCGGCGGGCCGTGCGCGAGCGGCTGCCCGGGCGCCTCGCGGATCTGGTCGTCGACGCCCCGCACGGCATCGGCAGCCGGCTGCTGGACGAGGACGTCCAGCAGGCGCGCGCCGAGCACGTCCGGCGGCGGGCCACCCGCGAGCTGGAGCGCTTCCACGCCGCCCGCCATCCGGACGCCGAGGGGCGCAGCACGGCGGTGGAGGGCGTGCCCGCACTGGTCGAGGCCGCCCGCGAGCACCGCATCGACGAGCTGCTGATCCTCCCCGACGGTCCGGACGCGCACCGCGAGGTGTGGATCGGCGAGGACCCGGACCAGTTGGCGGTGCGCCGTACGGACCTGCGGATCCTCGGCGAGCAGCACTCCTGGTCCGCGCGTGCGGACGACGCGCTGATCCGGTCCGCGGTGGCCACCGGAGCCCCCGCGCTGTCGGTCACCCCGGCTGCCGGGGCGGCCCGGGAGGAGGCGCCGGTGGGCGGACTCGGCGCGCTGCTGCGCTGGTCCTAGCGCTCCGGGACGCTGGTCCTAGCGCTCCGGGACGCTGGTCCCAGCGCTCCGAACCCCGCGGACGGCGGTCGGCGGGTACCGGGCCTCCTCGGCCCGTCGGCCGTCACCTCACCCGCTCGACCCGTCGTTCGTCCCACACCGGTTCCTGGGTCTCCCGGACCCGGCCGTCGCTGCCGAAGACCAGGTAGCGGTCGAAGGAGCGGGCGAACCAGCGGTCGTGGGTGACCGCGAGGACGGTGCCCTCGAAGGCCTCCAGGCCCTCCTGGAGCGCTTCCGCGGACTCCAGGTCGAGGTTGTCGGTCGGTTCGTCGAGCAGCAGGGCGGTGACGCCCGCCAGTTCCAGCAGCAGGATCTGGAAGCGGGCCTGCTGGCCGCCGGAGAGCTTGTCGAAGGACTGCTCGGCCTGGGCGGTCAGTTCGTAGCGGCGCAGCCGCGACATGGCGGCGCCGCGGTCCTGCGAGTGCTCCTGCCACAGGATGTCCAGCAGCGGCCGGCCCCGCAGCTCGGGGTGGGCGTGGGTCTGCGCGAAGTGGCCGGGCACGACGCGCGCCCCGAGCTTCCAGCGGCCGGTGTGCGCCACGTCCTCGCCGGCCAGCAGGCGCAGGAAGTGCGACTTGCCGGAGCCGTTGGAGCCGAGGACGGCCACACGTTCGCCGTAGAAGACCTCCAGGTCGAAGGGTTTCATCAGGCCGGTGAGTTCGAGCTGCTCGCAGGTGACGGCGCGGATGCCGGTGCGGCCGCCCTTCAGGCGCATGGTGATGTCCTGCTCGCGCGGCGGCTCCGGCGGCGGCCCGGCCTCCTCGAACTTGCGCAGGCGGGTCTGGGCCGCCGCGTACCGGGACGCCAGTTCGTGGCTGACGGTGGCTGCCTGGCGCAGGCTCAGCACGAGTTTCTTCAGCTGGGCGTGCTTCTCGTCCCAGCGCCTGCGCAACTCCTCGAAACGGGCGAAGCGTTCGCGCCGGGCCTCGTGGTAGGTGGCGAAGCCGCCGCCGTGCACCCAGGCGTCGGCGCCCGCCGGGCCCGGTTCCACGGACACGATCTTCTGGGCGGCGCGGGCGAGGAGTTCACGGTCGTGGGAGACGAACAGGACCGTCTTGCGGGTCTCGCCCAGCCGCTCCTCCAGCCAGCGTTTGCCGGGCACGTCGAGGTAGTTGTCGGGCTCGTCGAGCAGCAGCACCTCGTCGGTGCCGCGCAGCAGCGCCTCCAGCACGAGCCGCTTCTGCTCGCCGCCGGAGAGGGTGCGCACCAGCCGCCACTGCGCCTTCTCGTACGGCACGCCGAGCGCGGCCGTGGTGCACATGTCCCACAGCGTCTCCGCCTCGTACCCGCGTGCCTCGGCCCAGTCGGAGAGGGCCTGCGCGTACCGCATCTGGGCGGCCTCGTCGTCGACGGTCATGATGGCGTGCTCGGCCTCGTCGACGGCGCGCGCGGCGTCGCGGACGCGGGGCGTCGCGACCGACACGAGCAGGTCGCGCACGGTCGTCTCGTCCCGCACGGAGCCCACGAACTGGCGCATCACGCCGAGGCCGCCGCTGACGGTGACGCTCCCGCCGTGCGGCTTCAGCTCGCCGGAGATCAGCCGCAGCAGGGTCGTCTTGCCGGCGCCGTTCGGTCCGACGAGGGCGACGACGGCCCCCTCGCCCACCCGGAAGGACACGTCACCGAGCAGCGTCCTGCCGTCGGGGAGGTGGTACTCGAGGTGCGCGGCTTCCAGATGTCCCATGGGAGGGCATTGTGCGGGCGGTACGCTCACCGGGGCAAACGCTTATCCGGACTCGCGCTCGCCCGGCTGTCCGGCTGTCCGGCTGTCCGGCTGTCCGGCTGTCCGGCTGTCCGGCTGTCCGGCTGTCCGGCTGTCCGGCTGTCCGGCTGTCCGGCTGTCCGGCTGTCCGGCTGTCCGGCTGTCCGGCTGTCCGGCTGTCCGGCTGTCCGGCTGTCCGGCTGTCCGGCTGTCCGGGCACTCATCCGGCCTCGGGGACCGGCCGTCCCGCCGGGCCGCCGTCGCCGGCCGGGGACACCGCCGCACCCGCCCACGTCAGCGCCGTCCAGCCGTCCGACGGGGAGCCCTCCAGGGCCACGACGCCCGTGTTGGCGAGGGGGCGGGCGGCGGCGAAGGAGACGTCGACGTTGTCGGCGCGGGCCGCGGTCCACACCCTGATCGCCGCGCCGTGGCTGACCATGGCCACCGTGGAGGCCCCGCTGCGGGCGGCCTCCGCGACGACGGCGTCGTACCGCGCGAGCGCCTCGGCTCCGGTCTCGCCGCCCGGCATCCGCAGCCGCGTGTCCCCGGCCGCCCAGGCGAACACCGTCCTCAGGTACAGCGCCCCATGCTCGGAGTCGCCGGGCAGCATCTCCAGGTCGCCGGCGGACAGTTCCCGGATGCCTTCCCGGACGACCACGCCGAGGCCGCGCACCGCGGCCAGCGGGGCGGCGGTGAGCTGGGTGCGGACCAGCGTGGAGGCGTACAGGACGTCGATGTCCTCGCCGGCGAGCGCCTTCGGCAGCGCGGCGGCCTGCCGCTCGCCGAGCGCGGTCAGGCCGGGGCCCGGGGCGGCGGTGTCGAGCAGCGCCCGGACGTTGGTGGGGGTCTGGCCGTGCCGGACGAGGAGCAGACGCATCCAGGGGCCTCCGCGTGTCGGTCACCGCCCGCCGTGAGCGGCAACGGCCGACTCAGCGTACCCGCACGGGATCCGCCCCGGCCGGTGCACGAACCGTACCGACGAGCCGTACCGACGAACCGTCGGTCCACATGGCGAAACGCGGGTCTCATCATTCGGCATGCACGCGTACCGTGACGGGTACCGGCCGCCGGGGTCCGAAGCCCCGAGGGCCGTACGACGAGAGGGGATCAGCCATGCCGAAGCCGCGGGAGACCGCCGTCTACACGCACGGGCACCACGAGTCCGTGCTGCGCTCGCACACCTGGCGGACCGCCGCCAACTCCGCGGCCTACCTCCTCGGCTCGCTCAAGCCCCACATGAAGATCCTGGACATCGGCTGCGGACCCGGCACCATCACCGCCGACCTGGCCGAACTGGTCCCGGACGGGCACGTCACCGGCGTCGACGCGGCGCCGGAGGTGCTGGAGCGGGCCCGCGCCACGGCCGCCGAGCGCGGCCTGGGCAACGTCGGCTTCGCCGTCGCCGACGTCCACGCGCTGGACTACCCGGACGACACGTTCTGCGTCGTGCACGCCCACCAGGTGCTGCAGCACGTGGGCGATCCGGTGCGGGCGCTGCGGGAGATGCGGCGGGTGACCAGGCCGGGCGGTCTCATCGCCGTCCGCGACTCCGACTACGCGGCCATGACCTGGTATCCGGCGTCCGCCGGGATGGACGACTGGCTGGAGCTCTACCACCGGGTGGCCCGCGCCAACGGCGGCGAACCGGACGCCGGACGCCGGCTCAAGGCGTGGGCGGTGCGGGCCGGGCTGAGCGACATCACCGCGACCTCATCGACCTGGACGTTCTCCACCGCCGAGGAGCGGGCGTGGTGGAGCGGCCTGTGGGCGGACCGGACGGTGGCGTCGGCCTACGCCGAGCAGGCCACCGCGGGCGGTCACGCCACCGCGGAGCAGCTGCGCGCCGCGGCGGACGCGTGGCGGGAGTGGGGCGCCCGGGAGGACGGGTGGTTCTGCGTCCTGCACGGGGAAATCCTCTGCCGCAAGGACGCCTGAAACACGGTTTCCTGGAAACCCGGCCGAGCAGGAGGTTCATTATGGTTGCCATCCTGCTCGTACTGCTTCTGGTGCTGATCCTCTTCGGCGCGGGATTCGCGGTGAAGGCCCTGTGGTGGATAGCACTCGCCCTTCTCGTCGTGTGGCTTCTGGGATTCCTGATGCGCAGCACGACGGCCAGCGGCGGGAGGGGGCGCTGGTATCGGTGGTGAGGTGACTGCCGGATTGTCCCGGTGGATTCATTCGGGCCGGATTGTCCCGGTGGATTCATTCCCGGGGAAGCAGCGGTCCCAGCGGCCCGAGGTCCAGATTCAGGTCCTCGGGCCGCAGGCCGTAGCGCTCGCGCAGCTCGGTCATGCGGTCGTCGAGGAGCATCAGCGTGAGCCCGATCCGCTCCTCCTGGTCCTCGCTCAGGTCGCCGGTGTCGAACCGGCGCAGGGCCTGGCGTTCCATCAGCTGCCGCAGCAGTTCCACGACGGTCAGGACGAGCTTGACGAGGTCGCGCTCTACGGTGTCGGGCTCCAGGTCAAGCCGGTTGCGGGGCTCCAGGTCCAGCCGGTCGCGGCGGGGCGCGGTCACGTCAACCCTCCCCAAAAGGCGAAGGAACTTGTTCGTTCACGGAGCTGATCAGTGCGTTCAGGTCGATGCGCACCAGGTCGACGTCCGCGATGCGCAGGGTGATGTCCCCCGTGATGACCACGCCGCCGGCCAGCAGCCGGTCGAGCAGGTCGACCAGCGCCACCTCACGGCGTTCGACGACGGTCACTGCTCCTCCCCGGCGAAGGAGTACGCCGCCCAGGGCCCGGTGAGTTCCACCCTTATTCCGGCGTCGTCCATCATCTTCTCGTCCTTCGTCCGGTCCACCAGTTCCACGAATTCCTCGGAACTGCCGCGTGGCACCAGATATGCGGCGTTGAGGACGTTGCGCCCGGAGACCCCGGAGAGTTTCGGATTCTGCGGGGCGTGCAGCCGGAAATCCTCGGCGTGCGCGGAAAGTGTCGCGTGGAGGCGGCTCGCGAACTCCTCGCACTTCTGCCACGTCTCCTCGTTCGACTGCACCCGCATCCGCCGCTGCCGCAGGTAGTCCCGGCCCGACGCAGGCTTCCCGGCGGGCGCGGGCGCCGGCCGGGGGGCCTCGATCTCGGCGTACACCTTGACGCCCCACTCCACGCGGCCCTCCAGCCGCGCGAGGGTGCGCCGGAAGTCCTCCTCGCGCTCCTCGATCATCACCCGGACCCCGCTGTCGTCCCGGAAGACGGTGCCGAGCCTCAGCGGCAGCGGCGTGGTGACGACGGTGAGCGCGTCGATCACTCCCTGGTGGGCCCGGGCCACGGCGGTCAGCCAGTCCAGGTCCTCCAGATGCCTGCGGAGCGGTTCCTCGGCGAAGTCCCGCTCCGGCACGTGGCTCACCACGGCCACCAGACCGTGGTGAGGCACCACTCTGGGCGGGTCGTCCGCCACGCCCGTCAGCTGGGCCTGAAGGGGCGTGTCGAAGGGGCGGCAGACGGCGTAGACGTACCGCAGTCCGGTCACGGTGCCTCCTTCTTCTTCTCTTCCTCTCCCCGCCCTTCTTCGACGGGCTCCGCGTACAGCTCCAGCTGAGCCAGCCGCTCACGCAACTCGGCGTTCTCACGCGCGAGTTGCTTGCGGCGGGCGCGGGAGGACAACTCGGGGTCGTCCTCCCACCAGTCGATGCCCATCTCCTTCGCCTTGTCCACGGAGGCGACGATCAACCGGAGCTTGATGGTGAGGAGTTCGATGTCGAGCAGGTTGATCCGGATGTCGCCGGCGATGACGACGCCCTTGTCGAGCACGCGCTCCAGGATGTCGGCCAGGTTGGACCCGCCGCCTCCGGCGTAGGGTTCGGGCATCCGGCTGGACATGGTCATCGACGGCTCCCGCCGGCGTACTCGTACTCGGGCTCTTCTTCCTCTTCCTCCTCGTCGTACTCCTCAGGCCCCTCGTCGTCCTCTTCTTCCTCCGCACGGGGCTCCTCGTCCTCTTCCTCCTCGTCGTACTCTTCCGGCTCCCCGTCCTCTTCCTCTTCTTCTTCCTCTTCTTCCTCTTCCTCCCCGGTGGGCTCCTCGCCCTCCTCGCCTTCCTCGTACTCCCCGTTCTCCTCCTCGCCCTCCTGCTGTTCCCGCTCCTCCTCGGCAAGGGCGTCCTCGTGGCTGCGGACGACCTCGGCGTCGCGGATCTCACCGCGCCAGCCGTCCTCCGCCTCGCCCTTGAGCGTGATGAAGCGGACGTAGTTCTTGAGGTCGAGCCGGGCCCGGCGGCCCTGGGCGCGCCAGATGTTGCCGGTCTTCTCGAAGAAGCCCGAGGGGTAGTACTCGATCACCAGCAGAACGCGGGTCAGGCTGTCGGCGAGCCGGTGGAAGGAGACGACGCCCTTCGTGGTGCCCTTGGCGCCCTCCGAGGTCCAGGCGATCCGGTCGTCCGGCACCTGCTCGGTGGTCGTCGCCTTCCAACTGCGGTTGGACCACCAGACCTTCAGCTGCCAGTCGGAGTGCGTGTCGTCGGCGCGGCTCGCGCTCTTGACGCCCTTGGCGAAGGTGCTGAAGTCCTGGTACTTCGTCCACTGGTCGTACGCGGTGCGCAGCGGCACGCCGACGTCGATGCTCTCGATGATGACGGTCGGCTTCTGGCCCGAGCCGCCCTTCTTCTTGCCCTTGCCCTTGCCGCCCCCGAGGTTCTTCAGAGCGCCCATCACGTTGTCCTTGGCACGGGAGGCCCCGAGTTCGAGTGCGGAGCGCAGCGGCCCCTTGCCCTCGGCGAGCTTGCGGCCCCCTTCGAGGGCGAGTTTGGCGAAGCCCGGGCTGTTGCCCTCGGCGATGTCGTTCAGCTTGCCGGTGGTCTCGCCCAGCTTGCGGCCGACGCCGACCAGCAGGCGTTCGGCCTGCGCGGCCAGGTACTCCTGCACCTCGGCCTTCAGCCGGTCGGCGGCCTCGCTGTGGGCGAGGCCGGTGAGCGGGTTGTCCGTGGCCTTGCCGGCCGCCTTGCCCGCCGCGCCTGACAGAGTCTCGGTCATCGGTCACCGCCGCCCTTCCGCATCCGGCCCCGGGCGCCACGCGCGGCACCCCTGGCCGCGGCCGTCTTCTTCCCCGCGGTCTTCTTGGCGGTCGCCGTCTTCTTGGCCGCCGCCTTCTTGGCCGGGGCTGTCTTCTTCGCCGCCGTCTTCTTCGCGGGTGCCTTCTTGGCGGGTGCCTTCTTGGCGGGCGCCCTCTTGGCGGCCCGCTTCTCCGGTGCCCGCTTCGCCTCCGCCTTCCCGCCGCGCTCCTCGGAGTCCTCTTCGGCCTCCGGCTCCTCGGAGTCCTCCTCGGAATCCGGCTCCTCGTGTTCCTCGGACTCGGGTTCCTCCTCGTCCTCCGGTTCCTCCTCGGCCTCCGGTTCTTCCTCGTCCGTCGGCTCCTCGTCCTCGCCGCCCCGGCCGCCGCCCGGCACCACGCCCGCGAGCTGGTCCCGGACCTGACCGGTACGGCCGTGCAGGCGGTCGGCGAGCGCGTCGATCTGCCGCTCCACCATCGCGCCCGAGGCCGCCTTGCCGACGCCCCGCAGGTCGGTGCGCAGCTGGGTCCCGATCTCCTTGAACTGGGGGTTCTTCAGCAGTTGCTGGGAGACCAGGTCCGCGACCGCCCGGGGGGTGATGTTCATCCGCTTGCCGGCCACGATGGAGCCGATGGCGAACGCCATCTTCAGTTTCTTCGTGCGTCCCAGGAGATATCCGGCCCCTACCGCGAGGCCCATTCCTACTCGGTTCATCGTGCCGTCCCGTCCCCACTTCCCACGCCGTTGCGCAGGCCGATCTCCAGCCGGTCGAGGAGTTCGTCCTCCATCCGGTCGAACTCCTCCTCGTCCATCTCGCCCGCTTCCAGCCGTGCCTCCAGCTGGGCGAGTTCAGCCCGGACCGTGGCCGGGTCGTAGTAGATGCGCTCCGCCTCGCTGAGCACCTGTTTGATCGCCCACGCGCTGCCGCGCACCGGGGCGAACGGCAGCAGGAGGACCTCTGAGATCAGTCCCATGGGGACTCACTCCTCCTGGCTTTCCGTGCCGAGTGCGGCGGCCGCGGGCTTGCCGGGCCCCGGCTCCACGAAGCTGTACGGCGGCAGCGGGCCGTTCACCCGCAACTCCAGGTGCGGCTGGCTGCTGCGGACCTCCTCCACCCCGGCGAGGAAGTCCTCGGCGGACCCCCGCTCCACCAGGAAGGAGATGTTGGCCAGCCAGCCGGTCGACTCCGGGCCCACGCTGATCGTGTCGGCCAGCGGCTCCAGGGCGCTGCGGACCGCCTCCGCGTCCTCGCCCTCGCGGGCCTTGACGGCGTCCGCGACCATCTCGCCGAGCCGCAGCCGGTCCTCGTAACTGCCGCCGCCCGCCTGCCGGTTGGCCTCGGCCATACCGCGGAGCTCCGCGTTCTCGGACATCACGCGGTGCAGCACGGCCTCTTCGTCGTGGACGGCCTTGACGTTGTACTCGACCTTGCCGTCCAGCGCCTGCAGTCGCTCCTTGTAGTGGTCCGCGCGCTCCGCGAGCACGCTCGTGACCGTGTCGTCGTCCTGCGCGACGCTGCCGAACCTCATGGGCAGCACGCAGCCGCCGGCGCCCGCCTCGCTCAGCACGTTCTGGTGGGCGAGCAGGTCCTTGCGCTTGGGCCGCAGCCCCTCGGGGGCGTCGCTGACGACGGCCACGAGCTCGCCGGCCTGGAGAATGCGCACCGGCCGGGGCGGGTCTCCGACGCCGCCCATGCCGTCGGGCAGCGACGGGTGGGAAGCGGCCGCGATGCCGTAGACGTACGTGCTCACTCCTCTTCCTCCCTCCGGCGCGCGGCCGTCGTCTTGCGGCGCGGCCTGGATTCGCTCTGGCTCTCCTCACGGGCCTGCTTGAAGGCGTCGGATATGGTGTCCGCCGCTCCGGAGAGGGCCCCCTTCGACTTGCCGCGGGCGCCCGACTCGGTGACCTGCCCGACGACGTCGGGCAGGCCGGGGCTCTTGCGCGGGCCCGCCTCCAGGTCGAGCCGGTTGCACGCCTCGGCGAACCGCAGGTAGGTGTCGACACTCGCCACGACGACACGTACGTCGATCTTCAGGATCTCGATGCCGACCAGGGACACGCGCACGAACGCATCGATGACGAGCCCCCTGTCGAGGACGAGTTCGAGGACGTCGTAGAGGCCGCTCGAGCCGCCTCCGCCGCCGCTCTGCTGGGCCGGGACAACGGTCATGCCGACCGTGCCTCCTTCTCTGTGGACTGGTGAGTGGTCGATTGCTCCGGCGAGCGGCCTACCGGCCGCCCGGCCTGTGGGCGTCGGCCCGTCCGCGCTCGTAGCGGCGGACGCGCCGGTAGCCGGTCAGCTGGCCGTCAGGGTCGAGTTCGACCTGGTAGCTCGCCATCAGGCTCATCGTGTCGGGCACGCGGGCGAGCTCCATGACCTCGATCTCCAGGGACCAGCCGTCCTCCGTCTGGTCGAAGGACGAAACGCTCTCGGCGGCCATGCCCGTCAGCTCCGCGAGCTGGGCGCGCGCGTGGCGCAGCACCTCCATGGGGCCCGGCCGCTTGCTCGTCGTGCGGCTCTCCGCCTTCTTCGGGGAATCGGGTGAATCTTGTGACTCTGGTGTGTTCTTTGTGTTCGTCATGGCCACCTCTCACTCCGTGTGGCCGCCCAGCCGTCGGACAAACCTTCCTGGGCGTCCGGGTCCAGGGGGATCGGCGTCACCGGTGGACAGCGCGGGTAGGTGCATCAACCACGTAGCCCGTCGAGCCTGCGGCGGGCCGGTCCGAGGGCGCGCGCCCTGCTCTTGGCACCGGCCCAGGGCTCGGTGCGGGCCTGGTCGACGGCGTCCGCGACGGTCCAGCGACGGGCGTGCAGGCCGGGGTCGTCGAGCTGGGACCAGGCGATCGGCGTGGCCACCGGAGCGCCGGGCAGGGCGCGCACGGTGCAGGGGGCGACCGCGGTCTGGGCGTAGGCGTTGCGTCCGATGTCCAGGTAGAGCCGGCCGCCGCGGTCCTTCCTGCGGGGCGCGGTGGTGAGCCGGTCCGGGTGCGCGGCGGCGGGTGCCGGCGACGTCGCGGGCGAAGGCGCGCACCTCGTCGTAGCCGTGCTGCCCGGTCAGCGGGACGATCACGTGCAGGCCGCGCGAGCCGGTCGTCATCAGCGCGGAGGGGAGCCGGAGTTCGTCGAGCAGCTCGCCCAGCAGCCGGGCCGCCGCACGGACCGCGGCGAAGTCGTCACCCGCCGGGTCGAGATCGAAGACCATCCGGTCGGGCCGGTCGATGTGCCCCACCCGGGACATCCAGCGGTGCAGCGTCAGGCATGCCTGGTCGACGAGGTGGACCAGGGTGGCGGAGTCGTCGCACACGGTGTGGCAGACGGTGCCGCCCTCCTTCGGCACCTCGACACGGGAGACCCGGTCCGGAGAGCTGTCCGGGGTGTTCTTCTGCATGAAGCGGGGACCGTCGATGCCGTCCGGGTGCCGTTGCAGCATCAGCGGCCGGCCGCGCAGGTGCGGCAGCATGAACGGGCCGGCGCGGCGGTGGTAGTCGACCAGGTCGGACTTGGTGTACTCCTTCCCGTCGCCGCCGGGGAACAGCACCTTGTCCGGCCGGTGCACGCGGACCGTGCGGCGCCCCGCCCGCACGGCCCGCGTGTCGTCGCCGGCCCGCGTGTCGTCGCCGCTCACGGCACGACCGCTTCCCCCACCAGCAGCCGCCCGGCCGCGGCGATCGACTCCGCGTCGATGCCCGCAGCGTGCAGCTGCTCGTCCGGGGAGGCCGAGCCCGGCATCGTACGGACGGCGAGGCGCACCAGCCGCGGCACGGGCCGTCCGTCGGTGAACGCGTCGAGGACGGCGTCCCCGAGGCCGCCCTCCTCGTGGTGGTCCTCCACCGTCATCAGGCAGCCGGTCTCCTCGGCGGCCCGGCGAAGGGTGAGCCGGTCGACGGGCTTGACCGAGTACAGGTCGACGACCCGGACCGGGACGCCCTCGCGCTCCAGCGCGTCGGCGGCGGCCAGCGCCTCGTGCACGGTCACTCCGGCGGCGACCACGGTCAGCCGGTCCCGGTCGGAGGAACGCAGCACCTTGCTGCCGCCGACCGGGAACTCCTCGTCGGGCCCGTAGATCACCGGGCTCTCGCCGCGTCCGGTGCGCAGGTAGCGGATGCCGTCGCGGCCGGCCATGGCGGCGACGAGTTTCGCGGTCTGGTTGGCGTCGCACGGGTACAGCACGGTCGAGCCGTAAACGGCCCGCATCATGGCCAGGTCCTCCAGCCCCATCTGGGAGGGGCCGTCCTGCCCGATCGCGACGCCCGCGTGCGAGCCGACGAGGTTGACACCGGCGCCGCTGATCGACGCCATGCGCACGAAGTCGTGGGCCCGCGTGAGGAAGGCGGCGAAGGTGGCGGCGTACGGCACCCAGCCGCGGGCGGCGAGGCCCACCGCGGCCGCGACCATCTGCTGCTCGGCGATGTAGCACTCGAAATAGCGGTCGGGGTGTGCCTTGGCGAACAGTTCGGCGCGGGTGGAGTCGCCGACCTCCCCGTCGAGGGCTACGACATCGCCGCGCGCGGTGCCGAGCGCGGCCAGCGCCTCGCCGAAGGCGTTGCGGGTGGCGACCTTCTCGCCCTCGTCCCAGCGGGGCAGGTCGGGCCGGGCGGCGGTGACGTCGTGCGCCCTGCCGTCCGCGGCCGGCTCGTGCACCCGTACCCGGACCTCGCCCGGTCCGCCGAGTTCGGCCACCGCCTCGTCGGCGTCCGGGAGCGGCTTGCCGTGCAGGCCCTCGCGGTCCTCGACGGCGGCCACGCCCTTGCCCTTGAGCGTGCGGGCGAGGATGGCGGTGGGCTGGCCGGTGGTGGACCTGGCCTCGCCGTAGGCGCGGTCGATCGCGTCGACGTCGTGGCCGTCCACCTCGACGGTGTGCCAGCCGAACGCCTGGAAGCGGCGGGCGTAGGCGTCGAGGTCGTGGCCGTGGCGGGTCGGGCCGCGCTGGCCGAGCCGGTTGACGTCGACGATCGCGGTCAGGTTGTCCAGGTGCTCGTACGCCGCGTGCTCGGCGGCCTCCCAGATGGAGCCCTCCGCCAGCTCGCTGTCCCCGCACAGCACCCACACGCGGTAGTCGCGGTGGTCCAGCCGCTTGCCCGCCAGCGCGATGCCGACGCCGACCGGCAGGCCCTGGCCGAGCGAACCGGTGGCCGTCTCGACCCACGGCAGTCTGCGCGGCGTCGGATGCCCTTCGAGGCGGCTGCCGAGCTTGCGGAAGCCGAGCAGTTCACCGTCGTCGATGGCACCGGCCGCCTTGTACGCGGCGTACAGCAGCGGCGAGGCGTGCCCCTTGGACAGGACGAAGCGGTCGTTGCCCGGGTGGTCGGGGCGTGCGAAGTCGTAGCGGAGGTGGTTGGCGATCAGGACGGCCATCAGGTCCGCGGCGGACATCGAGGACGTCGGGTGCCCGGATCCCGCGGCGGCCGACGCCCGCACGCTGTCCACGCGCAACTGACGTCCCAGCTCGTCGAGTTCGGCGGTGTTCATACGTCTCCTCGTGATGTGTCAGTCGGACCGCTGGACGGGACCGGGGGACTCGGACGACGGCCCACCGGACTGCCCACCGGACTGCCCTCCGGACCGGCTCCTGGCGGGCTCACCATCCGACCGGCTCCTGGCGGTCTGGCCGTCGGGCCGGCTCCTGGCGGGCTGCCCGTCGGTCTGGCCGTCGGGCTGGTTCCTGGCCGGTTCACCGCCGGGCTGGTTCCTGGCCGGTTCACCGCCGGGCTGGTTCCTGGCCGGCTCCGGGCCCGCGTCGGCCGACGCGCCCGCGGGCGGGTCGGCGGACCGGCCGGTCCGCGGCTGCGCCCGCTCCTCCCGGCTGCCCGGCGTCCGGGCCAGTTCCGGCGCCGCCGTGTCCAGCGGGACCGACCAGGCCCGCACGAGCCCCAACTGCACGGCCTGGCGCGGCAGTACGGCGTCCAGCAGCCAGTCGGCCGCGACCCGCACCCGGTTGCCCGGCATCGCGGCCAGGTGGTAGCCGCGGGCCACCGCCCCGGCGACCGGGCCGGAGAGCGCGACGCCGAGCGGGTTGGCGGCCGCCTGCACCCCGCCGAGGTCCACGACGAAGCCCAGGTCGCGGTGGCGGTAGGCACGGCGGTCGCCGATGCCGAGCGACGCGGCCACGTTTCGGCCCGCCACCTTGCCCTGCCGCCAGGCGTGCTGGGCCGTCATCGGCGTGTACGCGCCGGGCTGCTCCAGGTCCGGCACGGCGGCCGCGTCGCCGCACGCGAACAGGTGCGGATGGCTCGGCACCTGGAGGTGCGGGTCGACCAGCAGCCGGCCGCGTTCCATGGGCAGCCCGAGTGACTCGGCGAGCGGATCGGGCCGTACGCCCACGCACCACACGAGGGTGCGTGAGTCGACGAACTCCCCGTCCGTCAGCAGGACTCCGTCGGGCGTGGCCTCCTTGACGGAGGTGCCCATCCGCACGTCGACGCCGCGTCGGCGCAGCACGCTGTCGGCGGTCCGCGACAGCCGCTCGTCCAGTTCGGGCAGCACCCGCGGTGCGATGTCGAGCAGCATCCAGCGCGGCCGCATGCCCTGCCGCAGCGGGTGCTTGCGCACCTGCGCGTCGGTGAACAGCTGCCCCTGCGCGGCGACTTCGGTGCCGGTGTAGCCGGCGCCGACCACCACGAACGTACAGCGGGCGGAGCAGGTCGCCGGGTCCTTCGCGGCGGCCGCCAGTTCCACCTGGCGGGTGACGTGGTCGCGCAGGTACAGGGCCTCGGGCAGGCCCCGGAAGCCGTGCGCGTGCTCGGCGACGCCGGGGATCGGCAGCAGCTTGTTGACGCTGCCCGCGGCGAGCACCAGCCGGTCGAAGGACAGGGTGCCGCCGTCGCCCTCCGGGCCGGTGTAGTGGACGGTGTGCGCGTCCAGGTCGATCGCGTCGGCCTCCCCGAGCACCAGCCGTACGTGCGGCAGGGTGCCGGAGAGGGAGACGGTCACCCGTCGGGGTTCCAGGATCCCGGCGGCGACCTGGGGCAGCAGGGGCAGGTAGAGGAAGTAGTCGGTCGGGTTCAGCAGGGTGACGTCGGCCTTGTGCCGCACCAGCCGGGACAGGGTGCGGGCCGCCCGGTACCCGGCGAACCCGGCACCGACGATCACGATGCGGGGTCGACTCACGGTTCGCCTCCGGCGCTGTCGGGTGCCTCGTACGAGAGCCTTCCGCGTCCCCCTGGTCGGACCGCCCAAACGTCCGCCGGTTGCCGCCGGGGCCACCCGGGTACCCGGGTGGGCGTCCTGACCGCCGCTTTCGCGGAGCTGCGTTGGAGGTACCCCCATGCCCGAATACGGCTACTTCCTCTCGTGCGAGGAGTTCGCTCCCGCGGACCTCGTCGAGCAGGCGCGGATGGCCGAGCAGGCCGGATTCCAGTCGCTGTGGATCTCCGACCACTATCACCCGTGGAACGACGCCCAGGGTCAGAGCCCGTTCGTGTGGCTGGTGATCGGCGCGCTGTCGGAAGCGGTGTCGCTGCCCGTGGAGACGGCCGTGACCTGCCCGACCGTGCGGGTCCACCCGGCGGTGGTGGCGCAGGCGGCGGCGACCTCGGCGGTGATGACGAACGGCCGCTTCCGGCTGGGCGTCGGCACCGGCGAGGCCCTCAACGAGCACATCCTCGGCCATGTCTGGCCGCCCGCGCACGTGCGCCTGGAGATGCTGGAGGAAGCCGTACAGATCATGCGCCGGCTGTTCACCGGCGAGGAGGTCAATCACCGCGGCACGCACTACACGGTGGAGAACGCCCGTCTCTACACCCTGCCCCAGGAGCCGGTCGCGATCGACGTCTCCGGGTTCGGCCCGGCGGCGACGAGCCTGGCCGGACGGGTGGGCGACGGCTTCGTCACGATGATGCCGGACGCGTCGATGGTGGAGCAGTTCCGCAAGGGCGGCGGGGGCGGCAAGCCGGTCATGGGCGGCACGAAGGTCTGCTACGGCGCCGACCGGGACGAGGCGGTGCGCACCGTGCGCCGGCTGTGGGCCAACCAGTTCCTGCCCGGCGAGATGAGCCAGATCCTGCCCGAACCGAGCCACTTCGAGCAGCTTCAGCCGCTGGTCACCGAGGACATGGTGAGCGAGCAGGCGGTGTGCGGGGACGACGTCGACGAGCACGTGGCCGCGCTGTCCGCGTTCGCCGAGGCGGGCTTCGACCGGATCTACGTCAATCAGATCGGCCCCGACCAGCGCGGCTTCTTCGACTTCTACCGGACGAAGGTGCTGCCACAGCTGAGGGAGTGACGTTCGGGGCGGGGCGGCGCCCCTGCCGCCCCGCCCCGCCAGGCGTCCCTGCATCGGTGTCGCTCATGGACATGTACGTCATCCATGGGCCTTGACCCGGCGCAGACCGGCGGTGACCGCGGCGCCCAGGCCGCCGACGACCAGGCCGGCTCCCATGCGTCCCCGGTTGCGGGAGATCCAGTCCTGCGGGCTGCGCGCGATCGACTGGTCGTCGAAGCGTCCGTGCGCCCCGTGGTCCCGGCCGTGCGGCCCGTCCACGGGCGCCCACAGGTTCGGCGGCCCGCCGTGCCCGCCCCGGTCCTGCTGGGAGTCGAAGCCGGTGCGGGCGAGGTACCGGTCGAGCAGTCCGGGTACCACCGCGTTGGCGATCAGGGTGGCCGCGGTGGATCCGCCCACCCAGTACTCGCGCCGCCGTCCGTGCGACGCGGCGTGCACGATCGCCCGCGCCGCCACCTCGGGCTGGTACACGGGTGCCACCGGCCGCGCCTGCCCCGGCATCCGGCTGAGCACCCAGTCGAACTGCGGGGTGTTGACGGCCGGCAGTTGCACCATCGTCGTACGGACCCCGCTGCGTGCGTGCAGCAGCTCGCAGCGCAGCGACTCGTTGAACCCCTGGATCGCGTGCTTGGCGCCGCAGTACGCCGACTGCAGCGGAATCCCGCGGTAGGCCAGCGCGGAGCCGACCTGCACGATCGTGCCCCGGTCGCGCGGCAGCATGTGCCGCAGCGCCGCCCGGGTGCCGAACACGTAGCCCAGGTACGTCACCTCGGTCACCCGGCGGAACTCGTCCGGGGTGATCTCGGTGAACGGCGCGAACACCCCCGCGAACGCGTCGTTGACCCACACGTCGATGTGCCCGAACACGTCGGCGACCCGCTGGGCGGCGTCGTCGACCGCCTTGGCGTCAGCCATGTCCACCGGCACGACCAGCGCCTCGCCCCCGGCGCGCTGCACTTCGTCGGCGGCCCCGGCGAGTCCCTCGCGTCCCCGGGCCAGCAGGGCGACCCGGTCGCCCCGGGCGGCGAAGGCCCGGGCCGTGGCCCGTCCCACGCCGCCGCTGGCCCCCGTCACGACGACCGTCCTGCGCCCCTTCGGCAGGGGTACGCCCCAACGCCCGCGCACCGCGTCACGCCCTGCGGTGCGGCGGCTCGGGGTCGATGTCGTCCGGCCGGGGAGCCGGTGTGCTCCTGCCGGGTCCGGGGGGACCGGTGACCGGCCCGCCCGGTGCCCCGGCCGCGCCACCCGGTGTTCCGGCCGCCCCACCCGGCGCCGCGGGCGGCGCGGCAGGCGGCGACACGGGCGGCGCGGCGGACGGCCGGACCGGCGGCGCGGCAGGCGGCGTCGGCGGCCGAGCGGTGCCGAACCCGCCGGCCGGGGCGCCCGGAGCGTGGCGGCCGGTGCCCCAGCCGCGGCCCGCGGGGGCCCCGGCCTCGTGAGCCCCGTGTTCCGGAGCCGGCCGGGACGGGTGCGGCCGGGCCGCGGCACGCAGCGCGTAGGCGATGGCTCCGAGGATCACGGCGGTGACCAGAGCGGCGACCCAGCCGGGCATACCGAGGGCGAGGGCGAGGCCCACGGTGAGCGCGAGGGCCGCGCCGGCGTAGAGGGCGGCGGCGCCGGACGCCGCGTACAGCATCGCCGTACGCCGCTGCTTGCGAGTCTGTTCGCGCAGTTCGTCGCGCACGGTCTCGCGCGCCACCTGCGCCAGCTCGTCGACCAGTTGCTTGTCCAGATGCTCCAGATGATCCAAGCCTTCCATGGCCGCCGGGTACCCGCGCCCACGTGCGCATAACACCGTCCGGCACCGTCCGCACGGCGGCCCGGAGGGGGCCGCGCTCCGAAGGGTCGCGGGGAACCGCGCGACCGGCCACGCCCGCACCGCGGCCGACCGACGGCACCACGCGGCACCACGCGGCACCTCCGGCGGAGCGCTCGGGCCCGGCAGCCGGAGGGGCGACCGGGGACGAGGGGATCGCGGGAATGGATCACCTTCACCGGTCGCCCCAACTAGGCTCTGCGGCATGGACATTCTGGGAGCCACGCTGCGCGTCTGCGTCGACGACCTGGAGACCGCGGTCCCCTTCTACGAACGGCTCGCGGGCGGCCGGGCCCTCCGCTTCGAACGCGGTGGCGTCCAGGTGGCCGCGGTCGGCTGCTTCCTGCTGATGAGCGGGCCCGAGGCCGAGCTGGAGGTGCTGCGCAAGGTCGCGGCGACCATCGCCGTCAAGGACGTCGAGGAGACCCACCGGGTGCTCACCGACCTGGGCGCGCACATCGTCGCGGGCCCGGTGGCCACCCCGGCGGGCCGCAGCCTGATCGCGATGCACCCGGACGGCACGGTCTACGAGTACGTGGACCGCGGCGCCTGACCCCTCACAGGTCGCGGGCCACCGAGCGCGCCACCCTCCTGGCCGCCGGCCGCAGTTCCCCCTCCACGGCGGTCGCTGTGCGCCCGTCGAGCACGACCTTGGCGACGGACGGCCCGCGCCGGTCGAGACGTTCGAGGCGCAGCCGGGTCGGCGGGTGCGTGGCGTCCTGCCGGTGCCGCTCCGATTCGCCGGTCCGCAGCAGCCGTGCGCGCTCGTCCGCCGGTACGGCCGCCAGGTGGTCGGCGAGCCGCGGCCACAGTGTCTCGTCCGCGCGGGGAGCACCGTCGCGCCCGGCGAACGCCGTCGCCTCGTTGGACAGCCGGCGCAGCTCCCCTTCGATCCGTCCGGCGTGCAGCAGCGTCTCCATGAGGTCCCGGGCGGCTTCGGCGGAGGCCACGTCGGCGGCCAGGTCGTCGGCGAGGTACTCACGCTCGGGCTGTCCGCGCAGCGAGACCTTGTCCAGCACGGTCAGCGCGCCGCGCGCGGCGTGGTACGGGATGCGCAGCAGCCCGACGACCAGCAGGTGCACGAGCCGGCCGTCCCAGCGTTCGGGTGTGAGCACCACGACCCACAGCCGCAGGGTGTGCAGGGCGCTTCCGACCACCGTGCCGTGCCGGGTGTCGCCGCCCGCGAAGTGACCGAGCTCGTGGCCGAGCAGGGCGACCTTCTGCTGCGGGGTGAGCACGGCCCACAGCCCCAGTCCGAGGCACAGGGCACGCCGCCTGGGACCGCAGGCCGTGACGGAGGCGTTGACGCGCGGATCCAGCGTGATCACGTCGACGCCGCGCGTGCCGACCTCCCGTGCCACGGCGTCGACCAGTCCGAACAGCCGGGGCGCGTCGGCCCTCGTCAGCCGCGGTGCCGCCTCGTCGAGGCGTGGGAAGCGCGGCCGCAGCAGAAGGAACAGCAGCACCATGAGCACGCCGAAGAACATCACGAACGGATTGCCCCAGCCCCGTACGAGCAGCCACCCCCCGGCGCCGAGCAACGCGAACGACAGCCCGTGCACCAAGAGGGCCAGCGCGTACGCGGCGGCGTACGAAGGCGTCGGCCGTGCCCGCCGCGCCCGCGCTCGCGCGCGAGGGTCGGCCTGCTCGGTGTCCTGCGTCGTCATCTTCCCCACCCCTGTCCTGCGCAGCGCACGGGTGCGCGACGCCGGAGGAGAGTAACGCCCCCGATTCCCGGACCCGTTGACGGGGGTACCGCTCCGGGGGCCGTCAGCGGGACGGGCCGGTCGGAAATTCCGTGGGCGCCGGCTTCCCGGGGCCGTAGAGTCGGCCCTCGACCGGCGCGGAACGACACGGGGAGCAGGGCGATGAGTGAGCGGCACACGTACCGGGTGATCGTCCGGGGGACGTGGGACGGGCTGAGCGACACGGCCCGGCAGCGGCTGCTCGACGAGGCGGCGGACCACGGGCTGGCCAGCATGCGGTTCACCGAGGAGGGCTCGCTGACCTACGAGCGGTCGCCGCTGAAGCACTTCTCGATGCGGTTCGTGGTGGTCTCGGACGCGGCGGACGGCGACGAGATGGCGGGCGCGATCGCGGAGGACCGCGCCGAGGCCACGCTGCGCGCGCTGGGCTACGGCTTCACACGGATGAAGTCGACCGTCACCGACCTCGACACCATGAAGATCAACGTCAAGCCCGCATCTCGACGGTGAGCGCCCAGCGCTCGTGGTCCCGCCAGGCCCCGTCGACGTGGAGCATCTTCGGCGAGAAGCCCTCCAGACGGAACCCGCAGGAGCGGGCCAGGGCGATCGAGGCGGCGTTGCCGGGCTGCACGTTGATCTCCAGCCGGTGCAGCCGCATCGGCCCGAAGGCGTGGCTCACCACCAGCTCCAGGCCCTCCCGCATCAGCCCGCGTCCGGCCGCGTGAGCGAAGGCGCCGTAGCCGAGCGCGCCGCACTGGAAGCCGCCCTCGACGATGTTGTTGATGTTGACGAAGCCGGCGATGGCGCCGTCGCCGTGCTCGCTCTCCTTCTCGCAGACCAGGAACCCGGCCTTGGTCGGGTCCTCGATCAGCCGGCCCGCGTAGGCGGCGTAGGCCTGCGGGGTGTCCGGCGGGAACAGCCACGGGTGGTGCAGGTCCTTGCTCTCCCGGGCGCGGGCGGTGAACTCGGCACCGTCGCCGTAGGTGAAGTGGCGCAGCCCCACGCGGGGGCCTTCGGCGAGGTAGCGGGTCGGGGGATGCGGCATTCCGCCAGCCTACGACGCCGCCGCCCCGGTGGCCGTCGCACCGGGGCGGGGACGGCTCAGCGCAGCGCGGGTTCGTCCAGGGTGAGCGTGCCGGCGTCGGCGTCGAGTTCGGCGCGCACGCCGAACGGGACGGTCAGGGCGCCGGCGCAGTGTCCGAACCCGAACTCCTCCGCGACGGGGACGCCGAGGCCGCCGAGCCGGTCGGCGAGGACGGCGCGCAGCTCGCCGTAGGGGCCGCACCCGTCCCAGGAGCCGAGCGCGACGCCGGTGACGCCGTCGAGCCAGCCGGAGCGCAGGAGTTGGGTGAGCATGCGGTCGACGCGGTACGGCTGCTCGCCGACGTCCTCGATCAGCAGCAGGCCGCCCCGGGCCCCGTCGCGGGCGTGCGGGGTGCCGAGGTCGGCGGCGAGCATGCTCAGGCATCCGCCGACGGTCACGCCCCGGGCCCGGCCGGGGACGAGGGCGGTGCCCCCGGAGGCGATGGAGCGGACCGACTCGGGGGCGAACAGGGTGGCCCTGAGATGGTCCTGGGCCCGCGCGTTCTTGAGGAAGTCGACGCCCGCGGCCGCCGGGCCGTGCAGGGTGACCAGGCCGAGGCGGGTGGCGAACGCCTGGTGCAGCACCGTGATGTCGCTGAAGCCGACGAACACCTTCGGCCCGGCCGCCCGCATCGCCGTCCAGTCGAGCAGGTCGGCCATCCGCTGGGCGCCGTACCCGCCCCGCGCGCACAGCACCGCGTCCACCGCCGGGTCGCACCAGGCGGCCTGCAGGTCGGCCGCCCGGTCCGCGTCCGTGCCCGCCAGGTAGCCCAGCCGCCCGTGCCGGTCCAGGACGTGCGGGCCCACCACCGGGTCGAGGTCCCAGCCCCGCAGCACGTCCAGCCCGGCCTGCAGCCGCTCCTCGGACACCGGCCCGCTCGGCGCGACGACGGCGACCCGCGCGCCGGGGGCGAGCCGGGGAGGTCGCGTCAGCTCTCTCACTTCGTCAGCTCCAGGGTCGGGATGCCGCGCGGGTTCAGGCCGAAGACCTGTGCGTACAGGGAGAGTTCGGCCTGCAGGGCGCGGATGGTGGTCTCCGCCCGGCGGAATCCGTGCCCCTCCCCCTCGAAGGCGATGTAGGCGTGCGGCACTCCCCTGCCCTCCATGCGGGCGAGGAAGCGTTCGCACTGGACGGGCGGGCAGATCACGTCGTCCAGTCCCTGGAGCAGCAGGAAGGGCGCGGTGACGCGGTCGGCGTGCTCGGTGGGCGAGCGCTCCGCGTACCGGGCGGGCACCTCGGCCAGCGGTCCGACCAGGCCCTCCAGGTACCGCGACTCGAAGTCGTGGGTCTCCCCCGAGGCCCAGCCGGCCAGGTCCAGGATCGGGTAGATGATCGTGCCGCAGGCGTAGACGTCGGTCGAGGTGAGCGACGCGGCCGCGGTCCAGCCGCCCGCGCTGCCGCCGCGGACGGCGAGCCGGGCCCGGTCGGCGGTTCCCTCGTCGGCGAGGGCGAGCGCGACGGCCGTGCAGTCCTCGACGTCCACCACCCCCCACTGCTCACGCAGCCGGTCGCGGTACTCCCGCCCGTACCCGGTCGAGCCGCCGTAGTTGACCTCCGCCACGCCGATGCCCCGGGAGGTGAAGTAGGCGATCTCCAGGTCCAGCACCAGGGGCGACCGGCCGGTGGGCCCGCCGTGCGCCCAGACGACGTACGGGGGCAGTTCGTCGTCGGGGGCGGCGCACCCGGGGTGGTGGGGCGGGTAGACGTGGGCGTGGACGTCGCGTCCGTCGGGGCCGGTGAACGTGCGGATCTGCGGCTCGGGGTAGTAGGCGGGCTCGACGGCGTCGTCGTGCGCGGCGCCGATGACGTGGGCCCGGCCGGTCCGGGTGTCGAGTTCGACGACCTCGTGGGCGCTGCGCGGGCCGGCGCCGACGGCCACGACCCGGTCGCCGTGCACCGCGAGCGTGGGCGAGAACTCCGTCCAGGGGCCGGCCGCGTCGACGACCTCGCCGGTGTCCGGGTCGAGCACGCCGAGCGCGGCGGCGCCGCGGCCGTGCACGACGGCGATCAGGCCGTTGTGCAGCGGGGCGAACCAGCGGTGGCCGAGCTTCCACAGCGGGCCGCCGAACTCCTCCTCGCGCGGGCACACCGGCTCGCCGTCCCGGTACAGGTTCCACCAGCCCGTGCGGTCGCTCGCGTACAGCAGCCGGCCGTCGGCCGACCAGTCGACCTGGGCGACCGACTCCTCGGGGCCGCCGGCCACCGTCCGCGCCCGCTGGAGGGTGCCGTCCTCGGCGACGGAGGCCAGCACCACCTCCGTGCCGTCCCACGGCATGCGCGGATGGTCCCAGCCGAGCCAGGCCGCGCTGCGCCCGTCCGGTGACAGGCGTGGCCCGGTGACGAACCGGTGCCGGCCGTCGCTGAGTTCGCGCACCGCGTCCCGGTCCTGGGCCGCCGAGCCGTCCAGCGGTACGGCGGCCAGGACGCGGCGCACGTCGGTGGGCCCGTCGCCGGTGAACTCCTCCAGTACGCACCACACTTCGCCGCGCCCGGCCGGCAGCTGCGGCTCCGCCCAGCGCAGTCCGCCGCCCACCGGGGAGACGGGGGTCAGCGGCATCGGCTCGCCGCCCGGCCGGTACCGGTACAGCCGCTGGTCGGCGAAGTTCACGAACACCACGAGCGGTTCGCCGTCCACCACGGTCCCGGCCCAGGGCTGCCCGCCGTACTCGATGACCCGGCTGCGCACGTTCCACGGGGCGGGCAGCACCGACTCCTCCCCGCCGTCGGCGTGCCGGCGCACCAGCGTGCGCCGGCCGCCCTCGGCGGGCCGGGGCTCCGTCCACCAGGCCTCGTCGCCGACGAATCCCACGTACTCGGGGTGTCCGTCGTGCGCGGCGGCGAGCGCCGCGCTGATCGGCGAGGGCCACGCACCGTACGGAAGGATCTGCACTGTCTCCCCCATCTGCCTAGGCCGTCCGCAGGAAGCGGTCGAGGACGCGGACGCCGAAGTGGAGCGCCTCGACCGGGACGCGTTCGTCGACGCCGTGGAAGAGCGCCTGGTAGTCGAAGCCCTCGGGGAGCTTCAGCGGCGCGAAGCCGTAGCCGGTGATGCCCAGGCGCGAGAACTGCTTGGCGTCCGTGCCGCCGGACATGCAGTACGGCACGACGTGTCCCTCCGGCGCGAACTCCTGGATCGCGGCGCGCATCCTGGCGTACGTCGGGGAGTCGAGCGGTGCCTGCAGGGCCACTTCGCGGTGGTGGAACTCCCAGTCCACGTGCGGCCCGGTGAGTTCGTCGAGGGTGGCGCGGAACTCGTCCTCGCAGCCGGGCAGGAACCGGCCGTCGACGTAGGCCACCGCCTCCCCGGGGACCACGTTGACCTTGTAACCGGCTTGCAGCATGGTCGGGTTGGCGCTGTTGCGGACGGTCGCCTCGACCAGTTCGGCGGCCGGTCCGAGCTTGTCGAGCAGCCCGTCCACGTCGTCCAGGTCGGTGTCGATGCCGTACAGCGCGGCGAGTTCGGTGAGCGCCGCGCTGACGGTCGGGGTCAGCCGCAGCGGCCACTCGTGATCGCCGATCCGGGTGATCGCCTCGGCGAGCCGGGTGATGGCGTTCTCCCGGTTGACCTTGGAGCCGTGCCCGGCCCGCCCGCGGGCGGTGAGCTTCATCCACCCGGTGCCGCGCTCCCCGGCGGCGACGGGGTAGAGCTGCCGGCCGCTGCCGTCGTGGAAGGTGAACGCCCCGGACTCGCTGATGCCCTCGGTGCAGCCCTCGAACAGGTGCGGGTGCTCGCCGGCGAGGAATCCGGAGCCGTCGGCGGCGCTGTCCTCCTCGTCGGCGGTGAACGCGATCACCAGGTCGCGCCGGGGCCGTACGCCGAGGCGTGCCCAGGCCCGCACGACGGCGAGGATCATCGCGTCCATGTTCTTCATGTCGACCGCGCCGCGCCCCCAGACGACCCCGTCGCGGACCTCCCCCGAGAAGGGGTGCACGGTCCAGTCGCGGGCCTCGGCGGGCACCACGTCCAGGTGCCCGTGGACGAGCAGCGCGTCGGCGGCCGGGTCGGTGCCCTCGATACGGGCGACGACGTTGGTGCGCCCCGCGGTGCGCTCCAGCATGGCCGGCTCCAGCCCGGCTTCCGCCAGTCGCTCGGCGACGTACTCGGCGGCGGGCCGTTCCCGGCAGTCCCCGCCGCCGCGGTTGGTGGTGTCGATGCGGATGAGGTCGGAGGTGAACCGGACGACCTCGTCGAGCGCCTGCGCGTCAGCCATACTGCTCCTCCACGGCGGCCGAGACGACGGTGGTGACCGCCTTGAAGGTACGGATGCCCTCGTACATGGTCACGCTGGTGTACGCCACCTTGCGCTCCCCGGTCCGCTCGACGCCCGGCACCACGGTGGCGGCCATGGCGAGGTGCTCGGCGTCGAACTCGAGCGCGACGGTGAACGGGCCCGCCTGGACGGGTTCCTGGCGGACCGCCAGCGCGGCCGCCGTCCTGGCCGCCGCGCGGATGTCGGCGGCGGTCCTGGCGGGCGTGCGGCACACGGCCGCGTACCGCGAGACGTGGTCCTTCACGGCGACCTTGAGCGCCTCGGGCGCATAGCCGAGCGCGTCCTCGCACGCCACGTCGTCACCGGTCACCAGGACCACGGGTACACCGAATTCGGCGACGACGCGCGCGTTCAGCAGGCCCTCGCTGGCGGGGACGCCGTCGAGCCACACGCCGGTGATGGAGTTGGCGAGATAGGTGTGGGCGAGGACGCCCTCCTTGCCGGCGCCCGCGTGGTAGCCGACGAACGCGATGCCGTCGACGTCGCCGCGCTGCACACCCTCCACCATGGACAGGTCCTTGTGCCGCCCGGTGAGCATCTGCACCCGCTCGTCGAGGTGTTCCAGGAGCAGGTTGCGCATGCTCCAGTGGGCCTCGTTGACGAGGACCTCGTCGGCGCCCCCGTCGAAGAAGCCCAGCGCGGCGGCGTTCACGTCCGAGGTGAACATCGGCCGGCACCGCTCCCACTGCGGCGTCCCCGGCAGCACGTCGGCCGGCCAGGTGACGCCGGTGGCGCCCTCCATGTCGGCGCTGATGAGGATCTTCATGGTCCGCCACGTTACGCGGCGCGGGGACGTCCGGCTACGGGGGGCGGCCCTCAGCCGGCCCGGCCGGCCAGCAGCCATGTCGACGGCGGCTCGATCCGGGTGCCGTCGGGTCCCGACCGGGTCCTGGGCGGCGGGAGTTCGCCGCTCGCCGGGACGGTGAGGCCGGCCGCGCGCGGGTAGCGGGGCACGGCGTCGTCGGCCACCTCGCCGGGGGCTGTCCCGTGCCGGAAGACGGGCGCGAGCCTGGGCGGCGGGCCGGCCGGACTCCGCGCCAGGGCCGGCAGCACGGGCTTGGCGGCCTCGGAGAGCTCGACGGGGAAGGCCCGTTCGCGCTCGCCGAGGAGCGCGGCGACCGAGTCCACCATCCGCTGCCGGTCGTCGGGCTCGGCCTGGTGCAGGACGCCCCGCGGGTAGACGTCGGCGTCGCCGAGTTCCGCGTGCAGCGTCTCCGTCTCGATTCTTCGCCGCGAAGTCCAGTACGCGGTAGGCGGCCTGCCCGGCGGGGTCCGCTCGCCGGGCGTGCTCGACGGCCGCCGGGGACAGGCCGGCGCCCACGACATGCGGGAAGCGGTCGGCGAGGAACCGGGTCCGGGTGCCGTCGCCGCAGCCGAGGTCCACCATCGGCAGGCCGGGTTCGGTGAGGTGCGGCCCGAAGAGGGCCAGGTGCGGAGCGGCCGCCAGGGCGGGCTCCGCGTCCCGGAAGACGGCCCCCGGCTCCTCGGGGGCCTCCCGCCAGAAGCCCTCCCACGCCTCCCGGACCGAGGTCCGAGACCGTCGCCGTCCGGGGACGCACCGTCCGGGTACGCACCGTCCGGGTACGCACCGTCCGGGTACGCACCGTCCGGGTACGCCTCGCACAAGGCGCCGTCCTCCTCAGGCAGGGCGCCGGCGACGGGCAGCAGGTCGGCGGCGGGGCGGCCGATCGCGTCCGGTCCGGCGACGCCGAACAGGCGGCGTGCGCCGCTGCTCCAGTGGGAGACGAGACCGTCGCGGTCCGCCACGACCACCGCCAGCGGGACGCGTCCGGCCTCGGCGGGCCGCGGTGCCGCGTCCTTCCGGGCTCCGCGGCCGCAGGGCGCGTCCCGCTCGGTCTCGCCGCCACGGTCCATGGCCCAGGCCCTCTCTCCCCACGGCTCCGCGAGAACTGTGCCGCCGTCACCGCCGTACGGCTCGGTCCGGTGGTGACGGGCGCCGATGTGGGAATTGGGTTCAACCATTCGCTCCGGCGCCCGCGGGGCCGGACGGGCGCGCCGGGGGGCTCAGTCCTCGTGCCCGAGCTGCAGGTCCCGCTCGGTGCGGCCGCCGCCCGCCACCTGGAGCACGGTGGCCACGGGCGGGTAGCCGGCCGCGATGACCGTGTACTCGCCGGAGGACAGGTCGACGAACCGGAAGGTGCCGTCGGGGCCGGTGGTGAGGGTGTCGGTGACGTTGCCCGCCGCGTCGAGCAGCGTCACGCGGGCGTCCTCGACGGGCCTCCCGCCGCTCGCCCGTACGGTGCCGCGCAGCACGGCGCCGCCCGCGAGTTCGACGTCCTGCCGGGTCTCCCGGGACGCCTGCACGGTGACCGGAAGCGCGGCCGGGCGAAAGGCCGGCGCGCTGGCGGCGAGCGTGTACTCGCCGGCGACCAGCTCGGTGATGACGTAGCCGCCCTCCCGTCCGCTGCGGGTGGTGGCGACGACCTCGCCGTGCACGTTGGTGAGGGTGACGGTGGCGTCCCGCACGGGGCTGCCGTCGGCGGTGACCACGCTCCCGGCGAGGCGTCCGGCGCCGCCGAGGACGACGTCGAGCTCGACCGGGCGCTCGCCGACGGTGACGGAGACGGCCTGCGGCTGGTGTCCGCCCGCGGCGGCGATGAGCACGTAGGAGCCCGTGCCCGGCGTGGACAGCGCGTACCGTCCGTCGTCGCCGCTCGCGCCCCGTCCGATCTGCTGTCCGGCCACGTCGATGAGGGTGAGCGCCGCGCGGGCCACGGCGGTCCCGTCCGGGTGCTGCACCGTGCCGCAGACGGGGACTCCGGCGGGGTGCGAACGGGCCTGCTGGAGGGGGACGGTCACGGTCGCGGGCTCCGTTTCGGCGGCGTTGTGGGACACCAGGGGTTTCTCCTTGAGGAAGAAGGCGATCAGCGTGCCGAGGACGAGCACCGGCACGAGGTAGAGGAAGATCCGCGGCATGGCGTCGGCGTACGCCGCGATGTAGTCCTCGCGCAGTGCCGGGGGCATCGCGTGCACGAGCTGCGGGGTGAGGGACTCCGGGTCGGGCAGCGCGGCGCCCGCGTGCGCCGGGAGGCGTTCGTCGAGCGCGTCGGCGAGCCGGCCGGCGAACAGGGTGCCGAAGACCGCGGCGCCGACGCTGCCACCGATCTGCCGGAAGTAGTTGTTGGCGCTGGTGGCGGTGCCGAGGTCGGCGGGGCGCACGGAGTTCTGCACGGCGAGGACGAGGACCGGCATCACCATGCCGATGCCGGCGCCGAGGACGGCCATCCAGAGGCTGTAGTGCAGCCGGGGCGTGTCGGCCTGGAGGCGGGAGAGCAGCCACATGCCCACGGTGGACAGGGCGCCGCCGAGGACGGGGTAGACCTTGTAGCGACCGGTGCGGCTGACCAGCTGTCCGGAGATGATCGAGGCGCCGACGATGCCGCCCATCATGGGCAGCATCAGCAGACCGGATTCGGTGGCGGAGGCCCCGTCGACCATCTGCAGGAAGGTCGGCAGGTAGCTGGCCGCGCCGAACAGCGCGACGCCGGTCACCAGGCCGACGAGCCCGGTGACGTTGAAGACGGAGTCCCGGAACAGCCGCAGCGGGACGAGGGGTTCGGCGGCGAGGCGCTCGGCGGCGACGAACAGGACGGCGGCCAGCACGGCCGCGGCGCCGAGACCGAGGACGACGCGCGAGTCCCAGGCGTACTCGGTGCCGCCCCAGCTGGTCAGCAGCACCAGGCAGGTGGAGGCGACGGCGAGCAGCAGCGTCCCGGGGAGGTCCAGGCGCGGCCGGGCCGAGGGTTTCGGCAGCTTCAGCACGACGGTGACCACGGCCAGGGTGAGCAGGCCGAGGGGGACGTTGAAATAGAAGCACCAGCGCCAGGAGAGGTGGTCGGTGAAGTACCCGCCCAGCAGCGGCCCGGCGACGGAGGCGAGCCCGAAGGCGGCGCCGATCATCCCCATGAACCGCCCGCGCCGCCGGGGCGGCACGATGTCCGCGATGATCGCCTGCACGCCGATCATGAGTCCGCCCGCGCCGACGCCCTGCACGGCGCGGAAGGCGATCAGCTGGTCCATGGTCCGCGCCCGCCCCGCGAGCGCGGAGCCGACGACGAAGACGGCGATGGCGAACTGGAAGACGCCCTTGCGGCCGAACAGGTCGCCGAGCTTGCCGTAGACGGGCAGTCCGACGGTGGCGGTGAGCAGGTAGGCGGTGATCGCCCAGGACATCCGGTCCAGGCCGTGCAGCTCGCCGACGATCTTCGGCAGCGCGGTGGCGACGATCATCTGCTCCAGCGCGGCCAGCAGCAGCGCGAGCATCAGCCCGAGGAACACCAGCCGCACCCGGCGCGGGCCGAGTCCGGCCGCCGGAGCCGGCGCGGCGGGGGTCCGCGGGGGTGCCGGTGCCGCTTCCTCGTGCACCAGAGTGATCCCGCCCACGTGCCGCTCCCCTCGTCGCGCCTGCCCGCATTTCCCGCGTACGGCGACAACTACGGGCAAGGGCGACGAGTTACGGCACGGAGGTGCCCGGTGCCAAGATCCACCCGATCCGGTGAGCGGCGTCAACGACCCCCGGGCAGGCGGGACTTACTCCTGGACCTCGGTGGCGAGCCTGGCCAGCACGGCGTCGTAGATCCGGCCGAGCCCCTTGGGCGCGAAGGTCCTCTCGAAGAATCCGCCGATGCCGCCCGCACCGTTCCAGGTGGTCGTCACGACGACGCGGGAGCTGCCCTCGCCGGCCGGGGTGACCCGCCAGGTGGTGACCATGGAGGAGTTGCGGTCCTTCTCGACGAGTTCGCCGTCGGTGGGCTCGGTGACCTCCAGGAGGCAGTCGCGCACGCGCTTGCTGGTGGCCTGGAGCTTCCAGTGCACGAGCGTGCCCTCGCCGTCGCCGCCTTCGCGCACCTCGTACTCGCTGAACTGTTCGGGCAGCAGCTTCGCGCGTGTGCCGCTGTAGTCGGCGACAGCGTCGAACACCTTCTCCGCGTCCGCCGCGACGACCCGCTCCGTAGTGGCCTCGACCTGCGCCATTGCGTTCCTCCAGGACTTGCGTTCTCGGGGTTGGGGCAAGCCAACCACCCCCGCCCACGGCCGCCAAATCGGGGTGCCCGCGGGCGCCGGAAGCGACCGGACGCATCTCGCACGATCATGCGAACGAATGTTCTATTCTGTGCGCAGTGCTACCGAGGAGGCGTCATGCGCTGGGAGAACCTCACAGTGGAGTCCGGCGGCCACGAGCGGGCGGCCGCCGCCGCGCTGTTCGGCGCGGACGCGGTGGTCAGCCGCACCGTCGACACGCCCGAGTTCCGCGGGATCACCTTCCACGAGGTGCGGGCCCGCTCCATCGTCAACCGGGTGCCGGGGGCCTCCCGGATGCCGTTCGAATGGACGGTGAACCCCTACCGCGGATGCTCGCACGCGTGCGTGTACTGCTTCGCCCGCAGGACGCACACCTACCTGGACCTCGACGCCGGCCTCGACTTCGACTCGCAGATCGTGGTCAAGGTCAACGCCCCGGAACTGCTGCGCCGCCGGCTCGCCTCCGGCGGTTGGGAGGGCGAGCACATCGCGATGGGCACCGACGTGGACTGCTACCAGCGCGCCGAGGGCCGCTACCGCCTGATGCCGGGCATCCTGTCCGCCCTGCGCGACCACGCGAACCCCTTCTCGATCCTGACCAAGGGCACGCTGATCCTGCGCGACCTCGACCTGCTGGTGCAGGCCTCGCGGGTGACGGACGTCGGCGTCTGCGTCTCGGTCGGCTTCACCGACCCCGGCCTGTGGCGCACCGTCGAGCCGGGCACGCCCGCGCCGGAGCGACGCCTGGACGTCGTGCGCACGCTGGCCGGGCAGGGCATCGGGTGCGGGGTGCTGATGGCGCCGGTACTGCCGTTCCTGAGCGACCATCCGGCACAACTGCGCGCCACCGTACGGGCGATCGCGGCGTCCGGCGCCACCTCCGTCACCCCGCTGGTGCTGCATCTGCGGCCGGGCGCCCGGGAGTGGTTCACGTCCTGGCTGACCCGCCGTCACCCGCACCTGGTGCGCCGCTACGAGCGCCTGTACGCGGACGGTGCCTACGCCCCGAAGTGGTACCAGCGCCGGATCACCCGTCAGGTCCATGACCTGGCACGGGAGTACGGGATCGGTCCGGCCGGCACGGGGACGCCCGGGCGCGGCCCGCGGCGGCAACCGGAGCCGCAGCCCGCGCCCTTGGAGCCGCCGGCATCCGGTCCGACCCAACTTTCGCTCATTTGGGATCATTCGAGGGCATAGCGCGACCCGATCGGGTCAAGTATTGCCAGAACGAGTTCTTCCGGGCCCTCTTTCCGGGACGATGCGGCGTGGACCGTGACCCACGCGGTTTCCGCAACACCTCCGTCCTGGGAGGACCGCATGAGAAAACGCGCAGCCGTGCTGTGCGGTGCCGCCGTCGTCGTGGCCGGGACCGTCTCGGCCGTGCCCGCCGACGCGAGCGCCCCGGGCACCGCGCAGTCCGCGACCGCCGCGCCCCTCGCCTGGAAGAAGTGCGCCACCACCGACTACCCGACACTGCAGTGCGCCTCGCTCAAGGTGCCGCTCGACCACCGGAAACCGAACGGGCGGCAGATCACGCTCGCGCTGTCCCGCGTGCCGCACACCGCGAAGAAGTCCCAGGGTCCGCTGCTGGTCAACCCGGGCGGCCCGGGCGGCAGCGGCCTCACCCTCGCCGGTTTCGTCGCCTCGGCGCTGCCCAAGGCGGTCGCCGCCCAGTACGACGTCATCGGCTTCGACCCGCGCGGGGTGGGCAGGAGCAAGCCCGCCCTCGACTGCGCCCCCGGCTATTTCAACCCGGTGCGCCCGGACTCCGTACCGCGCACACCGGCCGTCGAGAAGGCCAACCTGACCCGGGCCAAGTCCTTCGCCGCGGCCTGCGGCAAGAAGTACCCGAGCCTGCTGCCGTACATCGACACGGTCAGCGCCGTGCGGGACATGGACTCGATCCGCCGGGCGCTGGGCGCCGAGCGGATCAACTACTTCGGCTACTCGTACGGCACCTACCTGGGCGCGGTCTACGCCAAGCTCTTCCCGGAGCGCGTGCGCCGGCTGGTCCTGGACTCGATCGTCGACCCCACGGGCGTGTGGTACGACGACAACCTCGCGCAGGACTACGCCTTCAACGACCGCCACCGGGCACTGATGGCCTGGATCGCCAAGTACGACGCGACGTACAAGCTCGGCACCGATCCCGAGAAGATCGAGGCCAAGTGGTACGCGATGCGGGCGGCGCTCGCCAAGAAGCCGGCCGGCGGCAAGGTGGGCGTCTCCGAACTGGAGGACACCTTCGTCCCCGGCGGCTACTACAACGGCTACTGGCCCTACCTGGCGGAGGCGTTCGCGGCGTACGTGAACGGCAAGAACGCCGGCCCGCTGGTCGAGGCGTACGAGAACTTCGCCGCCGTGGACGCCTCGGGCGACAACGGCTACAGCGTCTACACCTCGGTGCAGTGCCGTGACGCCTCCTGGCCGCGGGACTGGAACCAGTGGCGCGAGGACAACTGGGCGGTGTACGAGAAGGCGCCCTTCATGGCGTGGAACAACGCCTGGTACAACGCGCCGTGCGCGTTCTGGCCGACGAGCGCGCGGCACCCGGTGAACATCGCCAACGGCAAGCTGCCGCCGGCGTTGCTGTTCCAGGCGACCGACGACGCGGCCACCCCGTACGAGGGCGGCGTCACCGTGCACCACCTGCTGGCCGGCTCCAGCCTCGTGGTGGAGCAGGGCGGCGGGAACCACGGCATCACGCTCAGCGGCAACACCTGCCTGGACAAGTACCTCGCGGCGTACCTGACCGACGGCACGGTGCCGCGCGGGGGCGGCGAGGCCGACGCGGTGTGCCGGAAACTGCCCGACCCGAAGCCGCTGGGCAACCGGGCGGCGGCGCCGTCCACTCACGGCTCGGCGCTGCACGGGCTGTTGGGCACCCGCGGCTGAGCACGGCCGCGCCGCGGGACCCGTCGGGGGCGTTGTCACACCCGTGGTCCAGGATGGACGCATGAGCGAGCCGATCAGGATCACCGCACCCGACGGGGTCTTCCCCGCCGCGCAGTACAGTCACGTCGTCACCGGCACCGGCCGTGTCGTCGCGGTCTCCGGGCAACTCGCCCTGGACGAGGACGGCAGGCTCGTCGGCGAGGACGACCCGGCCGCCCAGGCCGGCCAGGTCTTCACCAACCTCGGCCGCTGCCTGGCCGCCGCCGGGGCGACCTTCGACGACGTCGTCAAACTCACCTACTTCGTCACGGACATGGCCCACATGCCGGCGATCCGCGAGGCACGCGCGCGGCACATACCGGACGACCGTCTCCCGGCCGCGTCCGCCGTCCAGGTCGCCGCTCTGGTCCGCCCCGAGTTCCTGCTGGAGATCGAGGCGTTGGCGGTCGTGGACGGCGCCGTCCCCGGCGCGCCGGTCTGACGGGCCGGTGTTCACCGTTGCCGGGGGATCCGGGCCAGTGCGCGCACGGCCGCCTCGGCGAGCGCCGGGTGGGCCAGGGCCTCGTTGAGGACGGGTCCGGCCCGCCCGTCGGCCAGGGCGCCGAGTCCCTCCACACAGGCGAGGGCCACCCGGCGATAGGGGTCGTGCGGGCTGAGCCTGCGCCGCAGGGTGGTGATGAGCGCCGGCACGGACTCGGGGGCGCGCAGTTCCACCAGGAGCCGTACCGGGTGCAGGGCGTAGGCGACGCGCAGTTCGTTGGTGGCGAGGGCGGCCGCCGCGCGGGCGGTGCGCGGGTCGCGGAGCCGGGCGAGGGCGTGGGCGGCGGACGCGCAGCGCTCGGGGTCGCGGTGGTTCAGCAGCAGCACGAGCGGCTCGAAGGCCCGCCGGTCCCCCGCGAGGCCCAGCCGCAGCGCGGCCAGTTCCCTGGCCCACAGCGGCTGCCCGGGCGCGGTGAGCACGTCCGCCAGCTCGTCGAGGTCCTCGGTCCCCGCCATGCGCTCGTAGAACGGCGAGCCGCCCGACTCCCGTCCCAGACGGTCCAGGTGCGCTCGCACCTCTTCCTCCCCAGGGCCTGTTGCGAAAGTCCCGCCGACGGACACCGCCGACGTCGTCAGTCGCAGCCGATGGATTTCAGCTCTCGCGAGAGAACACCCTGCTCGATCAGGTCGAAATGATCCATTTCCGTGATGGAGAAGGACACCCCGGCGGCCGCGGAGGTGCGGCGCCGCACGGCAGCCTTCATTTCGGCCAGGTGTTCCACGTAGTCGGCGGAGAGCACGATGTTGACGGTGTCCGCGATTTCCGCAACACGGGAAACACGCATACCGAACTGATCATATCCGGCAGCGTCCCAGTAATGAATCATATCGTCAGCAAGCTGGTGAACCTGTCCGAAATCTTTCGCGGCGATTCTGTTCGCGTAGGCGCACAGCGCGCGGAATCCGTCCAGATCAGGAGCGAGGCCGATCAGTTTCTTCAGGGCGGGCAGCGGGTCGCTGCGGTCGGCGGCGGCGAACAGCCGGGAGATCGTCATGGTGGACCGGTTCACGTTGGGGTCCAGCAGCAGCGCCCCGGAGACGCGCGGGCGGCGGCGCGGACCGGCCGTCCAGTGCTCCGCCAGCTGGAGCACGAGGTCGGCCCCCAGCGAGAAGCCGACCAGGACGATCCGCTTGTCCGGGTATTCGTCGCCGATCCGCTCCACCAGAGCGGCCACCATCTCCACATGGCGCTGCACGGGCACGGGCGGGAGGTGATCCCTGCCTCCCGGGGCGTAGCCCGCCAGGTTCACCGCGACCCCGTGGATGTCCCGTGACTGCAGATACCCCTGGTAATCCGTGGCGTCCAGACCCAGCCCGTGGAAGAACACGACCACGGTGCGCGTATCAGCCAGACGTTCCAGATAGGTCAGCTGTTTGAAACGCTTGGGGGTCAAGGAGTCGGCATGCAGAAAAGTTGCCATGGGATCGGCCACTCTCTTGGTCGGGTGATGATGAATTCACTGTCAGTAACCCCAGACCATAGTCCAGTACCCGGTCCGCACGGGCAGGAATCGCGCTTTCCGGCCCTTTATGACTTCCCGCGCTTCAGGTTCTCGGCGCAGGGGTAAGAAGGACCCGACCTGAGAGATTCCTGTACGGCCCGCTCGGCGATGTCAATGAGCGAGCGCAGATGGAACATGACAATCCATTTACGTCAGGTTGATCCAACGGGCCAGGGGGGCGTGCTTCATTGGAAGGTGCCTTGAGCGAGTCGGAGGCGGCGCGGCTCATCTTCGATCACTCGCTGTCCCGGAGCCGGGTGGGGCGGACCGGAGTGGAGCTCGAGTGGCTGGTGCTCCCCGTGGACGACCCGACGCGCCGGGCGACACACGAGGAACTGGCGTTCCTCGCCCGGTCCTTCGCGGGCCCGCTCCCCGGGGGCAGCCTGGTGTCCTGGGAACCCGGCGGGCAGGTGGAGCTGAGCAGCGCGCCGCACGACTCGCTGCGGGACTGCGTCGAGGCCGTCGCAGGCGACCTCGCCGTCCTGCGGGGACGGACGTCCGCGGCGGGGATGCGGCTGCTCGGCGCGGGCCTCGACGCCCGGCCGCCGCTCTTCACCGTCGCCCTGCCCCGCTACCAGGCGCTGCGCCGCCACTACGCGCACTTCGGCAACGGCGACAGCCTCCTGTGCAACACCGCCTCCGTGCAGGTGAACGTGGAGGCGGGGGACGGCTCCGACGGATGGCGCGGCAGGTCCCGGAGGTGGTCCATCGCCAACTGCCTGGGGCCGGTCCTGATGGCGATGTTCGCCAATTCGCCGGTGGCCCGGCTTCCGGGCCGGCCCGAGGGACCCGTGCTCTCGGGCCGGCAGCTGCTGCGCCTCCAGGTGGACCCGTTCCGCAGCGGCCCGCTGCCCTGCGGCGGTGATCCGCGCGGGACATGGACCCGGTACGCGCTGAACACGTCGGTCACGGCCATCCGGTCGGCGCCGGACGCCGGCTCCCGGCCCGCCCCGGGCTCGCCGTTCCGCTGTCCCGCTCCGGCGGGCAGCGGTGGCGTGGAGCAGGCGGAGGTGTGGGGACCGGCGCCCGCCGGGCTGTCCCTCAGGCGGTGGCTGCGGGGCAGCGGCCCGCAGCCGGTGCACCGGGACGACGTCTTCCACCACCTGAAGTCCCTGGTCGCCCCGGTCCGCGCGTGCGGGCACCTGGAACTGCGCATGATCGACGCCCAGGGCGCCGACGACTGGGTGGTGCCGGTGGCCGTGGTCGCGGCCCTCATGGACGACGCGGCCACCTCCGACGCCGCCGCGTCCCTCATCGCGTCCGCTTCCCTGGCCCCCACCCGCCAGGACTGGCTCGACGCGGCGCTGCGCGGCATGACGGATCCGGTCGTGGCCGGCCTCGCGAGGACGGTGATGGAGCTGGCGCTGTCCGGCCTGCGCCGGCTGGGCGCCTCCGCCGCCGTGACCGGCACGGTCGAGCGTTTCGCAGACAACCACACGTTTCGGGGACTCGCGCCCGCGCACCTGCGGTGGCCGCACCGCACGGCGGTCGCCTGACCCCCTGTCCGTGAAGGAGTGACCGGTCCGTGTTCCTCACCCGCAAGGCGTCACTGCGTGAGGCCCTGGCCGACATGAGCCACCACCAGCAGGGCAATCACGGATGGTCCGCGTTCCACGAGTGTCTCGCGGAGCTGGCCGGGTCCCGGGACTCCGCACCGCTCGACGATCTGCTGTCGGCGTTGTGGCGCGGCCGGCCGTACATCAGCGACACGCACGCCATCACCCTGCTCGGCATCGCGGTGCGGCACCTGCTGCGCGACGAGGGGCCGGCGGAGGTGTTCGACCCCGAGCTTCCGCTCGCCCGCCGGGTCACCTCGCTCGGGCGGCTGTTCCAGGAGCGGGGGGACACCGTCGCCCGTCTCATGGAGAGCCACTCCAACTCGTACACGGGGGCACGGCGTTTCCTGCTCCCGCAGCTCGTCATCGGCGCTTTCGCCGAGGCACGCGGCATCCGCCGGGTCCGCCTGCTCGACCTGGGCACCAGCATCGGGCTGCTCCCGAGGCAGCTGAACAACGAGGTGGTCTTCCGGCGTTTCGCGGGGGACCTCCGCTGGAACCCGGCGGCGCCCGCCTTCCGGCCCATCCCCCTGGAGCTGGCCTGCGGAGTCGATCGCGCCCCGCTGCCCACCGTCGAGTGGGTGCGCACCTGCCACGGGCCGTCCGACTACTACGAGCAGCGGTTCGGGGAAGTGCTGTGGTCGCTGGAGCAGGCCGCGCGGACGGAGCACGAGGTGCTGCTGCGGCCGCTGGACCTCCTGGACTCGCCGCGGCTGGAAGGCTTCCTGAAGTCCTTCTCCTTCAACGTGGTCACCTGCAATTTCGTGCTCTACCAGTACGGCGAGGACGTGCGGCGGCAGCTCGTGCGGACGGTGACGGGCGCGCTGGGCGCCCCGAGCCTGCTGCTGGTCATGGAGCTCAGCCACGCCCTCACCCGCAAGGGCTGCACCGTGCACGCCTACCGGGACGGCAGCACCGAGCCGCTGCACATCGCCGACGTGTCCGACGCGCACTTCATCGGGGAAGTCACCGTGCGCCCGGAGCTGGCCGTCCTGACAGAGCCATGATGGGAATGTTCGGGGGAATTCGATGATCCGCACGTCGTTGCTCATCGAGAGAGCGGCCGCGTTCGTCGGCCGGCACAGGTCGACCGTGGCGGTGGTGGGAGGCGTCACGGGCGCCGCCATCGGCATCTACAGCGACGAGGCCCGGGCGGTGATCGCCTGGAGCTGGAGCCACGTCGTGGCCGGCGGCACGCTGGTGATCCTCGCCGTCACGGCGGTCTTCTCGCTGGCCTGGTGGGCGCGCGGCCTCGCGGAGCAACGCCGTGAGCTGCGACGCGAGGTGGTCCGGAACTTCTTCGACATCCACGCCGACGACTTCGAGGAGGACCTGCCGTCGGACAACGCCGTCATCGGACGGCAGCTCTGGTACCTGGAACGCGCCACCGAGTCGCCCGATCTCGTCGTGCTGCTGCACGGCCTGGGCCTGGACGCGGACGACTTCCGGCCGTTCATGAACGTCGCCCGGCAGCACACCGCCGCCATCACCCTGTTCGGGCACAACGCCGAGGAGGCGCGGGACGGCCGCTACCGCCCCATCGGCATGGCGGTGCACGCCGACCTCATCAGCGGGGCCATCAACAACCTGCAACGGCAGTACCCGTACAAGCGGTTGACGCTCGTCGGGTTCTCCGTCGGCTGCGACATGCTGTTCCGGCTGGCCGAGCTGTGGCGGGACCATCCGGAGCGGCAGCCGAAGATACGTTCCGTGCTGCTGCTCGACCCGAACATCAACCACTCCACCATGGTCATCTCGGGGAAGGTCGCCCACCTCGATCCCGAGCGGCCCCTCGCGGAGCTGAAGCGCATCGCGCAGGTCCCGGAGGCGCTCGTGGAGTTCCAGAACTTCTGCGAGTACCTGCACAAGATCAGCGGCAAGGATCTCGCCCAGGTCCAGCGCTACGCGGCCGACCTGTGGGACTACTGGCAGCCGGACGGCCAGTACGAGCTGTTCTTCGGGCGCCTGGAACGGATCAGGGCGATCAGCGACCGGACCCGGGTGTTCTTCTCCCTGCACTTCGAACAGCGTTTCAACGACGTCGTGGCCCGCGCCCGGCAGCGAGGCATCCGGCAGGTCTTCGACATGCGCCGGGTGGACCACTTCGAGTTCTGCCAGGACGCCTTCCTCAAGCGGGAGATCGGCACGCTGCTGCGCGGCGGCTGACCCGGCCCGGCCGCCGCGGGACGCGGCCGGGCGCGCGAGGCGTACGCCACACACCGGGGGCTGGCGCGCTCGTTACCCACCGGTTAGGCTCAGACGAGCGAGTTACCCACTCGCACACCTGCTCGCGATGGCCTGGTGACGCAGCCGTCGTGACGGGACACCTCCCATGCCCTCGGGGCAGTGGGGGAAGTCGGTTCGGTACATCGCGTACCTCAGCACGACGCGGCTCCGGGACAGGGCCGGTCGGATCGGCTGTCGGTCCACGGGCGTGTGCGCGCCCCGCATCGACGGCACCGGGCGTGTGCGCTCGCAGCCCGGCCACACCCGCATATCTCCCGCACCCGGTGCGCCCTCCGCGGCGCGCCGGGCGCGCTCCCAGTCGTCACCCTCATCTTCTGGAGTCCCGCGATGGCCACTCCCCTGTCCGACACCCCTCTGTCCCCCATCAAGACCGTCGCCGTCGTCGGCCTCGGCACCATGGGCACCGGCATCACCGAGGTCCTCGCCAAGGCCGGCCGCGAGGTCGTCGGCATCGACGTCAGCGAGGTCGCGGCCGCCCAGTCCGTCGCCGCCCTGGAGGCCGCCACCGCGCGCGCCGTGGAGCGGGGCCGGCTGACCGAGCAGGAGCGCGCCGACGCCCTGGCCCGCTTCCGCACCGCCACCGACCTGCGCGCCGCCGCCGACGCCGACCTCGTCATCGAGGTGGTCCCGGAGTCGTACGAGATCAAGCACCAGGTCTTCCGTGAGCTGGACGCGATCGTGCGTCCGGAGACGATCCTGGCGACCGGCACCAACGCCCTGTCGGTGACCCGCCTGGCCGCCGACTCGGCCCGCCCGGAGCGCGTGCTGGGCCTGCACTTCTTCAACCCGGCCCCGGCGATGAAGCTGGTCGAGGTCGTCTCCTCGGTGCTGACCGCGCCGCAGGCCGTCGCCGCGGTCACCGACCTCGCCCTGGAACTGGGCAAGGAGCCGGTCGCGGTCGGCGACCGGCCCGGTTTCGTCGCGGACGGGCTGCTGTTCGGCTACCTCAACCAGGCCGCCGCGATGTACGAGGCCAAGTACGCCTCCCGCGAGGACATCGACGCCGCGATGCGGCTGGGCTGCGGTCTGCCGATGGGCCCGCTCGCCCTGCTCGACCTGATCGGCATCGACACCGCCCGCACGGTCCTGGACGCCATGTACGCCGAGTCCCGCGACCGGCTGCACGCCCCCGCCCCGATCCTCAAGCAGCTCAGCGAGGCGGGCCTGACCGGCCGCAAGTCGGGCCGCGGCTTCTACACCTACGAGGCCCCCGGCAGCGCCACCGTCGTGCGGGACGCGCTGACGCCGCTGGAGGGCGCGGACCTCACCCCGGGCCGTCCGGTCCGCTCGGTCGGCGTGGCCGGCTCGGGCACCATGGCGTCCGGCATCGCCGAGGTGTTCGCCAAGGCCGGCTACGACGTCGTCCTGGCCGCCCGCAGCGAGGAGAAGGCGCAGGCCGCCAAGGCCCGTATCGGCAAGTCCCTGGCACGCTCCGTCGACCGGGGGCGGATGACGGCCGAGAGCGCCGCGCAGACCCTGGAGCGGATCACCCCGGCCGGTTCCTACGACGCCTTCGCCGACGTCGACCTGGCCGTCGAGGCCGTCGCCGAGGACCTGGAGGTCAAGCAGCAGCTGTTCGCGGCGCTGGACAAGGTGTGCAAGCCGGGCGCGGTGCTGGCCACCACCACCTCCTCGCTGCCCGTCGTCGCCTGCGCCCGTGCCACCTCGCGCCCGCAGGACGTGATCGGCATGCACTTCTTCAACCCGGCGCCGGCGATGAAGCTGGTCGAGGTGGTCCGTACGGTGCTGACCGCGGACGACGTCCACGCGACGGTCCGCGAGGTCTGCGCCGGGATCCGGAAGCACGCCGTGGACTGCGGCGACCGCGCGGGCTTCATCGTGAACGCCCTGCTGTTCCCGTACCTCAACAACGCGGTCAAGATGGTGCAGGAGCACTACGCCTCCCTCGACGACATCGACACGGCGATGAGGCTGGGCGGCGGCTATCCGATGGGCCCGTTCGAGCTGCTGGACGTCGTCGGGCTCGACGTCTCCCTCGCGATCGAGAAGGTGCTGCACCGCGAGTTCCGCGACCCGGGACTGGCGCCGGCCCCGCTCCTGGAGCACCTGGTGGCCGCGGGCTGCCTCGGCCGCAAGACCGGCCGCGGCTTCCGCGAATATGCCCGGCGGTAAGCGCCCGGGCGACCGGCCTGCGGGCGAGACGGACTGGGGCGGGCTGCTCGGCCCGGGCAGCCGCCCCCCTGCCGCCCGGCACGGCTCTCCCCCGCCGGCGCCGTCCGGTCCCCCACCCGCGCAGGGCGGTACCCCGTCCGGCCGGGGCGGGGGAACCCCGGTACCTGCGCGGCACGCTGCGCGCATGCAGTACGTTCGGGTCATGTCCCAGCCCGCCAAGTCCTCACGTACACCAGCTACGCCCGACGCGCCGGAGAGTGCCGCAGGCAGTCGCGCCGCCGCCCAGCGGCTCAAGATGCGCCGGGAACTGGCGGCCGCGGCGATGGAGCTGTTCGCGACCAAGGGCTACGAGGCGACCACCGTCGACGAGATCGCGGCCGCCGCCGGGGTCGCCCGCCGCACCTTCTTCCGCCACTTCCGCTCCAAGGAAGAGGCCATCTTCCCGGACCACGACGACACGCTGATCCGCGCGGAGGCCGTGCTGAACGCGGCCCCGGCGCACGAGCACCCGCTCGACACGGTGTGCCGCGGCATCAAGGAAGTCATGAAGATGTACGCGGCCCGGCCGGAGATCTCCGTGGCCCGCTACAAGCTCACGCGCGAGGTGCCCACCCTGCGCGAGGCGGAGATCGCGTCGGTGGCCCGCTACGAGCGCCTCTTCACCCGCTACCTCCTCGGCCACTTCGACGAGCACGCCCACGACGACGACGCCAACGACGATCCGCTGCTGGCGGAGGTCGCCGCGTCCGCCGTGGTCACCGCCCACAACCATGTCCTGCGGCGCTGGCTGCGGGCCGGCGGGCAGGGTGACGTGGAGACGCAGCTGGACCACGCCTTCGCGATCGTGCGCAGGACGTTCGGGACCGGCATCGGGGCCGGGCGCGGCCCGGCCGCGCGGTCCGCGGCGCCCGCCGCGGTCTCCGCGCACGGCGAGGTCCTGGTCACCGTGGCCCGCACCGACGCCCCGCTGGACGAGGTGATGCGGGCGATCGAGGAGGCCCTCAAGGACCGCTGAGCACCGCTGGACCCTCCTGACGCCATCGTGCCGAGGTGCCCTCGGACACATCGCCGCTGTGATGACGGCCACCCCTCGGGGTGGCCGTTTTGCCATGTCAGAAGTGCTTTTCTGGCAGCTTTCACGGTCCGTTCGATCGATCATCGCTCATTTGTTACGTAAAGATTTCATCTGAGGGCAATTTCTGGCACCCAGTGCCTTGTCAGGTGACACGGCGTGCCATACGTTGAAGATGTCCGGGCGGCCGGCGTGCGGAGACCTCGCGTACGCCGACTGTCCCCGCAAGCCCTCGGCCTGCGCGCCCGGACGCCTGCGTCACAGGCACCCTTCCGCGCCACAAAGCGCTGCCAGCAAGCACCACCCGCCGAACCGACGGCCCACCTCACACCCTCAGCAGCACCGACGTAACCCTCAGCGTCTCCCCTCAAGACGCCATTCGCCGGAGGCAACACCGTGACCGTGAAGGACATCCTGGACGCGATCCAGTCGCCCGACTCCACGTCGGCCGACTTCGCCGCCCTGCCGCTCCCCGAGTCGTACCGCGCGATCACCGTGCACAAGGACGAGACGGAGATGTTCGCGGGCATGACCACCCGCGAGAAGGACCCGCGCAAGTCGCTGCACCTCGACGAGGTGCCGCTGCCCGAGCTGGGCCCGGGTGAGGCCCTGGTGGCCGTCATGGCCTCCTCGGTGAACTACAACAGCGTCTGGACCTCGATCTTCGAGCCGCTGTCGACCTTCGGGTTCCTGGAGCGGTACGGCAAGCTCAGCGAGCTCACCAAGCGCCACGACCTGCCCTACCACATCATCGGCTCCGACCTCGCGGGCGTGGTCCTGCGCACCGGCCCGGGCGTGAACGCCTGGAAGCCGGGCGACGAGGTCGTCGCGCACTGCCTGAGCGTGGAGCTGGAGTCCAGCGACGGCCACAACGACACCATGCTCGACCCCGAGCAGCGCATCTGGGGCTTCGAGACGAACTTCGGCGGCCTCGCGGAGATCGCCCTGGTGAAGTCCAACCAGCTGATGCCCAAGCCCGGCCACCTGAGCTGGGAGGAGGCCGCCGCGCCCGGCCTGGTCAACTCCACCGCCTACCGCCAGCTGGTCTCCCGCAACGGCGCCGGCATGAAGCAGGGCGACAACGTGCTGATCTGGGGCGCCTCCGGCGGCCTCGGCTCCTACGCCACCCAGTTCGCCCTGGCCGGCGGCGCGAACCCGATCTGCGTCGTCTCCTCGCCGCAGAAGGCGGACATCTGCCGCTCGATGGGCGCCGAGGCGATCATCGACCGCAACGCCGAGGACTACAAGTTCTGGAAGGACGAGCACACCCAGGACCCGAAGGAGTGGAAGCGCTTCGGCAAGCGCATCCGCGAGCTGACCGGCGGCGAGGACATCGACATCGTCTTCGAGCACCCCGGCCGCGAGACCTTCGGCGCGAGCGTGTACGTCACCCGCAAGGGCGGCACCATCACCACCTGCGCCTCGACCTCCGGGTACATGCACGAGTACGACAACCGCTACCTGTGGATGTCCCTGAAGCGGATCATCGGCTCGCACTTCGCGAACTACCGCGAGGCCTGGGAGGCCAACCGCCTCATCGCCAAGGGCAAGATCCACCCGACGCTCTCCAAGGTCTACTCCCTGGAGGACACCGGGCAGGCGGCCTACGACGTGCACCGCAACCTCCACCAGGGCAAGGTCGGCGTGCTGTGCCTGGCCCCCGAGGAGGGCCTGGGCGTGCACGACGAGGAGATGCGCGCCAAGCACATCGACGCCATCAACCGCTTCCGCAACATCTGAGGACAGCGGAGGTATCGCACATGACTGAGCGTCAGGCGCCGCAGGCGCGCAAGGACAGGGACCGGCCGTGGCTCATGCGCACGTACGCCGGCCACTCCACGGCCGAAGCGTCCAACGAGCTGTACCGGCGCAACCTCGCCAAGGGCCAGACCGGCCTGTCGGTGGCGTTCGACCTGCCGACGCAGACCGGCTACGACCCCGACCACGTCCTCGCCCGCGGCGAGGTCGGCCGGGTCGGGGTCCCGGTCTCGCACCTCGGTGACATGCGCCGGCTGTTCCAGGACATCCCCCTGGAGCAGATGAACACCTCGATGACGATCAACGCCACGGCCATGTGGCTGCTGGCGCTCTACCAGGTCGTCGCGGAGGAGCAGGGCGCGGACATCACCAGGCTCCAGGGCACGACCCAGAACGACATCGTCAAGGAGTACCTGTCCCGGGGCACGCACGTGTTCCCGCCGGGGCCGTCGCTCCGCCTGACGACGGACATGATCGCGTACACGGTCTCCCACATCCCGAAGTGGAACCCGATCAACATCTGCAGCTACCACCTGCAGGAGGCGGGCGCCACGCCGGTGCAGGAGATCGCGTACGCGATGTCCACCGCCATCGCGGTGCTGGACGCCGTGCGCGACTCCGGTCAGGTGCCCGCCGAGAAGTTCGGCGACGTCGTCGCCCGCATCTCCTTCTTCGTGAACGCCGGCGTGCGGTTCGTCGAGGAGATGTGCAAGATGCGCGCCTTCGGCCGGATCTGGGACCAGGTCACCCGCGAGCGGTACGGCATCCAGGACCCCAAGCAGCGCCGTTTCCGCTACGGGGTCCAGGTCAACTCCCTCGGCCTGACCGAGGCGCAGCCGGAGAACAACGTCCAGCGCATCGTCCTGGAGATGCTGGCCGTGACGCTCTCCAAGGACGCCCGCGCGCGTGCCGTGCAGCTCCCCGCGTGGAACGAGGCCCTCGGCCTGCCCCGGCCGTGGGACCAGCAGTGGTCGCTGCGCATGCAGCAGGTGCTGGCGTACGAGAGCGACCTGCTGGAGTACGCCGACATCTTCGAGGGCTCGAAGGTGATCGAGGCCAAGGTCGCCGAGCTGGTCGAGCAGTCGCTCGCCGAGATCGAGCGCATCCAGGAGATGGGCGGCGCGATGGCGGCCGTCGAGTCCGGCTACCTCAAGTCGCAGCTCGTCGCCTCGCACGCGGCCCGCCGGGCCCGTATCGAGTCCGGCGAGGAGAAGATCGTCGGCGTCAACATCTTCGAGACGACCGAGCCGAACCCGCTGACCGCGGACCTGGACACGGCCATCCAGACGGTCGACCCGGCCGTCGAGGCCCGCGTCATCGCCTCGCTCCAGCACTGGCGCGACACCCGCTACCAGCCGCCCTTCAACCACCCCCGGCCCTGCAAGGCGCTGGAGCGGCTGAAGGAGGCCGCCAAGGGCACCGAGAACCTGATGGAGGCCACCCTGGAGTGCGCCCGCGCCGGGGTGACGACCGGCGAGTGGGCCGGCGCGCTGCGCGAGGTGTTCGGCGAGTTCCGGGCGCCCACGGGCGTGTCGTCGGCGCCGGTCGCGGTGACCGCGGAGGCCGGCACCGCCCTCGCCGAGGTCCGCCGGAAGGTGGACGACACCGCCCGCGACCTGGGCGTCGGCAAGCTGCGCTTCCTGGTCGGCAAGCCGGGCCTGGACGGGCACTCCAACGGCGCCGAGCAGATCGCCGTGCGGGCCCGCGACGCCGGGTTCGAGGTGGTCTACCAGGGCATCCGGCTCACCCCGGAGCAGATCGTGGACGCGGCGCTCGCCGAGGACGTGCACGCGGTCGGCCTGTCCATCCTCTCCGGCTCGCACTCCCAGCTGGTGCCGGACGTGCTGGAGCGGCTCCGTGTGGCCGGTGCCACAGATATACCGGTGATCGCCGGTGGCATCATCCCGAGTGGCGACGCCGAACAGCTCAGGGCCGCCGGAGTGGCCGCGGTCTTCACCCCGAAGGACTTCGACATCACCGGCATCATCGGCCGCATCGTCGACGAGATCCGGAAAGCGAACAAGCTCGACCCCCTGGAGGTCCCCGCATGACCAGCCCTGCTCCCCAGGTCAACCGACTGCGCCCACGGCGCTCCTGCCTGGCCGTCCCGGGCTCGAACCCCCGCTTCCTGGAGAAGGCGCAGGGCCTCCCGGCCGACCAGGTCTTCCTCGACCTGGAGGACGCGTGCGCGCCGCTCGCCAAGCCGGAGGCGCGGCACACCATCGTCAAGTTCCTCAACGAGGGCGACTGGACGGGCAAGACCAGGGTCGTGCGCGTCAACGACTGGACGACCGAGTGGACGTACCGGGACGTCGTGACGGTCGTCGAGGGGGCCGGTCCGAACCTCGACTGCATCATGCTGCCGAAGGTGCAGAACGCCCAGCAGGTCGTCGCCCTGGACCTGCTGCTGACGCAGATCGAGAAGACCATGGGCTTCGAGGTCGGCCGCATCGGCATCGAGGCGCAGATCGAGAACGCGCAGGGCCTGAACAACGTCAACGAGATCGCCCAGGCGTCCCCGCGCATCGAGACGATCATCTTCGGCCCGGCCGACTTCATGGCGTCGATCAACATGAAGTCGCTGGTCGTGGGCGAGCAGCCGCCGGGCTACCCGGCGGACGCCTACCACTACATCCTGATGAAGATCCTGATGGCCGCCCGCGCCAACGACCTCCAGGCGATCGACGGCCCCTACCTGCAGATCCGCAACGTCGACGGCTTCCGCGAGGTGGCCGGCCGCGCCGCCGCGCTCGGCTTCGACGGCAAGTGGGTGCTGCACCCCGGCCAGGTCGACGCCGCCAACGAGGTCTTCTCGCCCTCGCAGGAGGACTACGACCACGCCGAGCTGATCCTGGACGCGTACGAGTACTGCACGTCCGAGGCGGGCGGCAAGAAGGGCTCCGCGATGCTCGGCGACGAGATGATCGACGAGGCCAGCCGCAAGATGGCCCTGGTCATCGCGGGCAAGGGCCGCGCCGCCGGCATGCAGCGCACCAGCAAGTTCGAGATCCCGGAGGCGTAGGGCCATGCAGTTCGGACGCACCTACGAGGAGTTCGAGGTCGGGGCGACGTACAAGCACTGGCCGGGCAAGACGGTCACGGAGTACGACGACCACCTGTTCTGTCTCCTCACCATGAACCACCACCCGCTCCACATGGACACGAACTATGCGGAGAAGACGACGGACTTCGGCAAGAACGTCGTCGTGGGCAACTACATCTACTCCCTGCTGCTCGGCATGTCCGTCCCGGACATCTCCGGCAAGGCGATCGCCAACCTGGAGATCGAGTCGCTGAAGCACGTGGCGCCGACCTTCCACGGCGACACGGTCTACGGCCAGACGACCGTGCTCGACAAGTGGCCGTCGAAGTCGAAGAACGACCGCGGCATCGTGTACGTCGAGACCAAGGGCTACAAGCAGGACGGCACGCTGGTGTGCGTGTTCCGCCGCAAGGTGATGGTCCCGACCGAGACGTACATCAAGGAGCGCGGCGGCGAGCAGCCCGGCCGCCCGGAACTTCAGGAAGGCTGATCGATGGCGCGCCTCGCCCAGACCTCCGGTCTGACCGACGTCCAGCAGGAGATCCTCTCCACCGTCCGCGACTTCGTGGACAAGGAGATCATCCCGGTGGCCACCGAGCTGGAGCACCGCGACGAGTACCCGCAAGCGATCGTGGACGGCCTGAAGGAACTCGGCCTGTTCGGTCTGATGATCCCCGAGGAGTACGGGGGCCTGGGCGAGTCGCTCCTCACCTACGCGCTGTGCGTCGAGGAGATCGCCCGCGGCTGGATGTCGGTGTCCGGCATCATCAACACCCACTTCATCGTGGCGTACATGCTCAAGCAGCACGGCACGCAGGAGCAGAAGGACCACTTCCTGCCGAGGATGGCGGCCGGCGACATCCGCGGCGCCTTCTCGATGTCGGAGCCCGGCCTGGGCTCGGACGTGTCCGCGATCACCTCCAAGGCGGTGAAGGACGGCGACGAGTACGTCCTGAACGGCCAGAAGATGTGGCTGACCAACGGCGGCACGTCGTCGCTGGTGGCCGTGCTGGTCCGGAGTGACGAAGGACACCCCGAGGGAACCGCGCCCCACAAGTCGATGACGACCTTCCTGGTGGAGAAGGAGCCCGGCTTCGGCGAGGTCCGCCCCGGCCTCACCATCCCGGGCAAGATCGACAAGATGGGCTACAAGGGCGTCGACACCACCGAGCTGATCATGGACGGCCTGCGCGTTCCGGCCGACCGGGTGCTCGGCGGGGTCACCGGCCGAGGTTTTTACCAAATGATGGACGGAGTCGAGGTCGGCCGCGTGAATGTGGCGGCGCGCGGCTGCGGCGTCGCTCAGCGCGCGTTCGAGCTCGGCGTCCAGTACGCCCAGCAGCGTCATACTTTCGGCAAGCCGATCGCCCAGCACCAGGCGATCCAGTTCAAGCTCGCCGAGATGGCCACCAAGGTCGAGGCCGCGCATGCGATGATGGTGAACGCGGCCCGCAAAAAGGACTCCGGAGAACGAAACGACCTCGAAGCAGGGATGGCGAAGTACCTCGCCTCCGAGTACTGCAAGGAGGTCGTGGAGGATGCCTTCCGGATCCACGGCGGCTACGGCTTCTCCAAGGAGTACGAGATCGAGCGCCTCTACCGGGAGGCCCCGATGCTGCTCATCGGTGAAGGTACCGCCGAGATCCAGAAAATGATCATCGGGCGCCGGCTGCTCGAAGAGTATCGATTCCAGGGTTGATTGTCCGGAGACGGGGTGTTTTCTTCGAGAAGAAGATCACACCCCGTAGGCATTCTTCGGACGCCGACTCGGCTGCCTGGCTTGCCCAGTTGTGGCCCTCGACCGGTACGATCCCGGAAAAGCCGCCGTCCCCCGTTCCAGCGCGGCATCATCCGCTACGAAGGTCATCCATGCCCCACAGCCAAACCTCTGCACCACGCGACAGCCTGGTCGGCGTACGCCTCGCGCGCGGAGCATCGCCGTGGCTCCTCCCGACCGTCGCCACCGCAGCCCTCAGCCTGATCCGGGCACGCCGCTCCGGTGTCGCCAAGGCCGTCGCCGTGCCCACCACCGCGCTCGCGGCGGGCATGCTGTGGTTCTTCCGCGACCCCGAGCGCGAGATCGCCCGGGGCCGGGTCATCTCGCCCGCCGACGGTGTGGTGCAGAGCATCATGCCGTGGAAGGACGGCCGCACCCGCGTCGCCATCTTCATGAGCCCGCTCAATGTCCACGTCAACCGGGCGCCGCTGGCCGGCACGGTGACGTCGGTCGAGCACATCCCGGGCGGGTTCGTTCCGGCGTTCAACAAGGAGAGCGAGAACAACGAGCGCGTAGTCTGGCATTTCGACACCGAACTCGGCGACATCGAGATGATCCAGATCGCCGGCGCCGTGGCCCGTCGCATCGTCCCCTACGTGCCGCAGGGCACCAAGGTCGAGCAGGGTGACCGCATCGGTCTGATCCGCTTCGGCTCGCGTGTCGACATCTACCTGCCCGAAGGCGTGGATGTCGCGGTCGAGGTCGGACAGAAGACCGTGGCTGGGGTGACTCGCATTGACCGTGATTGATCCGGATACACAGGCGGGCTGGGTGCCCGAGGCGGACGAGGCGGACGACGAGGAGGAGATGCCGCTCTCTCTCCGCCTCTCGATAGCGGACACGCTCACCCTCGGCAACGCCACGTGCGGCTTCATGGCCGTGTACTTCACCACCACCGGCATCCTGATCCCGCACCTCACGGGCGACCAGGAGACCGGCATGGCCCGCCACAGCGCGGCCACGGCGGTGATCCTGATGCTGTGCGCCGCGGTCTTCGACCTGTTCGACGGCCTGGTGGCGCGCAAGCTGCGCAGCTCGCCGATGGGCGCGGAGCTGGACAACCTCTCCGACCTCATCAGCTTCGGGCTGGCGCCGGCGTACTTCGTCCTGGTCTACGGGATGGTGGCCGACGACGCGCACCAGCGGGTGGCGGCGCTGGGCGCGATCGTGGTGCTCCTGGCGGTGGTGCTCAGGCTCGCGCGGTTCTCGTGCGTGACGATGAAGGACGGCATGTTCCAGGGCATGCCGTCGCCGTTCGGCGCGCTGACGGTCGTCTCGATCGTGCTGCTGGAGCTGCCCTTCGTGGCGACCCTGCTGGCGATCCTGGGCACGGCCTGGCTGATGGTGAGCCGGGTGGAGTACCCCAAGCCCCGGGGCCGTCTCGCGGGGGCGATGCTCTCGTGGATCGTCCTGTCGATGGGCCTGCTGGCGGCCTGGGCGTTCGACGCCCCGAGCGGCCAGCTGCTCCTGCAGACCGGCTGCGCCCTTCAGCTGGTCATGGGCGCGGTGATCCCGCTGTTCGCCACGGCCCGCCGGGTGAACAACTTCCGCGGCAACCGCCGCGAGGCGCGGGCGGCGCAGCTTCCGTAGGTCTCCGCGGCTTCCGAAGGGCCCGAGCCACCCGGCTCGGGCCCTTCGCCGTCTCCCCGCGGCACGGGCCGGCCGCCACCGGCCGGCCGCCCGTTCGCCCCGGCGTTGTTGACGCGCGTAGCGCTCTGGCCCACCCTGGTCGGGACTGCCGTGGGCGCGGCAACGCGCCCATCCATCCGGTGAGACGGTCGGGAGGCCGGGATGCTCAGACGGGCAACGCGTACTTTTCTCTCTTTTGTCATGATCATGTCTGGCGTGGTGCTCGGTGTGGGGGCGACCGCGGGCTCGGCACAGGCCGACGAGTGCTACACCTGGAGCCGCACCCTGTCGGAGGGCTCCTCCGGCAGCGACGTGACGCAGTTGCAGATCCGGGTCGCCGGCTGGGTGACGTCCGGCGAGCGGCTCGCCTACGACGGGAACTACGGCGCCCGCACCGCCGCCGCCGTCAAGAAGTTCCAGGCGGCGTACGGGCTCTCCGCCGACGGTGTCGCCGGTCCCGCGACCTTCAGCAAGCTCTACGCGCTGCAGGACCCCGACTGCACCCCCGTCCACTTCAGCTACTCCGAGCTCAACAAGTGCAACTCCGACTGGTCGGGCGGCGCGGTCTCGGCGGCCACCGCCAAGGCGAACGCGCTGAAGACCATGTGGAAGCTGGAGGCGATGCGGCACGCCCTCGGTGACGTGCCGATCAACATCTCCAGCGGCTTCCGCTCCTACGCCTGCAACAACGCGGTCGGCGGCGCGGCGAACAGCCGTCACCTCTACGGCGACGCGGCCGACCTGGTCGGCTCACCGAGCCTGTGCACCCTGGCCCGCGAGGCACGCGTCCACGGCTTCTCCGAGATCCTGGGCCCGGGCTACCCCGGCCACAGCGACCACACCCACGTCGCCTTCGACCCGTCGCCCTACTGGTCGGCACCCGACTGCGGCATCTGACGCGGCCCCACGGCGAGACCGGCGCCGTGCTCCCGCGGCGCGCGGCGCGCGGCGCGGGCACGTCACGGCGGCCGGAGCGCCGACGGTCACGGCGGCCAGGGCGCCGGCGGTCACGGCGGCCAGGGCGCCGACAGGCACGGCGACCGGAGCGCCGGCGGTCACGGCGACCGGTACGTCCCGCCGGGCCGGCGCCCGACGTCACCACATCCCGGCCGGGCGTCTCAGGTCAGGAAATCGCGGGCGATGCCCTCTGCCACCCGTTCCAGGATCGGGCCCGCGTCCGCGATGCACCTGGCGACGTCCGGCTCGGCCTGCGTCAGGGGGTAGGCGCGGCGGATGCCGGCCCGGCCCAGCGCCTCCGGAGGCAGCGCGAGGCGTCCGCACACCGCGACCACCTCCTTCCCGGCGGCGCGCGCCGCGGCGGCCACCCCCGCGGGGGCCTTGCCGTGCAGGGTCTGCTCGTCGAGGGAGCCCTCACCGGTGATCACGAGATCGGCCCGGTCCAGCGCGGGGGCGAAGCCCAGCACGTCGAGCAGCACCTCGATGCCGGGGCGGAAGCGGGCGCCGAGCAGCAGCGCGCCGAAGCCGATGCCGCCCGCCGCGCCCGCGCCCGGCGCGGCGGCGTACTCGGTGGCCCGGGCGCCGACGGCCTCCTCCAGCACCTTGGCGTAGTGCGCGAGGGCCGCGTCCAGCGTCTCCACGTCGTCCGGCGAGGCGCCCTTCTGCGGCCCGTAGACGGCCGGTGCGCCCTTCGGCCCGGTCAGCGGGTTGTCGACGTCGCCGGCGAGCACCAGCTCCACGGAGGCCAGGCGCGGGTCCAGTCCCGACAGGTCGGCGGACGCCAGGCCGCCAAGGCCGCCGCCGCCCGGCGTCACCGGCTCCCCCTCCGCGTCCAGGAACCGCGCCCCGAGCGCGGACAGCATCCCGGCGCCGCCGTCGGTGGTCGCGCTCCCGCCGACGCCGAACACGATCGTCCGGGCCCCCGCGTCCAGCGCGGCCCGCAGCAGTTCCCCGGAGCCGTGGGTGGACGCCGTCAGCGGCGCGAAGACGCCGGCCGGCAGGCGCTGCAGCCCGCTCGCCTCCGCCATCTCCACCACCGCCGTGTCGCCGCGCAGCGCGAACGCCGCCGTCACCTCGTCACCGAGCGGCCCCGCGACCCGCGCCTCCCGCCGCTCGAACCCGGCCGCGACGGCAGCGTCGACGGTTCCGTCGCCGCCGTCGGCCACCGGCAGCGACTCCACCGTCACCCGCGGCGCGACCCGGCGCAGTCCGGCCGTCACGCGCTCCGCGACCTGAACGGCCGTCAGCGACCCCTTGAACTTGTCCGCGGCGATGAGCACGCGCTGTGTCACTCGGATTCCCCTTGCTCCCCGGGCCTCGGGCACGTCAGGGCCAGTCGCGCCGCTGCGACCTTAACCGGCGGGCTCCCTCGCCGTCATGCCCCGTCCGTAGCCCGGGAACACCCTGTCGGACCCCTGTGCCGGGGAGCCGGGGGCGCGGGCGCCGCCGGATGCGGGTACACCGGTGCCATGACCCCTGTCGGTACTGAGAAGGAGCTCGCCGACCGCGTCCTCGGAGGCTGGCTGGGCCGGATCGCCGGCAACATGCTCGGCAAGCCGGTCGAGCAGGGCGAGGTGTGGACGCGGGACCGGATCGACCGTTACCTGCGGCGGGCGGGCGCCCTGCCGCTGACCGGCTACCTGCCGGAGCCGGCCGACGAGAGCGACCGTCTCGCGCTGCGGCCCGAGTGGCGCCGGTGCGTGCGCGGCCGCGTCGACGGCAGCTGCCGGGACGACGACGTCGACTACGCCGTCCTCGGCCTGCACCTGCTGGAGACCCACGGCTTCGCCTTCAGCACCGAGCAGGTCGGCGAGCTGTGGCTGCTGCGCCTGCCCTACCTCCAGACGTTCACGGCGGAGCGGGCCGCGTACCGCAACCTCACGGCCGGGCTCGGACCGCCGCTGACGGCGACGTACGACAACCCGTACCAGGAGTGGATCGGCGCCCTCATCCGCGCCGACGTCTACGGCTGGACCCGTCCCGGCGAGCCGCACCGGGCCGCCGCGCTGGCCCGCCGGGACGCGGTCCTGTCGCACACCGGCAACGGCGTGTACGGCGCGATGTGGGCGGCGGCGCTGATCTCGGCGGCGTTCACCGCGCCCACGGTCCGGCACGCCCTGGACACCGCGCTGACGGTGATCCCGGCGGGCAGCCGCCTCGCCCGCACCGTACGCCGCGTCGTCTCGCTCCACGACACCCGGATGAGGTGGGAGGACACGCTCTCCACGGTGGCGGAGGAGACGGCGGGGCTGCACTGGATCCACGTCGTCCCGAACGCGGCGGTGCTCACCGCCGGGCTGCTGTACGGCGACGGGGACTTCACCCGCACCGTCGCCCTCACCGTCCGCGGCGGCCTGGACACCGACTCCAACGGCGCGACCGCCGGCTCGGTGGCCGGGGTGCTGGCCGGGGCGGAGGCGATCCCCGCGGTGTGGAAGGACCCGCTGCGGGACACGGTGCGCAGCGCGGTGTTCGGCTTCGACGGGGTGGCGATCAGCGAACTGGCGGAACGCACCGTCCGGCTGACTCTGGCTACCCTTCCGGGATGACCACCACCCAGGACTATGCCACGTACATCGCCGGACTCCCCCGCGTCCTCGCCGCCACCGCCGTCCTCTTCCGCGACGCCGCGGGACGGGTGCTGCTCGTCGAGCCCGACTACCGTGACGGCTGGGTCCTGCCGGGCGGCACCGTCGAGTCCGACGACGGCGAGACCCCGCGCCAGGGGGCGCGCCGTGAGACCGCGGAGGAGATCGGGCTCGACCGCGAGCTCGGGCGGCTCCTCGCGGTGGACTGGGTGCACGGCACGGGCCGCCCGCCGCTGGTGGCATACCTGTACGACGGCGGGGTGCTGGCCGAGGACGAGTTCGGGGCGATCCGGCTGCAGGAGGAGGAGCTGCTGTCCTGGCGCCTGGTCCGGCCCGGGGAACTCGCCGACCACCTGCCGGGCGCCCTCGGCCGCCGCGTCCTGGCGGCCCTGGACGTCCTGGCCACCGGGTCGGGCACGGCGGAGCTGGAGAACGGGCACCGGGTGGACCGGTAGGCGTTCGCCGCGTCGCGGGCCGACAGGTTCGCCGGACGGCGGGCCGATAAGCGTTCGCCCCGCGACCGGGCCCCGCCTACCCTCGGCACCATGACCAAGCCCCTCGTCGCCATCCTCAGCGGCGCCGGTGTCTCCACCGATTCCGGCATCCCCGACTACCGCGGCCCGAACGGGCTGTGGCGGCGGGATCCGGAGGCCGAGAAGCTCGTCACCTACGAGCACTACATGGCCGATCCGGAGATCCGGCGGCGCTCCTGGCGGATGCGGCGCGACAACGGCGCCCTCCGGGCCGAGCCGAACGCCGCGCACCGGGCGGTGGCGGACCTGGAGCGGGCCGGGGTGCCGGTGCGGGTGATCACGCAGAACGTGGACGGGCTGCACCAGCTCGCCGGGATGCCCGCCCGCAAGGTGCTCGAGCTGCACGGCACCGCCCGCGGTGTGGTCTGCACGCGGTGCGGGGCACGCGGGTCGATGGAGGACGCCCTCGCCCGGGTCGCGGCCGGCGAGGACGATCCGCCCTGCCGGGACTGCGGCGGCATCCTGAAGTCGGCCACCGTGATGTTCGGCGAGCGGCTCGACCCGCAGGTGCTCGGCGAGGCCGTCGCGATCACCAAGGCGTGCCAGGTGTTCGTCGCCGTGGGCACCAGCCTGCAGGTGCAGCCCGCCGCCGGGCTCGCCGGCGTCGCCGCCGACCACGGCGCGCGGCTGATCATCGTCAACGCCGAGCCGACGCCGTACGACGAACTCGCCGACGAGGTGGTGCGCGAGCCGATCGGCACCGCCCTGCCCCGGCTGCTGCGGCGGCTGGCCGGCGAGGGCGCCGAGGACACCGAGGCTGCCGAGGGGCGGGTTCCGCGGGGGCGGTGACGGTACGGGCCTACGCGGCGCGCACCCCGTAGGGCCCTGGCCGGGGCCGGTCACCGGACGAAGAGGGCGGCTCCGCGTTCGAAGTCCAGCAGGCGGCGCTTGCGGTCCAGGCCGCCGCCGTAGCCGGTCAGGCTGCCGTTCGCGCCGACGACGCGGTGGCAGGGGACGATGATGCCGACCGGGTTGCGGCCGTTGGCCAGGCCGACCGCGCGGGCGGCGCCCGGGGCGCCGAGGGCCTGGGCGAGCTCGCCGTAGGAGCGGGTCTCGCCGTAGGGGATCTCGCGCAGCCCGTCCCAGACCCGGCGCTGGAACGGGGTGCCGTTCATGCGCAGTTCGAGGGCGAACTCCTTCAGCTCGCCCGCGAAGTACGCCGCCAGTTGTTCCTCGGCGGCACGGAAGAGGGTGTCGTCGCGCGGGCCGAAGGTCTCCTCCGGCGGGCGGTGGCGCTGCTCGGTCATGTAGAGGCCGCACAGGACCCCGTCCTCGGCGACCAGGGTGAGCGGGCCGCAGGGGCTGTCGGTGACGGTGTGGTGCTTCATGGACGTCCTCACACGGGAAGGAAGTTGATCGGGTGGCTGTCGGTCGCCCACAGGTACTGGACCGCGTACGCCCGCCACGGCCGCCACGCCGCGGCGCGCGCGGTCAGGGCCGCGGGGGTGGAGGGCAGGCCCAGTTCCCGGGCGGCCCGGCGGATGCCGAGGTCGGTGGGGAGGAAGGCGTCGGGGTCGCCGAGGGCGCGCATCGCGATGACGTCGACCGTCCAGGGGCCGAAGCCGGGCAGCGCGAGCAGGCGGGCGCGGGCCTCGGGCCAGTCGCTGTCGACCCCCAGGTTGAGGGTGCCGTCGGCCAGACCGCGCACGAGGGTGGTGAGCGTGGCGCGGCGGGTGCGGGGCATGGCCAGGGACTCGGGGTCGAGGGCGGCGAGCGCCTCGGGGGTGGGGAAGAGGTGGGTGAGGCCCCCCTCGGGGTCGTCGATCCGGTCGCCGTGGGCGGTGACCAGGCGGGCCGCGTGGGTGCGGGCGGCGGCGGTGGAGACCTGCTGGCCGAGGACGGCGCGCACGGCGAACTCCGCCTCGTCGACGGTGCGCGGCACGCGCCGGCCGGGCGCCTTGTCGACCAGCGGGGCGAGCAGCGGGTCCGCGCGCAACTGGTCGTCGACGGCGACCGGGTCGGCGTCGAGGTCGAGCATGCGCCGGCAGCGGCTGATCGCGACGGGCAGGTCGCGCAGGTCGCCGAGGGTGAGGCGGCAGGCGATGTGGTCCGGCTGGGGGGTCAGGGCGACGATGCCGTGGCCGTAGGGGAGGCGGAGGGTGCGGCGGTAGGCGCCGTCCCGCCATTCCTCCACGCCCGGTACGGCGGTGGCCGCGAGGTGGCCGAAGAGGTTGTCGGGGTTGAGGGGGGCGCGGAACGGCAGCCGGAGGGTGAGCGTGCCCGGGGTGGCCCGGGCGTCGTTCCGCGGTGCCCGGGCGCGCAGTTCGCTCGGGGTCAGGGCGTGCACCTCGCGCACCGTGTCGTTGAAGGTGCGGATGGAGGAGAAGCCCGCGGCGAAGGCGATCCGCGCCATGGGCAGCGCCGTCGTCTCGATCAGCAGGCGGGCGGTCCGGGCGCGCTGGGCGCGGGCCAGGGCGAGGGGGCCGGCGCCCAGCTCGGCCAGCAGCTGGCGCTCGATCTGCCGGGGGCTGTAGCCGAGGCGGGCGGCGAGTCCGGGCACGCCGTCGCGGTCGACGACGCCGTCGGCGATCAGCCGCATCGCGCGGGCCACGAGGTCGGCGCGCTGGTTCCACTCCGGGGAGCCGGGGCTGGTGTCGGGGCGGCAGCGCTTGCAGGCGCGGAACCCGGCCTGCTGGCAGGCGGCCGCGCTCGGATAGAAGGTCATGTTCTCCGGCCTGGGCGGCACGACCGGGCAGCTGGGACGGCAGTAGATGCGGGTGGTCAGCACCGCCGTGAAGAACCAGCCGTCGAAGCGCGCGTCCTTGGACCGGACGGCGCGCACGCAGCGCTCGGTATCGGTGTGCATCCCCTTCTGCATGTCTCCAGCATCGGGGACGGACCGGGCAGGAGCTGGCGGGAATCCGACATCGACCTCGCCTGTCCTGCGCCGGCCCGGATCGCATGACCCCGGCTGGTCCGAGACCCGCGTCAGTCCGAGAACCGCGTCGACGTCGGCCGCCGGGAGGCCGGTGTGGCCGCGCGGACGCTCGTCAGCGGGCGGAGCCGGTAGGTGTAGGCGTAGTCCCGGTCGGCGAGGAGCTTGTACGCGTCGTGCGTGTGGGCGCCCCAGCTGTTGTCGCCGCCGACGCCCATCTGCCGGTGGTTCACGCGCAGGACGACCTGCTCGCGGGGGTTGAGCTGGTAGGCGTGGCGGGCCCCGGCCGACAGGTCCTCCGGGGTGAAGTGGGAGGCGTTGACCTCCAGCAGCGGTTCCGCGGAGACCAGCAGGCCCCGGCCGCGCCCGTCGGTCAGGGCGGCCCAGCGCACGTCGGTCTTGTTGCCGTTCTCCTGCGGGCGGATGTACGGCGTCCACTGGCCGGAGACGGTCCCGGAGTACAGGCCGACGTCGGTGCCGGTGTTGCGGTCCCAGTGGTTCTCCTCGGGGCCGCGCCCGTAGTAGTGCAGGTGCTCCAGCCGGCCCGGCAGGAACAGCAGGGTGCCGACCTCGGGAATGTAGGGCAGGCTCGCGGCGCCGGGGTGGAGGGTGTTGTCGACCTTGATCTCGCCGTTGCCGAAGACGGTGTACGTCGTGGTGTACGCCGACTCGACCGTCGTCGGCAGCGTGCCGGTGACCTTGATCTCGACGGCCCGGTCGCGCAGGGCGCGCACGGTCACGTCCGTCACGGCGCGCCGGGCCCCGGCGTCGCGCCAGGTCCGGTTGCGGACGTGCTGGCCGTTGCCGCGGTCGTTGTCGGTGGGGGCCCGCCAGAAGTTGGGCACCGGGCCGGACTCGATCAGCCGGGCGCCACGGGCCTCGTACGAGGTGATGAGCCCGCTGCGCTTGTCCACGGTGACGGAGAAGCCGTCGCCGGTGACGGTGACGGTGCCGTCGCGGTCGTCGTGCCGCAGCGCCGGGACGCTCTCCAGGGGCACCGGCACCACGTCGGGGCTGCCCGCGTCCAGGGCGAGCTGCTGCCGGGCCACCTCGAAGCCGGCCGGCGCCCACCTGGTGGGCTCCTTGGTGGTGAACGACAGCTCCAGGAAGTACTCGGTGCCCGGAGCCGGGTCGCGCGGCAGCCGTACCGGCACCGTGACGTCGCGGCCGGCGAGCGGCGGGACGTCGAGCTGGGCTCGGCTGAGCCGGCCGCGTCGGACCGTCCTGCCGTCGGCGACGAGTTCCCAACAGCAGTCGAATTGCTGGAGGTCGGTGAACAGGTACTCGTTGGTGAGGGTCACCGTCCCGGGCGCGCCACCGGCGGCCGGGGACACCTGGACGGCCTGGTAGACCCGTTTGATCTCCGCCGCCTTGCCGGTGTGGCCGCGGTCGGCGGTGACGATGCCGTTCGCGCAGAAGTTGCCGTCGTTGGGGTTGTCGCCCCAGTCGCCGCCGTAGGAGAGGTACGTGTCCTCGGTGGGGCGTTGTTCGGTGAGGCCGGCCGTGGCCGCGTCGAACCAGAAGCGCACCCCGTCGTCGCCGGGACCGCGGTCGTCATCGGCCAGTTCGGCGGCGGTGAGGGCGCGGGCGTGGACGCGGGCCCGGCGGACGGTGCCGCTGAACTCGCGGGTGGGGTTGTCGGCGTCACCGGCGATCGCGAGGGGCGCGGCGCCGCTGTCGGGCCGCCGGGTGGTGGCGCGGGTGGCTCTGGCCACGCCGTCGACGTACAGGGTCAGCGCGCCCGCCGTCGCGTCGAAGACGCCCGCGACGTGGTGTTCGGTGCCGGTCCAGCCGCTCGCGGGCAGGGTCCAGCTCGTGCTGACCCACTGGCCGCCGCCGTGGACGAAGAACTCGAGTCTGCCGTCGGTCTGCTTCAGGGCGTACTGGGTGTCGCCCTTGGCGATGACGGGCTGGTGACCGCCCGTCACCTGCGGGGTGATCCACGCCTCCAGGGTCAGGGAGCCGGTGAGGTCGAGGCCCGGGTCACGGGCGAAGACGGTGGCGCCGCGTACCCCCTTGTCGCGGTCGAATTCGCCGGTCGGGTTCATCAGTTCGCCGCGCAGACCGCCCGGTCCGGTCTCGGTGAGGAACCTGCGCCGCGGGGCCGGCCGGCTCAGGGACTGGTCGACGAAGTCCCAGATCCAGCCGCCCTGCAACACGTCGTGGCGGCGGACGACGTCCCAGTACTCCTTGAAGTTGCCGTTGGAGTTCCCCATCGCGTGCGAGTACTCGATCATCACGTAGGGCCGGGTGTCGGCGGTGTCCCGGGCGCGTGCCTCGACGTCTGCCGGGCTCTCGTACATCTTCGAGCGGATGTCGCTGATCCCCGGGCGGTCGTCGCCCTCGTACTGGATGACGCGGGTGGGGTCACAGGAGCGGATCCAGTCGTGCATGGCGACGAAGGTGCTGCCGCCGCCCGCCTCGTTGCCGAGGGACCAGATGACGACCGAGGCGTGGTTCTTGTCGCGGTGGACCATGTTCCTCGCGCGGGCCACGCAGGCGGCGGTCCACTCGGGGTGGTCGCCCGGGTACTCGCCGCGGATGCCGTGCGTCTCCAGGTTGGTCTCGTCGACGAGGTACAGGCCGTACTCGTCGGCCAGTTCGAGCCACTGCGGGTTGTTCGGATAGTGCGAGGTGCGTACGGAGTTGATGTTGAGGCGTTTGACGATCTCGATGTCGCGGACCATGTCCGCGCGGGTGAGGGCGGTGCCGCGGAGGGGGTGCATCTCGTGCCGGTTGGTGCCGCGCAGCGAGACCGGCCTGCCGTTGATCCGCATCAGGCCGTCCACGAGCGCGAACTCCCGGATGCCGACGCGGTGCGAGAGGGTCTCGGTGACCTTCCCGGACGGGTCGCGCAGGCGCAGGACCGCGGTGTAGAGGTACGGGTCCTCGGCCGACCACAGCCTCGGCGCGGGCACGGCTCTCGCCGCCCGTACGGTCGTCTCGGCGCCGGCGTCGAGGTCCGCCGTCCGTTGCAGCGGGCGGGGCCAGACGGGGTGCCCGCCGGCGTCGTAGAGCTGGGTCTCCACGGTGTACCGGCCCCGGCCGTCGCCCGCGTAGTCGCGCACGCTCGCGGTGACCGCCAGCCGAGCGGTGGTGTGACCGTCGCCGAGCGGGGTCTCCAGCTTGAAGTCGCGCAGGTGCACGGCGGGCGTGGAGTAGAGGTAGACCGAGCGGAAGATGCCGCTCAGCCGGATCATGTCCTGGTCCTCCATCCAGTCGCCGTCCGAGAAGCGGTAGACCTCCACCGCGATCTGGTTGGCGCCAGGCTTGAGGTGCGCGGTGATGTCGTACTCGGCGGGCGTGTACGAGTCCTCGTGGTAGCCGACCAGCCGGCCGTTGATCCACACGTAGTGGGCCGACTTGACGCCCTCGAAGTGCAGGAAGGTGCGGCGTCCGGCCCAGTGGCGGGGCAGGGTGAAGGTGCGCCGGTACTGGCCCACGGGGTTGAAGCGGGTCGGCGCGGCCGGCGGCCGCGCCTCCTCGCCCAGGCCGTTGGGGCCCCACCAGGGGTAGGTGATGTTGAGGTAGATCGGGCGGTCGTAGCCGTGCAGCTGCCACGGGGAGGGGACGGGGACGGTGTCCCAGTCGCTGTCGTCGAGGTCGGTGCGGTGGAAGTCGGTGTCGCGGTCGCCGGGGCGGTCGGCGTGGGCGAACCGCCAGGTCCCGTCGAGGCTGAGCCGGTACGGCGAGCGGGTGCGGTCGGCGGCCAGCGCCTGCTCCAGGTCCGCGTAGGGCATCAGCGTGGCGTGCGGGGGCTCGGTACCGGCCTCGAACAGGCCGACGTTGCCGTTCCACTCGGGCGTGGCGTCGGCCGCCGGGTCGCCGGCCGCGTGGGCGGCGGCCGACGGCCGGGACAGGGCGAGGGCGCCGAGCACGGCGGCGGAGGACTCCAGGAGCCGGCGGCGGCTGACCACCGCGCGCCGGGGACGGTCGGGCTGGGACGCGTGCGGGTGGGGGTGCGCGTGCGGGTGCGGCATGACCGTGGCCTTCCTCGGGACGACCGTGTACGACACGGGCTTGAGGGTGCGTCAGGGTTCAGTGGAGTGGGGGTGTCGAACGGGGACGCGTGCGCTGTCGGCCGGCTGGCGGCGGAGTCGGTGGCGACGAACAGTGACGGATGGTGACGGTGTGACTACCGAGCCAGGCTCACCCTAGTACCCGAACACAATCGAATCAATTATCTTGTCCGACTCTGTGTGAACATGACGGCGCGGCGCCGACCGGCACATGGCCGACCGGGGCGGCGACGGGAGCCGCGCACGGACTGCCGCCGGCGCCGGGCCCCAGGGCCGATCGGGCGGCGGGTACCGCGCGGGCGCGCCCTTCCCGCGCCCACCGCCGGATCACGACCACGGCGACCGCGCGGCCGGCGGGACCAGCCGCGTTCACGCGCCGCGTCCGGGTCGCGCAGGGCAGCAGAGAACTCCAGCCCGCACACGTCACGCACGCGAGAACGCGCGACGTTTCGGTCTTCGAAGGGTGCCGCGACGGCGAAACGGGCCGGAAAACACACTTGTGATGTTCATCTCATATACCCATCATTACGCGTACATACCAGATGGGTATGAGGGAGGGAGAAACAGTAAAATGGTCAATCTCGGTCGCAAGTTAGCGTCAACGGCTGGTGTGGGCCTTCTCGCCGTAGGGGCGACGCTGGGGGCCGCCACCACGTCGTCGGCGGCGGCCTCGCCCCGCCCGGTGAGCGTGCGAGCCGGTGACGTACAGCCGTCCGCGGCGGGTACCTACTACGCGACGACGTGGGCCTCCGTCGCCAACCGCACGTGCGCGTCCACCAGTTGCTCGTCGAGAGGCACCCTCTCCGCGAACACGACCTACGTGATCAACTGCTGGGTCTACGGCCAGACCGTCACCGCCGAGGGATACACCAACAACGTGTGGCTGCAGGTCCGTTGGACCGACTGGAGTGTCGGGTACAGCAGCGCCATCTACTTCAAGGGCGACAAGTACGCCAACCTGCCGCTCAGCGCCCAGTGCTAGACGGCTCCTGAAGATCTTGGGGAGGGGCCGTCCGGCCGTCGGCCGGGCGGCCCTTCTGCGGCAGGTTCCGGGCGCGGTCAGGCGAGGTGCCGGGCGAACGCCTCGTACGCACGGTCGTCGAAGAGGACGAACCGTACCTCTTCGACGACCGTCGGCGTGGTGCGCACGGTGTCCAGCGCGATGCGGGCGGCGTCCGGCAGTGGCCAGCGGTAGACGCCGGTGGAGATCGCGGGGAAGGCGACCGTCCGGGCGCCGAGTTCGTCGGCGACGCGCAGGGACTCGCGGTAGCAGGAGGCCAGCAGGCCGGAGCGGTCCTCGGTGGCGCTGTGCACGGGGCCGACGGTGTGGATCACCCAGCGGGCGTCCAGGTTCCCCGCGGTGGTGGCGACCGCCCGGCCGGTGGCCAGGCCCTTGCCGTACTTGGCGGCGCGCAGCCTGCGGCACTCCTCCAGGATCGCGGGACCGCCGCGGCGGTGGATGGCGCCGTCCACGCCCCCGCCGCCGAGCAGGGAGGAATTGGCCGCGTTGACGATCGCGTCGGCGCTGACGCGGCTGATGTCGCCCTGGACGAGCGTGATGCTGGGGGTCATGTCCGCCGGAGTCGCTTCCACACGGCCTTGGCCGCGTTGTGCCCTGACATGCCGTGGACGCCGGGGCCGGGTGGGGTGGCCGACGAGCAGATGAAGACGGCCGGGTGCGGGGTGGTGTAGGGGGACAGGGAGAGTTTCGGCCGGAGCAGGGTCTGCAGTCCGGTGACCGCTCCGGTGGCGATGTCGCCGCCGACGTAGTTGGCGTTGCGGGCGGCCATCTCCGGCGGACCGGCGGTCGCGCGGGCGAGGACGCGGTCGCGGAAGCCGGGGGCGAAGCGCTCCAGCTGGCTCTCGACGGCGTCCGTGAGATCTCCGGTCCAGCCGCTGGGGACATGGCCGTAGACCCAGAAGACGTGCTTGCCCTCGGGCGCGCGGGTGGGGTCGACGACGCCGGGCTGGACCGTGATCAGGAACGGCCGGTCGGGCGCCCGCCCCTCCCGGGAGGCGGCGCGCAGGGCGGCGCCGATCTCCGCGCTGTCCGCGCCGATCTGTACGGTGCCCGCTAGGCGGGCCTCCTTCGCGGTCCACGGCACGGGGCCGTCCAGCGCATAGTCGATCTTGAAGACGCCGGGGCCGTAGCGGTAGTGGTCGTAGTAGCTGCCGAGGCCCGCGATGCGGGCCAGGGCGGTGGGCGAGGTGTCGAAGACGTACGCGCGGGCGGGCGGCAGGTCGTCGAGGCGCTTGACCTGGTAGTCGGTGTGGATGCTGCCGCCGAGGTCCGCGAGGTGGGCGGCGAGGGCGTCGGAGAGGGACTGGGAGCCGCCGCGGACCACGGGCCAGCCGCGGGCGTGCGCGGCGAGCGCGAAGACCAGACCGACGGCGCCGGTGGCGAAGCCGCTGAGCGGTGCCATGACGTGGGCGACGAGACCGGCGAACAGGGTCTTGGCCCGCTCGTCGCGGAAGCGGCGGATCAGCCACGTCGACGGGGGCAGGCCGGCCAGGCCGAAGCGGGCGAGGGTCAGCGGGTCGCGGGGCAGCGCGGTGAGCGGCAGCGACATGAAGTCGCGGACCAGGGTGTCCCAGCGGGGCAGGAACGGCTCGACCAGCCTGCGGTAGGCCCCCGCGTCCCGCGGGCCGAAGGAGGCCGCCGTCTCGGCGACCGACCGGGACAGCACGGCGGCCGTGCCGTCGGGGAACGGGTGCGCCATGGGCAGTTCGGCGTGCAGCCACTGGAGGCCGTACCGCTCGAGGGGCAGGGCGCGGAAGGCGGGTGAGCTGATGCCCAGCGGGTGGGCCGCGGAGCAGGGGTCGTGCCGGAAGCCCGGCAGGGTGAGCTCCTCGGTGCGGGCTCCCCCGCCGACGGTTCCGCGGGCCTCGAACAGGGCGACGGAGAAGCCGCGGCGGGCCAGCTCGACGGCAGCGGTCAGTCCGTTCGGTCCCGCGCCCACCACGACCGCATCGAGCATCGACGGCACCTTCGGACCCCCTCGTCAGCCGATGGCATGTGGGCATCAGGATAGGCGGGAAGCCGGCGCCCCCGGCCCGCAGGTCGCCGGCCCCCGCGTCGGCGTCAGGACCCGCCCGCGAGCAGCGCCCTGACCCTGCGGGCGGTGGCCGCGTCGCGGGCCGCGGTGAACGGCAGGGCGTTGCCGCCCGTGATCCGGAACGGCTCCCCGGTGACGGTCAGGTGCGCGCCGCCCGCCTCCTCCACCAGCAGCAGGCCCGCCGCGTGGTCCCACGCCGCCTCCCACGAGAAGGCGACCGCGTCCGACTCGCCGCGGGCGAGGGCGAGGTACTCCAGGCCGGCCGAGCCGCAGGGACGGGGCGCTACGCCGTCGGTCCACAGGCCGAGCAGGGCCCGCTTCTGGTCGTCCGTGGTGTAGTCCGGGTGCGAGGTGGCCACGCGCAGGTCGCGGCCCGGGTCGGGCGGACCGGCATGCAGCCGCTCGCCGTCGAGGAACGCGCCCCGGCCCCTCGCCGCCGTGGCCAGTCGGCCGAGCGCCGGTGCGTACGTCCAGGAGGCGAGCACGGTGCCGCGGTGGGCGAGCGCGACCAGGGTGCAGAAGCCGGGGTCGCCGTGCACGAACTGGCGCGTGCCGTCGACGGGGTCGACGATCCAGACCGGCACGTCGTCCCGTATCGCCTCGTACGACGCCGGGTCGGCGTGCACCGCCTCCTCGCCGACCACGACCGAGCCGGGCAGCAGCTTGCCGAGTTCCTCGGTGAGGTACCGCTCGGCGAGGCGGTCGGCGTCGGTCACCAGGTCGTGCGGGCCGCTCTTCTGGTCGACCTCGTGCGCGGCGAGACGGCGGAAGCGCGGCAGGATCTCGGCCGCGGCGGCCGCGCGGATCGCCTCCTCCACGTCGGCCGAGCGGCGGGCGAGAAACTCGTCGATGGTTTCCGTGTCTTCGATCATGGCTCCATGAGAGCACGCGCCACTGACAATCCCCACCCGTCCGGTGCACCTGCGGTGGAATCGGGATGAAATCCGGGAATCCGCGATTCCGGCGTTCCGGGCCGACGGCCTGACCGACGGCCCGGTCAACGGCCCACCGCGTACCCCTGCATGCCCCGCGGGTTCGCCGCCGCCGACAGGACTCCGGTGGCCGGGTCCCGCGCGACCGCGCACAGCCGCCCCTCCGACCAGGGGTCGCCCACGGTGACGCGGTGACCGCGCCGGCGCAGCTCCTCGACCACGGCCGGGTCCGTACGGGACTCCACGGTGACGCTGCCCGGCCGCATGCCGCGCGGGTAGAAGGAACCGGGGAAGCTGTCGTTGTGCCAGTTCGGCGCGTCGATCGCGCCCTGGAGGTCGAGTCCGCCGCGTACCGGGCCGCGCAGGGCGACGGCGAGGAAGAAGTGCAGTTGCCACTGGTCCTGCTGGTCGCCGCCGGGCGTGCCGAAGGCCAGCACCGGCTCGCCGTCGCGCAGGGCGAGGGAGGGCGTGAGGGTGGTGCGGGGGCGCCGGCCGGGCGTCAGCGAGTTCGGCAGGCCCTCCTCCAGCCAGGTCATCTGCAGCCGGGTGCCGAGCGGGAAGCCCAGTTCGGGGACGACGGGGTTGGACTGCAGCCAGCCGCCGCTGGGCGTGGCGGCGACCATGTTGCCCCAGCGGTCGACGACGTCCAGGTGGCAGGTGTCGCCGCGGGTCGCGCCGTCCGTGCCCACCTGGGGCTCGCCGGGGACCGGTGAGGCGGGGCCCTCGGCGACGGTGGGCTCACCGGCGCCCATCGGACTGAAGCCGGGGGGCTCGGCGGCGATGACGTGTGCGTGGGCGCTCAGCCGCGGGGTGCGTCCGCCGGGGCTGCCGGGCCGCAGTTCGTGGGAGGCCGTGTCGCCGATCAGGCGGCGGCGGGCGGTGTTGTAGTCCGCCGAGAGCAGGTCGCCGAGCGGCACCTCGGCCGCGTCGCCGTACCAGGCCTCCCGGTCGGCCATGGCGAGTTTGCAGCCCTCGACCAGCAGGTGGACGTAGTCCGCGGAGCCGTACGGCGGCAGTTCGGGCGGCAGCAGGGCGAGTTGCTGCAGCAGCACCGGGCCCTGGCTCCACGGGCCGGCCTTGCACAGGGTCCAGCCGTTCCAGTCGTACGTCGCCGGCGTCTCGTAGCCGGCGGACCAGCCGGCGAGGTCGGCGGCGGTGAGGGTGCCGGTGTGGCGTTCGCCGCTGGTGTCCATGGTGGGGCGGGCGGCCTGCCGCAGCAGGGCCTCGGCGACGAACCCGGTCCGCCACACCTCCCGCGCGGCCTCGATCTGCGCCTGCCGGTCCCCGGCGCCCGCGACCTCGGCGAGCAGCCGTTTCCAGGTGGCGGCCAGGGCGGGGTTGCGCAGCAGTTCGCCGGGGCGGGGCGCCCTGCCGCCGGGCAGGTACACGTCCGCCGACGAGGTCCACTCCGTCTCGAAGAGTTCCCGTACGGACTCGACGGTCGCGCCCACGTTCTCCACGGGCGGGTGCCCGTGTTCGGCGTATCCGACGGCGTACTTCAGGACGTCGGCCAGGGTCTTGGTGCCGTGGTCGCGCAGCAGCAGCATCCAGGCGTCGAACGCGCCGGGCACGGCCGCGGCGAGCGGCCCGGTGCCGGGGACGAGGTCGAGGCCGAGTGAGCGGTAGTGCGCGATCGTCGCGCCGGCCGGTGCCACGCCCTGCCCGCACAGCACCCGCACCTCGCCGCCGGCCGGGGCGAGCAGGATCGGCACCTCGCCGGCGGGTCCGTTGAGGTGCGGCTCGACGACGTGCAGCACGAACGCGCCCGCCACCGCGGCGTCGAAGGCGTTGCCGCCGTCCTCCAGCACGGCCATCGCCGACTGCGAGGCCAGCCAGTGGGTGGAGGACACCATGCCGAAGGTGCCCTGGAGGGTGGGCCGGGTGGTGAACCGCATCTCTCACCTCAGTCGTCGGGTGCCTCGGCCGGTCCGAAGCGAGCGCTCCCGCACGGAGCATTTCATCCCATGTTCGGGGATCTACGAAGATCACCGAGGAGGACGCGGCGGCCCGGCGCCGTACGCGACGGCACCGACGGCTGTCTCGTCCGTATCGTCGCGTACGGCGTCTTCGCCGCGGTGGAACGCCTGGAGAGTGCGCGCACCCCGCACACGGTCCGGGGGACGGCATGACCGGGGTCGCCGACCGCCGGCTCCCCCGCGGAGCGGGGCCGGCCCGGCGCGCCCGGCCGGTGGCCGTCGACCGGGCGCGCCGGGCGGCCGCCCGCCCTACGCTTCGGTAACCACGCGTGCACGGAGCGAGTTGGCACTTCCGTCTCGGAGGTACTCGTGTGAAACTACGCCCGTCCGCAGTGCGGACTGCTCCGCACACCGTCCCCCAGCGAGAAGTGTGCCCGTGCGTGATCTTCCTCTGCCGCTCGCGCTGGCCGCGCGCCTGACCCCGGTCGTCGTGCTCGCCACGGCGGGCTGGGCGCTGTCGTCCGGTTCCGCGACGCCGGCCGCCCAGCACAAGGACGCGCCGCGGACCGGCACCAAGTCGGCCTCCGCGCCGTCGTCGACGGCCGTCGCGAAGACCTACACCGCCGCTCCCGCGCCGTGCGGTGCCGTGGCGACGAAGACGGTCAAGTCGCTGGTGCCGGGGGCTAGGACGGCCGGGAAGGAGATCCGGTCGACGGACGAGACGCTGCGCCGCACCTGCTCCTGGAACGCGCTGAAGGGCTACGACTACCGCTGGCTCGACGTCTCCTTCGAGATCATGGACTCGGACCAGGCGGCGCAGAAGTCGTACCGGGCCCGGATCACCGAGAAGAGCGGCGGCGGGGACGTCCCCGGACTCGGCGACGCGGGCTACTCCGTCGTCAACCTCACCACCGAGGACAAGCAGCAGACCCGTGAGGGCGAGGTGGTGGCGCAGGTGGCCAACGCGCTGGTGGTCGTCACCTACAACGGCAGCGACTTCGAGAGCAAGAAGGCGCCCGGCACGGACGAGATCAACAAGGGCGCCATCAAGGCGGCGAAGGACGCGGTGGCGGCGCTGGAGGGCGGCCGGTAGCACCGGCCGCCCTCCTCCCGCCCGGTTCAGGCCTCCAGCCGCTGCCTGCCGCGCGGCAGCATCAGGGCCACGTAGAGCACCATCGACGTGCCCAGGCCCACCGCCCAGCCGTAGTCGGCGAGCGGCTGGAGGGCCGGGATCGGCCGTCCGTCGATCAGCGGCTTGAAGCTGGCGCCGCCGATCGCGAGGACCCCTCCGACGGCGAAGGCGGCGACGGCCCGCCAGTTCCAGCCGCCGTCGTACCAGTAGCGGCCGCCCGTGCGGTACAGGTCGACCAGGTCGAGCTTGCCGCGGCGCAGGATCCAGTAGTCGGCGATCAGGATGCCGGCGACCGTGCCGAGCAGCCCGCCGACCAGGCCGAGCCAGGTGAAGATGTAGCCCTGCGGGTCGGAGTACAGCTTCCACGGGAAGATCAGCACCCCGAGGACGCAGGTGGCCAGCGCGCCGACGCGGAAACTGATCTTCCGCGGGGCGATGTTGGAGAAGTCGAAGGCCGGGGAGACCAGGTTGGCCGCGATGTTCACGGACAGGGTGGCCACCAGCACGGTCACCAGCGCGAACAGCAGGCCGACCACGTTGTCGGTCTTGGCGGCCAGCTGGACCGGGTCCCAGACGGTCTCGCCGTACACCGCCTGCGAGCCGGAGGTGACCAGCACCGACAGCAGCGCGAAGAGCGTCATCGTGGTCGGCAGGCCGAGCGCCTGCCCCCAGGTCTGCGCCTTCTGGCTCCTGCCGTAGCGGGTGAAGTCGGGGATGTTCAGCGACAGCGTGGACCAGAAGCCGATCATGCCCATGAGGGAGGGCCAGAACAGCTTCCAGAAGTCGCCGCCCCAGCCGAGTTTGGAGGGCTGGTCGAGCAGCGGCCCGAAGCCGCCCGCCTTGTTGCTCATCCAGATCAGCATCACGAACGCGCCGACGAGCACGAAGGGCGCCGCCCAGTTCTCGAAGCGCCGGATGGTCTCCATGCCGCGGTAGATGATGGCGACCTGCAGCACCCAGAAGAGCGCGAACGACAGCCACATGGTCCATGCGTAGCCGCCGACGTGCGAGGCGTTCGCCCAGCTGTCGCCGATCAGCTTGCCGGCCAGGAAGTAGATCGCCTCGCCGCCGATCCAGGTCTGGATGCCGAACCAGCCGCACGCCACCAACGCCCGTACGACGGCGGGCAGGTTGGCGCCGCGCACGCCGAAGGAGGCGCGGGCGAACACCGGGAAGGGGATGCCGTACTTCGGTCCCGCGTGCCCGGTGAGCAGCATCGGGACGAGCACGATCAGGTTGGCCAGGGCGATGGTGAACACCGCCTGCTTCCAGTCCATGCCGACGGCGATCAGGCCGGAGGCGAGGGTCCAGGAGGCGGTGTTGTGGGCCATGCCGACCCACAGCGCGGAGAAGTTGTACGTGGTCCACGTCCGCTTCTCGACGGGGACCGGCAGCAGGTCGTCGTTGGCGTAGGGACCGGTGGGCAGCGGGGATCCCGGGGCGATCTCCACGCGTCCGTCGGGGCGGGTGACCTGGGCGGTCGGCGGTATGGCCGGGGGAGCGGTTTCGGTCATGGGCAGGCCAATCAAACGAGGGGTGGATCCGGAAAGGCCAGTGCGGGCTCCGGCCCCTCCCCGGCGCACGCCGGGGAGGGGTGAACGGGAGTGGGGGGACGGGACAACCCGGCTGCTTGGGTCAGGAGTTGACCGCGGGGATGACCTTCTGGCCGTACGCGTCGATCACGGCCTCCTGCGCGTCGTGCATGTCGTACACGGCGAACTGGTCGACGCCCAGTTCCCGCAGTGCGTTCAGTTTCTCGATGTGCCGCTCGACCGGGCCGACGACGCAGAACCGGTCGACGATCTCGTCGGGCACGAACGCGGTGTCCGGGTTGTCGGCACGCCCGTGGTGCGAGTAGTCGTACCCCTCGCGGGCCTTGATGTAGTCGGTGAGTTCCTCGGGGACCTGGGCGGAGTGCTCGCCGTACTTGGCGACCAGGTCGGCGACGTGGTTGCCGACCATGCCGCCGAACCAGCGGCACTGCTCGCGGGCGTGGGCGAGCGCCTCGGGCGAGTCGTCCTCGGTGACGTACGCCGGGGCGGCGACGCAGATCGTCACCTCGGACGGGTCGCGGCCGGCCGCGGCGGCGGCGTCCTTGACCGCCTTGACCATGTACTCGGTGAGGTAGAGGTCGGCGAGCTGGAGGATGAACCCGTCGGCCTCCTCGCCGGTCATCTTCAGCGCCTTGGGCCCGTACGCGGCCATCCAGACCGGGACTTCGGCGCCGGGCCGGATCCACGGGAACCTGACGGCGGTGCCGCCGCCGAGGTCGGCCTCCTCGCCGCGGCCCAGCGCCCGGATGACCTTCATGGCCTCGCTGATGCGGGCCAGGGTGTTGGGCTTGCGGCCCGCCACGCGCATCGCGGAGTCGCCGCGGCCGATGCCGCAGACGGTGCGGTTGCCGAACATGTCGTTGAGGGTGGCGAAGGTGGAGGCGGTGACCTCCCAGGTGCGGGTGCCCGGGTTGGTCACCATCGGGCCGACCTTCAGCCGCTCGGTGTGGGCGAGGATCTGGCTGTAGATCACGAACGGTTCCTGCCACAGCACGGCCGAGTCGAAGGTCCAGCCGTGGGTGAAGCCGTTGCGCTCGGCGCGCTTCATCAGATCGACGACCTTCGAAGCCGGCGGATCGGTCTGCAGGACGAGTCCGAAGTCCATGGGCGCCACTCCTAGTTGAGGTACTGACAGGTGGAGCGCGGGGTGTAGACGCCGTGCCCGGCGTGTCCGGTGTACTCCCGCTCGGTGATGACGGGTTCGCCGCGCGAGAGGACCGACTCGACCCGGCCGGTGGTGCGCTTGCCCTCGTACGCCGAGTAGTCGACGTTCATGTGGTGGGTGTCCGCGGACATGACCTGCTCGGCGTGCGGGTCGTAGATGACGATGTCGGCGTCGGCGCCGGGGGCGATGGTGCCCTTCTTCGGGTACAGGCCGAACATGCGGGCCGGGGTGGCGCAGGCGATCTCGATCCAGCGGCGGCGCGAGATGTGCCCGTCGACGACGGCCTGGTGGAGCAGGTCCATGCGGTTCTCCACGCCCGGCAGCCCGTTGGGGATCTTGGAGAAGTCGCCCCGGCCCAGCTCCTTCTGGCCGGTGAAGCAGAACGGGCAGTGGTCGGTGGAGACGACCTGGAGGTCGTCGGTGCGCAGGCCGTTCCACAGCCGGGCCTGGTGCTCCTTGGGGCGCAGGGGCGTGGAGCAGACGTACTTCGCGCCCTCGAAGCCGGGTTCGGCGAGGTTGTCGGTGGACAGGAAGAGGTACTGCGGGCAGGTCTCGCCGAAGACGTTCAGGCCCTCGTCGCGGGCCCTGGCCAGCTCGGCGACCGCCTCCGCGGCCGAGACGTGCACGACGTACAGGGGCGCGCCGGCGACCTGCGCGAGCTTGATGGCGCGGTGGGTGGCCTCCGCCTCGAGGAGGGCCTTGCGGACCTCGCCGTGGTAGCGGGGGTCGGTCTCGCCGCGGGCCAGGGCCTGCTCGACGAGGACGTCGATGGCGATGCCGTTCTCGGCGTGCATCATGATCAGGCCGCCGTTCTCGGCGGAGCGCTGCATGGCGCGCAGGATCTGGCCGTCGTCGCTGTAGAAGACGCCCGGGTAGGCCATGAACTGCTTGAAGGAGGTGACGCCCTCCTCCACCAGCAGGTCCATCTCCTTCAGCGTCTCCTGGTTGACGTCGGAGACGATCATGTGGAAGCCGTAGTCGATCGCGCAGTTGCCCTCGGCCTTGGCGTGCCAGGCGTCCAGGCCCTCGCGCAGGGAGTGCCCGACGCTCTGCACGGCGAAGTCCACGATCGTCGTCGTGCCGCCCCAGGCGGCCGCCCGGGTGCCGGTCTCGAAGGTGTCGGAGGCGGAGGTGCCGCCGAACGGCAGCTCCATGTGGGTGTGGACGTCGACGCCGCCCGGGATGACGTACTTGCCGGTGGCGTCGATGACGCGCTCGGCCGTCCAGGCCTCGGCGGCCGGGGTGCCGGAGGCGGCGAGGGCGGCGATACGGCCGTCCTCGATCAGGACGTCGGCGTGGATCTCGTCGGACGCGGTGACGACGAGGCCACCGCGGATGACGGTACGGCTGCTCATGGTCCCTCTCCTGCCAGGGTGAACGGTTCGGTCAGGGTGCGGTCAGCGGGGCGTACGCGTCGGGGCGGCGGTCCCGGAAGAACTGCCAGCGGTCGCGCACCTCGCGCAGCTTGGCCAGGTCCAGGTCGCGGACGACGAGTTCGGTCTCCTTGTCGCTCGCCACCTCGCCGACGAACTGGGCCTCCGGGTCCACGAAGTACGACGTGCCGTAGAAGTCGTTGTCGCCGTAACTCTCCACGCCGACCCGGTTGATCGCGCCGACGAAGTACTCGTTGGCGACGGCCGCGGCCGGCTGCTCCAGCTGCCACAGGTAGCGGGACAGTCCCCGCGAGGTGGCCGACGGGTTGAAGACGATCTCGGCGCCCGCCAGGCCCAGCGCCCGCCAGCCCTCCGGGAAGTGCCGGTCGTAGCAGATGTAGACGCCGATCCGGCCGACGGCGGTGTCGAAGACCGGCCAGCCCGCGTTGCCGGGGCGGAAGTAGAACTTCTCCCAGAATCCGGGCACCTGGGGGATGTGGTGCTTGCGGTACTTGCCGAGGTAGGTGCCGTCGGCGTCGATCACGGCGGCCGTGTTGTACAGGACGCCCGGCTGCTCCTCCTCGTACATCGGCAGGACGAGGACCAGGCCCAGTTCCCGGGCGAGCGCCTGGAAGCGCTTGACGATCGGGCCGTCGGGGATGCGCTCCGCGTACTCGTAGAACGCCTTGTCCTGCACCTGGCAGAAGTAGGGGCCGTAGAAGAGTTCCTGGAAGCAGAGGACCTGGGCGCCCTGCGCGGCGGCGTCCCGCGCGGCCTGCTCGTGCACCTGGATCATCGACTCCTTGTCGCCCGTCCACGCGGTCTGGAAGAGGGCGGCGCGGATCACTTGGCTCATCGGGACCTCCGGTCGCTCGGTGTGCGAGAAGGCTAGGAAGTCCGGGGGCGGGCTTTGAGGTGCACCGTGTCACGTCTGCGGGCGTGCGGCGTGCCACGTTGTCACCTTGTCGAGGGACCATGTTTCACCGCCGTTTTCCCTGGTCATCATGTGTTTCAGCCCTGTTGCGCGTCGTGTGCGAGGAGCGCGATGTGCACGGAGGCGGCCTGCTCGAAGTCGTCGAGGTCCACGCCGAGGCGGCCCTGGATGGCCTCCAGGCGCCGGTAGAGCGCGGGCCGGGAGACGTGGTGGAGCTGGGCGGTGCGGGACTTGTTGCGGCCGGTGGCGAGGTAGGTGCGCAGCACGGACAGCAGGGCAGCCCTCTCCTCTTCCGGCCCGCGCAGCAGCCCGTCCAGCTCGCGTTCGGCGAAGGACTGCACGTGCGGGTCGTCGCGCAGCAGCCGGATCAGGCCGCGCAGGTGCACGTCCCTGAGCCGGACGACGGCCGGCAGGTCCAGGGCGGCCGCGGAGTCGGCGACGGCGTCCGCGACGTGCTGGGCCTCGCGCAGCCCGGCGGGCACGTCGTCCCAGGCGGTGCGCGGGTCGGCCGCGGCGACCACCGTCCCCGGCGTCCCCGACTCGGTGCGCAGCCGTGCCGCGAAGTGGGCGGTGAGCGCCTGCGCGTCCTGGTCGCGGGCGAGGCTGAGCAGCACGGCGACGGCACCGTCGGCGAGTTCGGCGACCAGTCCGGACAGACCGAGCATGCGCAGCACCCGGTCGAGCCGGGCGGGGTCCTTGTCCCGCACGACCAGCGGCACGAAGGCGCGCCGGTTGACCGGCAGCCCGGCCGCACGCGCGCGCGGCAGCAGCTGCCTCGCCGGTACGACCCCGCTGACCAGGTCGGTCAGCAGGCTCTGCGCGGACTGCTCCTCCCAGCTGCAGCCCGTGTTGGAGCCGAGCATGCGGTGCAGGACGAGGGCCTCGGCGGCCCGGTCGGCGAGCAGCCGTCCGGTGGCGGTGTCGCCGCGGTAACCGCACAGCACGATCCGGCCCCACCGCTCGCCGCGTCCGCCGAGTTCGGCGCGGATCCAGCCGTCGCCCTCGCTGCCTCCCCCGGTGCCTGAACGGCCTGGGTCGTGCCCCCATGCCTGCCGGGAGATCCGCTCCCAGTCGCGCAGCACGTCGTCGACGGCCGGCCGCTCCCCCGCCGTGGCGAGGACCCGGTGGGCGAGGTTGGTGAGGACGACGGGGCAGGCGCTGTGCTGGGCGACCTCGTCGAGCAGGCGCTGCAGGGGCGCGCCGGTGGTGATCAGGCCGGTGAGGGCCGTGCGCACGGACTCCGAGAGGCTGACCGCGGCGAACTTCCGCCGCACCAGCCGGGACTGCACCTCCTCCGTCAGCTCCGCGAAGGGAAAGGGGCGGTGCAGGACTATCAGCGGCAGCCCGCACCGTTCGGCGGCCCGCCGCATGACGTCCGGCGGGGTGGGGAACGCCCGGCCCAGGCCCAGGACGACGGCGGCGGCCTCCGCGTGGTGCAGCGAGCGGATGTACTCGGCCTGCTTCTCCTCGTCGCCGGCGAGCAGCACGCCGGTGGTCAGCACCATCTCGCCGCCGCTGAGCATCACGCCCACGTCGGACGCCTCGGCGACGTGCACCCAGCGCACCGGCCGGTCGAGCCGGGCGGCGCCGGCCACCACCTCGGGCTCGCCGGCGAGCACCCGTTCCAGCGACAGCACCTGGCGGACGGACAGGGCCGGTTCCGGGTGCTCCGGCGGTTCCGGGCGGTCCGGGGATCCGAAGGTGGTGGTCATGGCGGTGTTCCCCTTTTCTGCGGCTCGGTTCGCCTCCGGGTGCCGGAGCCCGCGGCGAGAGGGCGACCGTGCTCGGCCCCTCGGGCCGCCGCACGCTCGCCCTCTCGCCGCCCTCTCGCCGCCGTCGTGCCCTTCGACTCGCTCGCCCTTGCACTGCTGCCTGCCGTCTGCTGCCTGCCGTCTGCTGCCTGCTGTGTGCTGCCTGTTGTCTGCCGTCTGCTGTGTGCTGTGTGCTGCCTGCCGTCTGCCGTCTGCCGTCTGCCGTCTGCCGCTACCGGATGCTCCGCAGCGCGTGTTCGAGGATCGCGGCGCCCTCCTCGGCCTCCGCCACCGTGAGGGACAGCGGCGGGGCGATGCGCAGGGCGCTGGTGTTGTGGCCGCCGCCCTTGCCGATGAGCAGCCCGTCGGCGCGGGCCTGTTCGAGCACGGCGGCCGCCGCGTCGAAGTCGGCCTCGTCCGTGCCGGGCCGGACCAGCTCGACACCGATCATCAGGCCGCGTCCGCGCACCTCCCGGACGTGCGGGAGCTGCGCGGCGACGGCCCGCAGCCGCTCGATGAGCAGCCCGCCGACCCGCCGGGCGTTGCCCTGGAGGTCGTGCTCCAGCAGGTAGGCGAGGTTGGCGAGGCCCGCCGCCATCGTGACCTGGGTGCCGCCGAAGGTGGAGATGCTGTTGGCGTCGAGGCAGTTCATGATCTCGGCGCGGGCGACGACGCCGCCGACGGACATGCCGTTGCCGATGCCCTTGGCGAAGGTGAGGATATCCGGCGGGCCGTGCTGCCCGTGCGCCTGCCAGCCCCAGAAGTGGTCGCCGGTGCGGCCCCAGCCGGTCTGCACCTCGTCGGCGATCCACAGCACGCCACGCTCGGCGAGCACCTTGCGGAAGGCCCCGTACAGGCCGTCGGGCGGTGAGGTGAAGCCGCCGACGCCCTGCACGGGCTCGGCGATCAGGGCGGCGGGCGGCCGGGTGTGGCCGAGCAGGTCCTGGAGGTCGTCGACGCAGGCGGCGACGAACTCGTCGTCGCCGAGGGAGGCGTACGGGCCCCGGGTGCGCACGCCGCCGTGCACGTACAGGGTCTGCAGCGGGGACAGCGAGGTCGGGGACCAGCCGCGGTTGCCGGTGATGCCGACGGCGCTGAAGGAGCGGCCGTGGTAGCTGTTGCGCATCGCCAGGATCACGTTGCTGCGCCGGTACGTCGTCGCCAGCAGCAGGGCGGTGTCGTTGGCCTCGGTGCCGGAGGTGGTGAAGAAGACGCGGGCGTCCGGGATGCCGCTCAACCGGGCGATGCGCTCGGCGAGTTCCACCATCGGCCGGTTGAGGTACAGGGTCGAGGAGTGGATGATCCGGCCGGCCTGCTCGCTCACCGCCTTGGTGACCTCGGGCAGCGCGTGCGCGGTCATGGTGGTGAGGATGCCGCCGAAGAAGTCGAGGTACTTGTTGCCGTCGGCGTCCCAGACGTGGCGGCCCTCGCCGTGGGTGATCTCGATCGGCCGGCCGTAGTAGAGGGCGAGCCAGTCGGGCAGGACGGCCCGGTGGCGGCCCAGCAGTTCCTCGCTCACGGGCGCACCAGCCCTTCGTACGCGTCGGGCCGCCGGTCGCGGTAGAACGCCCACTGCTGCCGCACTTCCTCGATCAGGTCGAAGTCGAGGTCGCGGACGAGGAGTTCCTCCTTGGAGTCGCTCGCCACGTCGCCGACGAACTGACCGCGCGGGTCGACGAAGTAGGAGGTGCCGTAGAAGTCGTTGTCGCCGTACTCCTCCACGCCGACCCGGTTGATCGCGGCGACGAAGTACTCGTTGGCGACGGCCGCCGCGGGCTGCTCCAGGCGCCAGAGGTGGCTGGACAGCCCGCGGTGGGTGGCCGACGGGTTGTAGACCAGCTGGGCGCCGTTGAGGCCGAGTTGCCGCCAGCCCTCCGGGAAGTGGCGGTCGTAGCAGATGTAGACGCCGACCTTGCCGACGGCGGTGTCGAAGACCGGCCAGCCCGCGTTCCCGGGTTTGAAGTAGTACTTCTCCCAGAAGCCCTTGACCTGCGGGATGTGGTGCTTGCGGTACTTGCCGAGGACGGTGCCGTCGGCGTCGATGACGGCGGCGGTGTTGTAGTAGAAGCCGGACTGTTCGATCTCGAACACCGGCACCACGATCACCATGCCGGTCTCCCGGGCGAGCTCCCGCATACGGCGCACGGTCGGGCCGTCGGGCACGGGCTCGGCCCAGCGGTAGTGCTCGGGCTCCTGGACCTGGCAGAAGTAGGGGGCGTTGAAGACTTCCTGGAATCCGATGATCTTCGCGCCCCGGCGGGCCGCCGCACGGGCGTGCTCCTCGTGCTTCGCCACCATGGACTCGGTGTCGCCGGTCCAGGTGGCCTGAACCAGAGCGGCGCGTACGACGTGGGCCATGAGCTGCTCCTTCGACGGGACGTCAGAGCCTCTACGCCCGTAGTCGCAGGTCGTAGAGGGATGAACGTAAGCCTCCGGGACGGCCTTGCCAAGACCATCGTCGTCAACCCGCGGAGTCGATCACGTTTCGCACTCCGGTGGGTGAGTGGAGTGGCCGGTGCGGACGGTGGGGAGGCCGGGCGGGGTGTCAGGCGGCGAGACCGGCCACCCGGAAGGCATGGACCAGGTCCCAGCGCCGCTCGTCGGACACGCCCTGCGCGGCCTGGAGCAGCAGCGGGGCGAGGGTCGGCGGGTCGGGCTCGGCGCTGCGGACCGCCTCCTCGGGGGTGCGGACGCGGACGTAGGCGTCCAGGAGTGCCCGTACCTCGCGGCGGCGCCCCTCGGCGACGAGGCCCAGCACGGCCTCGCCGATCTCGGCGGCGGGCCGCACGACGCCCTGGCGCAGGATCCGCTCACCGTCGGCCGGCCGGCCGGCCGCGACCAGCGCGTCGGCCGCGGCGACCAGGTGGTCGGCGGGCAGCGACGCGGCTTCCCACAACAGCGTCGCCCAGTCGGCGCCGAGCCCGGCGCGCTGCAGCTCGGCGGCGAGCAGCGGGAAGCGGCCGGGGGGCCAGTAGGCCGCCTCGACGAGCAGGACGTGCGCCTCCCCGCTGCGCCCCTCGGCGCGCAGCCGCAGCAGTGACTCGACGGCGGCCGCGACCTCGCGCACGGCCTCGCCGTCCACCGGCTCGGCCTGCGGCTGCGGCACCCGCGCCCGCCGTGCCCGCTGTGCCCCGTGTGCCTGCCGGCCCGCCTCGGCCGCGCCGGCGAACCGGGCGCCGCGCGGCGTACGGGCGCCCGCCGCGTCCGGCGCGGACGGGGCCGGCCCGGTGGCCGGCGGCACGGTCACGGGAGCGGCGTCCTCGTCCGCCATCCCGGCGAACCGGGCGCTGCCCCGGCGCCGCTTGCGCGACTTGGCGCCGTCGCCCGACGGCTGTCGCGGCGGGGCCGTCGCGGCGGACGCCGCACCAGGAGACCGTGGGCCCACACCGGCGTCCCCGGCCGCGTCGGTCGCTCCGGCTGCGTCGGCTGCTGTGGTCGCTCCGGTCGCTCCGACTGCGTCGGCTGCTCCGGCCGGCCACGCCTCCGGGGAACCGGGCCGTCCGGAGGACGCCTCCGCGTCCGCCCGGTCGCGCCCCGGGAAGCGCGGTACGGCGCCACCGTTCCCCGCCCCGACGTCCCACCGCCGCGGTACGCCGTCACGGCCACCGCCGGAGGTACCGGGGTCGGCGGTAAGGACGCCCGTCTCCGCCCGGGCCTCGATCCGGAAGACGGGCCGCGCCGCGCCCACACGCTCGGCCCCCACACGCTCGGCGCCCACACGCTCCGCGTACCGGGCATCGGCGCGTCCCGGGGACGGGGCGTCGGCACGCGCGGGTCGCTGGAGGCCGGCGCGGAACGCCACGTGCCGGGTGTCGCCGGCGGCGGCACGGGACACGGATCCTCCGGCGGGCCGGACGTCGCCGCTCGGCACGGCACCCTCCACGGACCGGGCCTCCGGTCCGTGGAGCGCGGCACCGCCCGCCGGGCCGGCACCGGCACGGGCACCGGTCGCCCCGGGCGTGCCGGTGCGGCCATGGGCGGCCCGGTGGGTCATGGCGTCCATACGGCCGCGGAGCTCGGCGCAGCGGGCGGTGGCCCGCTCGTGGTCGTCGCGGGCCCAGGCGAGTTCGACGCGCAGGGCGTCGGCCTCCTCGCGACCCGCGGCGCAGGCGAGCGCGCGGCCCAGTTCCGCCAGGCGTTCGGCGGCGTAGCGCTGCTCGCGGAGCATGACGTCGAACCGGTCGCCGAGGGCGTCCCGGCCGCCGGGCCGGGCGTCGTACGCGGCGGCCGCCGCCGCGTGCAGGGCTCGGGCGTGCTCCCGCTCATGGGCCACGGGCCCCGGCCCGGCCGCCGCGGCGAGATCCTGCAGCAGCGCCTCCACCACGTCCCAGGGCGGCATCTCGCGTCCGTCCCGGCACGCCCGCATCCCGTCCGGGTCGCGTTGCCAGAACACCGCACACCAGCCGCCGCCCTGGTCCAGGCGCCCCAGCAGGCCGTTCAGGTAGTTCGCGAACTCCCGTACCCTGCCGGGGAGTCGATCCACAGCCATCGCCCAACTCCCGCCAGACCGGAATACTCCGGCCCGTAGCCAACACCCGCCGTGTTACGGCGGCGCTACAGGGAGTTTTCGGGCCCGACGCGGAGTACGCCGATCCTGCCGGAACGTGACGTGCGACCGCCGCTCACAGCGGGACCGGCGCGCACCGGCCGACCAGCTCGTCCATCGACATCCCGAGGGCACCGGCGAGCGCGGCGACGGTGAAGAAGGCCGGCGTCGGAGCACGGCCCGTCTCGATCTTGCGGAGGGTCTCGGCGGAGATGCCCGCCTCGGCCGCCACGTCCACCATGCTCCGCCCGCCGCGGGCCTCACGCAGCAGCCTGCCGAGCCGCTCGCCGCGCTCGCGCTCTTCGGGGGTGAGAGGGGTGCGCACCATGACGCCATAGTAATACCGGTATAGTAATTGGGGCGACGTGGCGGTCCAGGTCAGGCCAGGGCGGGGCGGGGTGGCGCAGGGCAGCGACTCACGGCCCCGGCGCGGGCGCTGGACGTGCTCGACGGACCAGAACGTGCCATCGTGGCATGAGCGCCCTTTGTCCGGGTTACCCGCCCGACTCCGGCACAGTCGTCAGCGAAGGACCCAACACGATGACCAGCGGCTACCTCGGCCCGGAGGGCGACCCCTTCGGTGAATTCCTGGCCCGCTTCTTCGGCGGCCCCCGCCAGAGCCCGCGGCAGATCGACATCGGCCGGCTGCTCAGCCAGCCCGCGCGGGATCTCGTCCGCGGTGCCGCGCAGTACGCGGCCGAGCACGGCAGCCGGGACCTCGACACCCAGCACCTGCTGCGGGCCGCGCTGGCCGCCGAACCGACCCGGAGCCTGCTCAGCCGCGCCGGCGCGGACCCCGACTCACTGGCGACCGAGATCGACAAACGCTCCGGGCCGGTCCAGCACCCGGCGGGCGAGACGCCGCCGCCGACCTCGCTGTCCCTGACCCCGGCCGTGAAGCGGGCCCTGCTGGACGCGCACGAGCTGGCCCGGGCCGCCGGCGCCGGGTACATCGGCCCGGAGCACGTGCTCAGCGCGCTCGCCGCGAACCCCGACTCCGCCGCCGGGCACATTCTCAACTCGGCCCGCTACGCGCCGTCCGGCCCGTCCGAGGCGCCCGAGACGCCGCAGGGCCGTGCCGAACGGCCCCGGTCCACGGGCACGCCCACCCTGGACAAGTACGCGCGCGACCTCACCGACCTCGCCCGGCAGGGCCGCATCGACCCGGTGATCGGGCGGGACGACGAGATCGAGCAGACCATCGAGGTGCTCTCCCGCCGCGGCAAGAACAACCCGGTGCTGATCGGCGACGCGGGCGTCGGCAAGACGGCCGTGGTGGAGGGGCTCGCGCAGCGCATCGCCGACGGCGACGTGCCCGACGTGCTGGCCGGGCGCCGGGTGGTCGCCCTGGACCTCACCGGCGTGGTCGCCGGCACCCGCTACCGGGGCGACTTCGAGGAGCGTCTGAACAACATCGTCGGCGAGATCCGCGCCAACTCCGACCGGCTGATCGTCTTCATCGACGAACTGCACACCGTGGTCGGCGCCGGCGCGGGCGGCGAGGGCGGCGCCATGGACGCGGGCAACATCCTCAAGCCGGCCCTGGCCCGGGGCGAGTTGCACGTCGTCGGGGCCACCACGCTGGAGGAGTACCGCCGGGTGGAGAAGGACGCGGCGCTGGCCCGCCGGTTCCAGCCGATCCTGGTGCCCGAGCCGTCCGTGCCCGACGCCATCGAGATCCTGCGCGGGCTGCGCGACCGCTACGAGGCCCACCACCAGGTCCGGTACACCGACGAGGCGCTGGTGGCGGCGGTGGAGCTGTCCGACCGCTACCTGACCGACCGCCGGCTGCCCGACAAGGCGATCGACCTGATCGACCAGGCCGGCGCCCGGGTGCGGCTGCGGGCGAAGACGAAGGGCACCGACGTCCGCACCATGGAGCGCGAGGTCGAGCAGCTCACCCTCGACAAGGACCAGGCGGTCGCCGACGAACAGTACGAGCAGGCCACCCAACTACGCGACCGCATCGTGGAGTTGAAGCAGCAGATCGCCGCGGCGGGCGGTGACCAGCAGGCCGACGAGGGGCAGCACCTGGAGGTCACCACCGAGGCCGTCGCCGAGGTGGTGTCCCGGCAGACGGGCATCCCGGTCAGCAGCCTCACCCAGGAGGAGAAGGAGCGTCTGCTCGGTCTGGAGGTGCACCTGCACGAGCGGGTCGTCGGGCAGGACGAGGCCGTGCGCGTCGTCTCCGAGGCGGTGCTGCGCTCCCGCGCCGGGCTCGCCAGCCCCGACCGGCCGATCGGCAGCTTCCTCTTCCTCGGTCCGACCGGCGTCGGCAAGACCGAGCTGGCCCGGGCGCTCGCCGAGGCGCTGTTCGGCAGCGAGGAGCGCATGGTCCGCCTGGACATGAGCGAGTACCAGGAGCGGCACACCGTCAGCCGCCTGGTCGGCGCCCCGCCCGGGTACGTCGGCCACGAGGAGGCCGGACAGCTCACCGAGGTGGTGCGCCGGCACCCGTACTCGCTGCTGCTGCTCGACGAGGTGGAGAAGGCGCACCCCGACGTCTTCAACATCCTCCTCCAGGTCCTGGACGACGGACGGCTGACCGACTCGCAGGGCCGCACGGTGGACTTCACCAACACGGTCATCGTGATGACCAGCAACCTGGGCTCGGAGGCGATCACGCGGCGGGGCGCGGGCATCGGCTTCGGGGCGGGCGGCACCGACGCCGACGAGGAGGCGCGGCGCGAGCAGGTCCTGCGGCCGCTGCGGGAGCACTTCCGTCCGGAGTTCCTCAACCGCATCGACGAGATCGTCGTCTTCCGCCAGCTGACCGGTGACCAACTGCGGCGGATCACCGCCCTGTTGCTGGAGAGGACCCGTCGGCTGCTGCACGCGCAGGGCGTGACGGTGCAGTTCACCGACGCGGCCGTCGACTGGCTGGCCGAGCGTGGGTACCAGCCGGAGTACGGAGCCCGCCCGCTGCGCCGCACCATCCAGCGCGAGGTCGACAACGAGCTCTCCAAGCTGCTCCTCGACGGCCGGGTCGTCGAGGGCGGCCGGGTCACGGTGGGCGTCGAGGACGGGCGGCTCGCCTTCACCACGGAAGACCTGCCGCCCGCCCCCGAACTGTGAGCGCCACGCCCGCGCGAACCGCCCGCACGCACTGCAAGGCCGGGCGCGCCACCACCGCCTGACCTACGAGGCGCGGGGGCGCACCACCACCGCCGGGTCTACGAGGCCGGGCGCACCACCATCGCCGAGCCGCCGCCGCGCCGGACCTTCTCGGCGGCTGCCAGCCACCTGCCGTCGGGCAGGCGCTGCACACCGGTGGCCGCGCCGATCTCCGCGTTCGGCTTGAAGGAGTGGCCGATGGCCTCCAGTCGCGTCCTCAGCGGGCTGTCGTACAGGCCCGGTTCGAGTTCGGTCTGCGCCGTGTTGCGCTGGCTGGCGCGCGGCGCGGCGATGGCGTCGACCAGCGGCAGGTGCCGGTCGAGGAACCCGGTGAGCGTCTGCAGCACCGTGGTGATGATGGTGGACCCGCCGGGCGAACCCAAGGCCACCACGGGCCTGTTGTGCCGGTCGAGCACGATCGTGGGCGACATCGACGAGCGCGGCCGCTTGCCCGGCCCGGGCAGGTTCGGGTCGTGCACGGCCGGGTTGGCCGGGGCGAAGGAGAAGTCCGTCAGCTCGTTGTTGAGCAGGAAGCCGCGGCCGGGCACCGTGATGCCGCTGCCGCCGGTCTGCTCGATGGTGAGGGTGTAGGAGACGACGTCGCCCCACTTGTCGGCGACCGTCAGGTGCGTGGTGTTCTCGCCCTCGTACGTCGTGGGGGCCGCCGTGCCGCCGGACGCGCAGGCGGCCGGGTCGCGCGGGTCGCCGGGGGCCAGCGGGCTGCTGAGGACGGCGTCGTCCTTGACGAGGCAGGCCCGCGAGTCGGCGTACCTCTGCGACAGCAGTTCCTTCGTCGGGACGTCCTCGAAGGCGGGGTCGCCGACCCAGCGCCCGCGGTCGGCGAACGCGATGCGGCTCGCCTCGATGTAACGGTGCAGGTAGCGGACCTCGCTCGCCTTCGACAGGTCGGTGCCCTCCAGGATGTTGAGGGCCTCGCCCACCGTGGTGCCGCCGGAGGAGGAGGGCGCCATGGAGTACACGCCGAGACCGCGGTAGGAGGTCTTCGTCGGCGCCTGAAGCCCCGCGCGGTAGGCGGCGAGGTCCTTGCCGGACAGTTCGCCCGGACGGGCGTTCCAGCCCGAAGCGGGGTCCACCGGCGGGTGATTGACGGTGTCGACGATGTCGTCGCCGAGGTCGCCGTGGTAGAGCGCGCCGGTGCCCTTCCTGCCGAGTTCCTCGTAGGTGCGGGCGAGGTCGGGGTTCTTGAAGGTGGACCCGACGACCGGGAGCTGTCCGCCCGGCAGGAACAGTTCGGCGGTGTCCGGGAAGTACCGGAACCGGGTCTCGTTGGCGGCCGTCTGCGAGCGGAACGTGTCGTCGACGGTGAAGCCCTCGCGGGCGATCCGCTCGGCCGGCGCGAGCACCGTGCGCAGCTTTCTGCTGCCCCACTTCTCCAGCGCCGTCTGCCAGGTGGCCGGCGTGCCCGGCGTGCCGACGCTCAGGCCGCTGCTGACGGCGTCGGCGAAGGCGAGCGGCTTGCCGTTCTCCAGGAAGAGGCCGGAGTCGGCCGTCAGGGGCGCCGTCTCCCGGCCGTCGATGGTGTGCACGGTGCGGGACTTGGCGTCGTAGTAGACGAAGTAGCCGCCGCCCCCGATGCCGGAGGAGTACGGCTCGGTGACGCCGAGGGCGGCGGCGGTGGCGACGGCCGCGTCGACGGCGTTGCCGCCCTTCCTGAGCACCTCGATGCCGGCCGCCGAGGCGTCCGCGTCGACGCTCGCGACCGCGCCGCCGTAGCCGACGGCGACCGGGACCTTCTCGGGGGCCGTCGTCCCGGCGGCGGGCGGGGCCGCCGCCCCCACCGACACCACCGCGGCCGACACCACGAGGACCGGCAGTTTCCGTAAGACAGGCCGACGCATGCGCACCTCCAGTCAGGAACCGTCCGCGCAGCCTATTGCATCGCCGGAGCCCCGTCAGGAGCGCGTGAAGCGGTGCTCGAACACGGGTTTGCGTGGGCCCGCTACCATGCGCGCCCATGAATGACGACGTGCGCAACATCGTGCTGGGCGTGGTCGCGGCCGGCATCAGCGCGGCCCTCGGCTGGCTGGCCCGCACCTATCTGTGGAAGCGCAGGCTCCGTCGCAAGCAGGCCTTCTTCGGGCTGCCCGACAACTCCGAGACGCTGCTGGTGGTCAACCGGGAGCCGGGCGGCGCCGAACTGTCCGTCAAGCGCCACGACGTCTTCGCGCTGCTGGAACTCTCGGCGCTCATCAAGGACTGCAACGCGCACGCGCAGGTCGTCGCGCACGACGCCGCCCAGCAGGGCTTCGGCGAGCGCACCGAGTTCTGCGTCGGCGGCCCGGCGTCCAACCGCCGGATGGCGGCCCATCTCGACTCCCTGCTGCCCGGCGTCCGCGTCGACGTGAACGCCGAACCGGGCCCGGACCGGGCCGCGTTCCTGATCGGCAGCGAACGATACCGGCTGGAGGGCGGCCGCAGCGAGTACGTGATCCTCGCCCGGCTGACCGCCGGTGAACGCCGCGGGACACGGCCGGTGTTCCTGTTCTGCGGGCAGCGCGCGATCGACAACCAGGCCGGCACACGTTATCTGGCCCGCAATCACGAGCGGTTGTCCCGCAAGTACGGCAACCACTCCTTCGTCCTGCTGCTGCGGGTCGTCAACTCGCAGGCGTACGGCCCGGACGTGGTGGAACTGGTCGCCGACGTGACACGGGCCGCGCAGACGCCGCTGCCCGCCTCGTCCCCGGAGCCGACGCCGGCACCGGCGCCGGACCGCACCTCGCACCGGGCCGGTTGATACCGGCGGCACGGGGCCGGGAGCAGGAGGGCGGGGCGGGTGGGGGCGGCGGGGAGCCGGCGTTCGGTGGTGACGCGGCGGAGGTCCGGCGGGGCCTGGGCGGGGCCCGGGCGGGGCCCGGGCGGGGCCTGGGCGGGGCCTGGGCGGAGGTCCGGCCCCTCCGGCCGCGTCTTCGGCCGTGCTCCCGGCCGCGTGTGACGACGCGTCGGGTCGGGGTGCGTGCGCCGGTCGGGGTGCGTGCGCCCGGTGGGCGTCGAGCACAACCCGTCCGGCGCGCGGCTGACCTTCTCCTCACCGGCGGACGACCCGTCGTACGTGTCGGTCCCGCCGCGCGAGCAGTGATCTCCGGCCGGCGCCGGCCGGGTATGGCTCTGCGACTGCCGCCCCCCGCGGTCGCGAGGACCGTGGGCCCCACCCGGCAGCGGTGCCCCTGAAGGCGGTTCGGGCTTCACCGTGGGGTGAGCGGAACATCGTAGTCGAGGTTCGCGCGCCCGTTGCCCTCCGGCCGGCGCTCGACGATCTTGGAGAGCCGCCGCCCGAGGCGAAGACGCGGCGGCGGCTCACGCCTCGGCGACCTCGGCGTACAGCTGGGACAGCTCGGGAACGCCGCCGGCCGCCCACTCCCGGCCCGCGTCGACCACGTCGAACTCGCGCCCGGAGGCGAGCCGGACGACGGGCTGGCCGTCGGGCCGGATCTCCCACCCGGCGCCGGGCACCGTCCGCACGATGACGGTGCCCAGGTACAGGCCCGCGTCGTTGCCCAGCCAGGCGAGCGCCTCCTCGTCGTCGCGCCAGCGCGGCAGCACCTGGTCGAGTTCCTCCAGCGAGCCGGCGGAGTCGTCGAGCCGCACACCCTCCCGGGCCGCCTGGGAGCGCAGCAGTTCGCACTCGGCCAGGAGGTCGGCGAGGCCCTCCGCGTCACGGGGCCGTGAAGGCTCGCGCCGGTGTCCCAGAAAACGGATGTTCATATCTTCAGCCTCGCATCGACTCCGGCCGCCGCACCACAGGGCGCGCGGAACTCCGACCGCTCACCACCTCTTGCCAAGGTTATTCACCTCTCGTAGAGTTCAACGCGTCATGAGTTCAACGTCCGTTGACTTCGGCAGACAGGCGGGACTGGCCGCCTCGGCGCGGGAGCTGATCCTCCGGCTCGCGCCGGCCGCTACTGGCGCGAGCGCAAGCAGCACGACGTACGCCTGACGCTCACCCCGCGGTAGCGCAGGCCCCGCCCGGTGATCCGCCGGGCCCCACCGCTCCCGCTCCCGACGACGTGAGCGGGCCCCGTCCGCGGGTGGCGCACCGAGCCGCAACCCCATCAGTGAAGGGAACACGACATGCCGGAAGAGAAGAAGGTCATCCGCATCCACCTGGAGCCGGGGCAGGACGGCGTGACCCTGAGCGCCGTCGGCGCCGCGTCGGCCACCGCACCCGCCGAGACCCTGGTGGAGCCCACCAACATCACCGAGGCGACGGTCATCGAGGTCGAGATCTGATCCACCCGGGTGACGACCGGAGCGGAGCACCACCTCCCGGACCCGTAGAGGGACGGTCCGGGGAGCGCGCCCGACGAGCCCCTGACGAGGACGCACCGGGGCGGGCGCCGCACGGCCTTCCCGGCCCGTAGAGGGACGGGCCGGGGAGCGCGCCCGACGAGCACCCCGACGTGGACACACCGGGGCGGGCGCCGCACGGCCTTCCCGGCCCGTAGAGGGACGGGCCGGGAACGGCCGAGTCCGACGAGGTGTGAGGAGACGAGGTCGCGATGAGCAAGACGGTTGCTTCAGTCGGCACCACCGCCGTGCGCCCAGGCACAGGTCTCGCGCGGCTGCTCCGGGAGAACCCCGCGCTGCGGATCGGCCGGGACGACCACGACATCAACGTGACGGCCGACCACGGCGAGCGGCTGACGCCCGACGAGGTCGCCGACGCCCTGCGCGCCCACGCCCCCTGGCCGGCCGACGCCGCGATCGAGTCCGTCCGCCTCGGGGGCGGCACCGCCTCGCCGCTGGGCACCGAGCAGCTGCGGTGCCCGACCGGACACGTACGGGCCTCCTGCACGCTCACCGGGGACTGCGAGATCTCCCTCGAGGGAACCCCCGACAACTTCCCGCACGACGAACCGGCCGAGGCCTGCGAGATCGGCTTCGACCGGTTCAGCGTGGACGTGCCGTCGCAGCGCATCGGCAGCTTCGCCGACGCCGTGTGCCGGAGGTGATCCGATGAGCGTCGATCAGATCCAGGGGCACCGTCAGGTCCAGCGACCCCATGAGGTCGACCGGGTGCACCGGGTCCACCGGCACCTGCGGTGGCGCAGGGACGGCAGTGGGACGGCGTACCGCACCAGGCGGTCGTTCCCCGCCGCGCCGGCCAGCCGCACCGTGCTGCTCGCCGGCCCCGGAGCCGTCTCGGCCCTCGACGGCGAGGGCCGGGACGACCTGCTGCTCGGGCGGCTGACGGACCGTCTGGTCGGCTCCGGCGCACAGGTGCTGGAGTGCGACATGCCCGCCCGGGACCCCGGCACGCCCGCCGGGGAGCCCGACGTGCGCGCGCGGGCCGACCGGCTGCGGCAGCTGCTGGACGGCCACCGCCACCTGCTGACCGGGCCGCTCGTTCTGATCGGGTTCTCGCTCGGCGGACAGGCCCTGCTGCGACTGCTGGAGTCGGGCGCGCCGGCGCGCGCGGACCGGCTGGTCCTGGTGGGCACCGTGGTCGACGAAGACGTCTTCCTGACCTCTCGCATCCCCGCCATCGAACTCGTCTACGGCGGCCACGACCTGATCGGCTTCGTCGACAGCTTCGACACGTCACTGCCGCCGGTCGTCTTCGAGCCCACCGTCTACGCCGACTGGTCCGCACGCCACCTCATCGGCTCCCCCACGCCCGCGGTCCGGGTCCATGTGCTCGAAGGGCTCGGCCACACGCTCAACCCGTGCGGTTCGGGCCCCGCCCGGGATCCGCTCGCGGAACTCAGCTCGCTGGTGGTGCCTGCTTGGTGACGGGAGTCGGGGGCGGGCGGCGGGGGTCGGGGGCGGGCGCCGGGGGGCGCTCGGGTGCCGGGGGGCGCTCGGGGGGATCCGTCGGCTCCAGCGGCGTCGTCCGGTCCGTCAGCGCCGTCAGCTTCATCAGCACCGTTGTACCTCCCGGTCATTCCGGTCCGCCGAAGGAAAGAGGACGACATGCCCGCCACCGAGACGCTCTCCAGCCGGCGTTTCGACAAGATCACCGGCGACTTCGCCACCGGTGAGGTGCACTGGTCGAGCCCGACGACGGAGACGCTCGGCTCGCAGACCGGCAGCGTGATCTGCGACGTCGCCGGCGGCGCAGGCCACCTGGCGCTGTCCTTCGCCGACGAGCACCCGGCCCGGCTCGTCGGCTTGGACCCCGCGCCGTCGATGCCGCAGTCCTTCCGCGCACCGGCGGCGGAGCGGTCGGTCACCGTCGAGACCGCGCAGGCCGTCGCCGAGATGACCCGGCTGCTGCGGTCCGGCGGACGGCTGGCCGTGATCGGCCCGGAGGCCAACGAGGACCCGGAGATCGACACGCTCAACCACGAGCTGGAGGTCCTGCACGACCCGACCCGCATGCGCAGCTGCCCCCTCGACGAGTGGATCGGTTTCCCGCAGGGCGCCGGACTGAACGTCCCGGTCGCCCGCGGTGAGCAGGCCGAGAGCCGGACCGGCGTGCCGGTCGAGCGGTGCGGCGAGATCGCCTCCTCGTGGTGCGGCCCGGCGCCCCGGGCCGGCTGCTGCTCGGCGCCCTCGTAACCGGCGCCGGTGCGTGGGCGGCCCGGTTCAGCGGTCCCCCCGCCGAACCGGCGTCCGGCCCGTCCAGGCCGAACCGCTGACCGACATCCAAGGAGGAACCCGTGGGCAACACCCCTGAACAGTCCGTCATCATCGCCGGAGCCGGACCCACCGGACTCGCGCTGGCCTGTGAACTGGCCGCCGCCGGAGTGTCCTGCACCGTGCTCGAACGCCGCCTCACCACGTCCGAGCAGTCCCGTGCCATGGGCCTGTACAGCAGGACCATGGAGGTGCTCGACCTGCGCGGGCACGCCGACGCGCTGACCGCCGTCGGACGGCCGGTGGGCCGCATGGTGCCCGCGCGCGGCGCGGTCGTCGACTTCACCGAACTCGACACGCGCTTCCCCGCGCTGCACGTCGTGCCGCAGAGCCGTACCGAGGAGGTGCTGCAGCAGCGGGCCCTCGACCTCGGAGTGATCATCCAGCGCGGGGCCGAGGTGTACGGCCTGGAGCAGGACGGCTCCGGCGTCACGGTGCAGGTGCGGGGCGAGAGCGGGGAGTGGGAGGAGAGCGCCGACTACGTCGTCGGCTGCGACGGCGCGCACAGCGCCGTGCGCGAACTGTCGGGCATCGCGTTCCGCGGCCGTACGTACGACATCTCGCCGGTCCTCGCCGACGTACGGCTGCGCCGGCAGCCGCCGGACGACGTGCTGATGCTGTCCCGCGGCGGCGGAGTGGTGGTGACCGTGCCGTACGGTGACGGGCTGTACCGGATCGCGGTGGCGCGCCGGGACCGGCCCTGGACGCGGGAGCCGGTGACGGTGGAGGAGCTGGCCGACCTGATGACGCGGTCGCTCGGTTTCGACCCGGAGCCGTACGATCCCGTCTGGCTCGCCCGGTTCAAGATCCACCAGCGGATCGCTGACCGGTACCGGTCCGGGCGGGTGCTGCTGGCCGGGGACGCGGCGCACCTGCACTCGCCGCTGGGCGGGCAGGGGCTGAACCTGGGGATCCAGGACGCCGTCAACCTGGGCTGGAAGCTGGCCGCCGCGGTACAGGGGTGGGCGCCGGCGGGGCTGCTCGACTCCTACGAGGCCGAGCGGCGGCCGCAGGCCGAGCGCATCCTGCGGGCCACCGACCGGGCGACCTGGATGGCCACCAGTCCGTCGGCGGCGGTGACCACGCTGCGCCGGGTGATGCTGGGGCGGCTCCTCGGGCAGCGCCGGATCCGCCGGTTCGCCGGGGAGGCGATATCGGGGCTGCGGGCGGGGTACGGCGGGCGGGCCGGGCTGGGGCGTGGTGGGCTCGGGCTCGGTGGGCGGGGTCTGCGGGTGCGTTCGGGGCAGCGGGTGCCCGATCTGACGGTGCCGCGGCCGGAGGCGGCTCCGGTACGGCTGTACGAGCTGATGCGCGACGGCCGCTTTCTGCTGCTCGACCTCACCGCGGACGGGCGTGCCGCCTCGCTCGCCGAGGCGTGGGGGTCGCGGGTCTGTCCGGTCCGGGTCGCCGGGCCGGTGGCCAAACTCGGTGGCGTGGCCGTGCTGTTGGTCCGGCCGGACGGCTACGCGGCCTGGGTGGACGGCGAGTCGGACCCGGACGGCTGCGAGGAGCGGGTGCGGCGGGCGCTGCATCAGTGGTGCGGGACGGAGGGGCCCGTGGTGTCCTCGGGTTCCGGTGTCCTTCCGGCGGCCGGGGCTGTGGGCGGGGACGTTCGGGAGGCGGAGCCTTCGGACGCCGAGGTCGCGGGGGCCGAGCAGGTGTGACGCGGTTCGCGTCCGCAGTTGTTCGGTCGGGGGTGCGTTGCGCCCACGGCAGCATCGCGGGGGTGCGTTGCGCCCACGGCAGCATCGCGGGGGTGCGTTGCGCCCACGGCAGCATCGCGGGGGTGCGTTGCGCCCGCAGCGGCATCGCGGGGGTGCGTTGCGCCCACGGCGGCATCGCGGGGGTGCGTTGCGCCCACGGCGGCATCGCGGGGGTTCGCGGGGGTGCCGGCAGCATCGCGGGGGTGCGTTGCGCCCACGGCAGCATCGCGGGGGTGCGTTGCGCC
>NZ_JAYMHD010000068.1:0-3141 GCF_035656535.1 Streptomyces sp. H51
GCATCCGACAGTTCATGGCGACGTATCACCCGACCATGATCCCCGACCAAAGATCATTTGACGACAGACCCTAGGGGACGACCGGGGGCCAGGAAGGCTGCTGACACACGTGTGGGGTGTCCGAACGGGTGCACGACGCCGGCGTCGTGACGAGCCGCGAACGGGCACGGGGGCGGCGCCGGCCCGTGCCGGTGGGCGGGAACCGGTGTCCCGCCCACCGTTCGGTCAGGCCCGGTGGTACTGGGCGGGCGTGGGCACCCGGCCGCCGAGCGCGGCGGCAGCGTGGCGCGGCCAGTAGGGGTTGCGGAGCAGCTCGCGGGCCAGGAGAACGGCGTCGGCGCGGCCGGAGGCGACGATCTCCTGGGCCTGGGCGGGCTCGGTGATCAGTCCTACGGCGGCGACCGGCATGCCGGTCTCGTCGCGCACCCGTTCGGCGAACGGCACCTGGTAACCGGGACCGGTCTCGATCCGGGCGTCGGGGGCGATGCCGCCGGTGGAGACGTCCATCAGGTCGACGCCGCGGGCCTGCAGCTCCTTGGCGAGGCGGACGGTGTCGTCGCCGGTCCAGCCCTCGCGGTCGTCCTCGGGATTCTCGCTGAGCCAGTCGGTGGCGGAGACGCGGAAGAACACCGGCAGCTCGTCCGGCCACACCGCGCGCACGGCGTCGACGACCTCCAGGGCGAACCGGATCCGGTTCTCGAAGGAGCCGCCGTACTCGTCGGTGCGGTGGTTGCTGTGCGGGGAGAGGAACTGGTGGATCAGGTAACCGTGGGCCCCGTGGACCTCGGCGACCTGGAAGCCCGCGCCCAGGGCGCGTTCGGCGGCCTGGGCGAACTGCCGGACGACGTCCCGGATCTGGTCCGCAGTCAGTTCGGCGGGAGTGGTGGCGGAGGCGTCGAAGGGGAGCGCGCTGGGGGCGACCGGCCGCCAGCCGTAGGGCTCGTCCGGGCGGATCTGCCGGCCGCGGTCGACCCAGGTCCGCTCGGTCGACGCCTTGCGCCCGGCGTGCGCCAGCTGAATGCCGGGCACGACGCCCTGCGAGGTCAGGAAGGAGGTGATGCGGCGGAACGCGGCGGCCTGGGTGCCGTTCCAGATGCCGAGGTCATAGGGGCTGATCCGGCCCTCCGGGCTGACGGCCGTGGCCTCGGTGATGATCAGTCCTGCCCCGCCGGTGGCCCGTGCCGCCAGGTGCGTGAAGTGCCAGTCCGTGGGAGCGCCGACCGCCTCGCCCTCGGGCTCGGCGCTGTACTGGCACATCGAGGCCATCCAGATGCGGTTGGGGACGGTCAGCGACCTGAGATCGTAGGGCGTGAAGAGGGAGGTCACACGGACTCCTTGTCAGTGTCCTGAGCGGACGGCGGACGGCGTACGGGTGGCGCACCCCGCGGACGCGGAGCGCGCTCACCACAGATCAATTGCATGCGCGGGCTTCTTATTCCCGCTGCCTACCGGCGCCCGCATCGACCTTCGTCTCCAGGGGAGGACCGTCGGCCGGGCCGCGTCTACGCGCAGCCCGGCATCTCACGTTCACGCCGTGGCGGCGCTGCTTCCGGGAGAAGTCGGCCCGGCTGTCACCGGCCCGGTCGCACTCGGTGAGCGTTCCGTCGAGCAGGACGTGATCGGGATCCGTGCCCCCCGGGACCCGCGGCAGCCCGGGCGCCCGGCGGGGCAGAAGGCCGACGACGGCGGTGACGTAGGCGTCGAACACCTCTCTCCACGACGCGGGAGCCTCGCGCGTCCCGGAAGGCCACCCCGATACCCGACCGGTGGCCGCTCGAAACGCTCAGTGATTACTCAACCGATCTACTTCGTTGATTATGCCGTAGTACTCGCGAAACGGAATTCAAGAATTGAGCACTCTTAATTCAACGGAGCCTCAGCACAGGGAACTTGATTCCCTGACTACTCTTGGGGCCCGAGTCACCGGATCCGTGGTCACTCGGACTTCGTTTCCACCTTCTGTACGCAGGAGACCCTATGCGTATCCCAGTCACCGTGGCCGCAGCCTCCGGCGTCGTGGCCCTCGCCGCCTTCCTCGCTTCCCCGGTACACGCCGACAACGCGTCGTCCCACGCGGACGGCGCGAAGCGCGTCGCCGGCGACACGCACGGCAAGGCCCTCGGCAGCACCGGCCGGTTCGAAGATCTGCAGGTCGACTTCTCCGACCTCAAGATCGCCAAGGCGGTCAAGGTCGGGACGGTCAACCACGTCTCCGTCACGGTGACCTTCAAGGGGACCGGGTGGAAGGACCTGTCCGATTCGTCGTGGCTGCAGACGGGCCCGTTCATTTACCGGGGTTCCTCCAAGGCCCCGGAGAACGTGCTGTTCGGGGACGGCCCGGGGACCTGTACCCGTTACACGGACCCGAGCAAGAACTATCCGGTGACCTGCACGAGCCGTATCGACATCTATCCGGGCCCGAACAGCAAGGAGCTGTTCAACCCGGACGCCGGTACCTGGCACGTCGGCATCGAGTCCGTCAGCATCCACGGGTCCTACGGCTGGCAGAGGAAGATCGCCTACGACCTCGGCACCGTCCTGGTCCAGCGCAACTCGCAGCTGACGGCCGACGCATCGCCGGAGCCGGTGACGAAGGGCAAGACCATCACGGTCACGGGCAAGCTCTCCCGGGCCAACTGGGAGGACCACAAGTACCACGGCTACACCAGCCAGCCGGTGGCGCTCCAGTTCCGCAAGAAGGGCTCCAGCACCTACACCACGCTGAAGACGATCAAGTCGGACTCCACCGGCTCCCTGAAGACGACGACCACGGCGTCGGTCGACGGCTACTACCGCTTCTCCTTCGCAGGCACCACGACCGCCTCCGCGGTCAGCGCCACGGGAGACTACGTCGACGTGCGCTGACAACACGCTCAAGCAGGGCAGCACGAAGTCCTCGACGCGCACTTCACGGTAGCGCGGCACAGGGGCCGTTCATTCTCCGTTTGCGGAGAGCGTGCGCATTCGAATTCTCTGCGCGGCCGGACCGGGCCGGCTCACCGCACGAGCCGTGTTCATTGCCGGCCGATCGCCGAAGAAGCATCAGATGATGCCTTCTTTGCGTTGGATGGTGGGGGGCATGGTGGCTGGGTCGGTTGATATGGCGTCACAGGAGGCGGAGTGAGATCAGGAAGGGCCGGC
>NZ_JAYMHD010000069.1:0-201802 GCF_035656535.1 Streptomyces sp. H51
TACCCCCCGCTCCTGCTGGCCGGCCTCGGCACCCGCAGCCTCTTCACCGCCTCCACGGTCGACCAGATGCCCAAGCATCCGGGGAACCGCCCCCGCCCCGCCCTGCGATCCGCGGCTCAGATCTCTGTGAAGTCCCCCGCGAGCGCCGCGGCGACGCGCAGGTGCGACGCCGCCTCCTCGTGCCGCCCCTGCCGCTGCAGCGTCCGGCCGAGCATCAGCCGGGCGTAGTGCTCCACCGGGTCGCGTTCGACGATGACGCGCAACTCGGCCTCCGCGCGCCTGAGCTGGGCAGAGTGGTAGTAGGCCCGCGCCAGCAGCAGCCGCGGTCCGGTCTGCTCCGGCACCTCCTCGACCAGCGTGGCCAGCACGCGCGCCGCGGCGGTGTAGTTCCTGGCGTCGAAGAACATCCGGGCGCGCTCCCAGCGCTCCGCGGGTGTTCCGTGGCTGTAGTACGTCGTCTCCACCAGAGACCTCCTTCGACACGGCTGACAACGACACCCGGAGGTTGAATATTCCACCATCCGGCCCTGGCGGCCGCGCTCCGCCGGTCCGGCGCGGATCACCCCCGGTGGGGGACTGACGCGCGCCCGCGGACGGGGTTAGGTTGGCCGCATGAGCAATCTTGATCGCGAGGCGGTTCCCGCCCCGTGCGGTGGCCGGGGTTTCGTCGTGGCGGAGCCGGTGCGTGAACTCCTCAGCCCTCGCCGGGTCAAGCTCGGTGAGTCCTCCGAGGTCCGCCGCCTGCTGCCCAACCTGGGCCGCCGCATGGTCGGCGCCTGGTGCTTCGTCGATCACTACGGCCCCGACGACATCGCCGACGAGCCCGGCATGCAGGTGCCGCCGCACCCGCACATGGGCCTGCAGACCGTCAGCTGGCTGCACGAGGGGGAGGTGCTGCACCGCGACTCGACCGGCAGCCTGCAGACGATCCGCCCGCGCGAGCTGGGGCTGATGACCTCCGGCCGGGCCATCAGCCACTCCGAGGAGAGCCCCAAGGCGCACGCCCGCTTCCTGCACGGCGCGCAGTTGTGGGTCGCCCTGCCGGACGGCCACCGTCACACCGACCCCCGCTTCGAACATCACGCGGACCTGCCGGTCGTGACCGCGCCCGGCCTGACGGCCACGCTGATCCTCGGCGACCTCGACGGCGCGACCTCGCCCGGCACCACGTACACCCCGATCGTCGGCGCGGACCTGGCCCTCGCCCGCGGCGCCGAGGCACGCCTCCCGCTGGAGCCCGACTTCGAGTACGCCGTGCTGTCCATGTCCGGCGAGGCGCACGTCGACGGTGTGCCGGTCCTGCCGGGCTCGATGCTCTACCTCGGCTGCGGCCGCACCGAACTCCCGCTGCGCGCCGAGTCGGAGGCCGGCCTGATGCTGCTGGGGGGCGAGCCGTTCGAGGAGGAGCTGATCATGTTCTGGAACTGGATCGGGCGGTCCCAGGAGGAGATCGCACAGGCCCGCCGGGACTGGATGGAAGGCTCGAGATTCGGGGTGGTCAGGGGCTACGACGGCGACCCGCTGCCGGCCCCGCAACTGCCGACGACGCCGCTCAAGCCGCGAGGAAGGGTGCGCTGACCCGGGTGCCGTCCCGCCTCTAGTAGCGGAGTGCCACCGCGATCTCGGCCCGGAGCTGGCCGGAGAGTTTCCGGTTGCTGCGCGCGGTGCCCTCGGCGGACTTGCCGGCCACCACGTCGTCGATGGTCAGGACGACCGTGTCGAGCAGGTTGCCGCCGGTGTCCCTGAAGTTGACCTGTACGGCGAAGGACTTGGTGGCGTCGGCGGTGTTGTGCGCGGTCACGGTCGCCGTCGCGCGCCCCTCGCTGTCGGTGGTGACACGGCCGATCTTGACCTCGTCCCGCGCGTCGACACCGTTCTTGACCTCGTTCAGTTGCCGCTTCGCCTCCGCCGTGGCCGAGGCCAGCACGTCGGATGCCTCGGAAGCGAGTGAGGAGGCGGCCGAGACCGCGTCGCTCCCGGTGGACGAGGGGGTCCCGGAGTCGTCCGAGCACGCGGCCGTCGTGGTCAGGGCCAGCGCCGCCAGAGCCGCCCCCGCCGCGTCGCGCGTCCAGCGCCGCCCTGCCATGCCGCCTCCAGAGGGTCCGCGAAAACCGGAAGTGTCCGCCTCAGTCAAAGGCGTCTGTTCCCCACCCGCACGCCGGGCAGCGGGCACGGGCCGGTCGTTCACCCGAACAGATCAAGGGGCGCTCACGCAGCGCGGGCCGCGGAAAATACACGGCGGCGAGCCGCGTGCATACTGGTGGGTGGGCGCCCCTGGCCCGACTCGCGATCTCCTATTTCCTTTCGGGAGGGCGGAGCATCATGTGCCGCTGGATCGCCTATTCGGGAACACCCGTCCTTCTCAGCAGAATCCTGTTCGAACCGAAACACAATCTGATCGATCAGAGCCTCCGCTCCCGTCTCGGGGTGGAGACCACCAATGGTGACGGATTCGGAATCGGCTGGTACGCCCAGGATCTGCCCACGCCGGGGGTTCTGCGGGACGTGGGTCCGGCCTGGAACAACCAGAATCTGCAAGAGGTCGCCCATCACGTGTGTTCGGGTCTTTTCTTCGCTCATATCCGGGCCACCACCGGCACGGCCGTGCAGCAGAGCAATTGCCATCCTTTCCGAAAGGGGCGCTGGCTCTGGATGCACAACGGATCCATCGGTGAATTCGCCCGGCTCCGGCGTGATCTGGCTCTGGCCGTCGATCCCGCCCTCTACAGCGATATCGAGGGTTCCACCGACTCCGAGCTGATGTTCTTCCTCTCCCTCACGTTCGGTCTCACGGACGATCCGCCCGGCGCCGTGGAGCGCATGGCAGGTTTCATCGAGCGGACCGGGCACGCGTACGGGGTGCGCCACCCCCTGCAGATGACCGTGGCGGTGGCGGACGGTGAGCGGCTGTGGGCCTTCCGGTACTCGAGCGAGGGCGCCTCGCGCTCGCTGTACTACAGCACCAGGGTGGGTGCCCTGCGGTCGCGCCGTCCGGAGACCGAGTACCTGAGGGACCTCCCGGACACGGCCCGCCTCATCGTCTCCGAGCCTCTCGGAGACTTCCCCGGCGCCTGGAACGAGGTGCCCGAGAGCACCTACGGCATCGTCCAGCCGGGCGGAGACGAACTCCGGGCGTTCCGGCCGCAGCCGTGACGGCCGCCCGCCGGACGCCTTCCGGTGCTGCCGGGGCGGCCGCCGGACGCCTTCCGGGCTGCCGGGGTGGCCGCCGGACGCCGGACACCTTCCGGGGGCGGGGTTTCACCCGCCCGGAAAGCGTCCGGCGCTGTGTGACCTGTCTGTCGCCCCGAGGCGCGCGGTCGAGGGGGATCAGGCGAAATCTTCCTTCCGTGCCACGCACAGGGCCCAGATGATGAACCCGGACATCGCGATCATGATGACGGACCACACCGGGTAGTACGGCAGGGACAGGAAGTTGGAGATGATGACCAGCCCGGCGATGGCCACGCCGGCCACCCTCGCCCAGGTCGCCGCCGTGTACAGCCCGATGCTGACGATCACGGCGACCGCGCCCAGGATCAGGTGGACCCAGCCCCAGCCGGTGAGGTCGAACTCGAAGACGTAGTTGCGGGTGGCGAGGAAGACGTCGTCCTGGGCGATCGCCATGATGCCGCGGAAGACGTCGAGTACGCCCAGGATCGTGAGCATCACGGCAGCGAACACCATCAGGCCCGCGGCCCACGCGTACTTCGTGCTGTGCGCCTGCGGCGCATGAGTGGCGGTCATCGTTCTGCCTCGTTTCCTTGACTGTGCTCGGTGACGGGACGCGGCGGTGCCGGAAGGCGTCAGGAGCTGTGCCCGGTCAGTACGAGGTCCTTGGCCCGGCGGAACTCCTCGTCGGAGATGTCACCGCGGGCCCGGATCTCGGAGAGCTTGGCGAGTTCGTCGGCCTTGCTCGGCTGGCCGCCGGCCGCGGTCTCACGGACGTAGGCGTTGAAGGCCTCCTGCTGTTTCTGGACGTGCTCGATCTCTCGCCGGCCCATCGTCTTCCCCCGGGCGATGACGTACACCAGCACGCCGAGGAACGGCAGCACGATGGCGAACACCAGCCAGCCGGCCTTGCCCCAGCCGCCGAGGGTGTCGTCGCGGAAGATGTCGACGATGATCCGGAAGAGCAGGACGAACCACATGATCCACAGGAAGAACCACAGGAGGGTCCAGAACGCGCTCAGCAGCGGATAGTCGTAGGCGAGATACGTCGTTGTGCCCATTTCTCTGCTCCGTCCCGGGCTCGGTTGCCCCGTATGCCCCAAGCCGTTCCCTTTTCACCTTCAGCGTGCGCACGCCAGTCCCCGGGGGCCTCACCCGGGACGGGTGAGCGTGCCGCCGGGAGGACGTGTCGGCTCACGGCCCGGCCCGGCCCGGTTCACCGGCCGGCGACGGCGCGCCCGGGGCGGTCTCCGCCGTGGCGGCGAGCACGGCCAGGACGGTCATGGCCACCAGGACCAGGCCGAGGACCAGGGCCACGGCCCCGACGGTGGGGTGGTTCCACAACACCAGCACCAGGACTCCGGCCGTGACGACCGCGCCGGTGGTCCACGCCCGGTGGGCGTCCAGCCACCGCCCGGCCGGGCCGGTCCGCAGCCCGGTGCGGCGCAGCGCACGGCCGGCGCCGGTGGTGCCGCGCCCCGCCACGGAGCGCACGGCACGGGCCGCGCGCCCCGGGCCGTACAGGTATGCGGCCAGCGCCGTGATCACGGCGACGACCAGCAGGGTGCGGGTGCTGTCGCGCAGGAAGCGGACGAAGGTGTCGTAGATCGTCGCGGCCGCGTCGGGGGGAAGCGCCGTCGGGGGTACGGCGTCCAGGTAGACGCGGCGGAAGACGGCCAGCGCGACGAGCAGCAGGACCATCATGACGCCGACGCCCGTCGCGGTCACCAGCAGCATCAGCCGGTGGGCCGGGGCGGTCCAGACGGCGAGGGCGGCGAGCACGACGGTGAGCACGGGAAGCCAGCTGCCGACGACGTCCAGCAGCCGCATGCCGGCCTGCGCCTCGGACAGTCTGTCGGCCTGGAAGAGGACGATCTGCCGGTCGGGCGCGGGGATCGCGGTGGCCTTCTCGAAGCCCGCGTCGACGAGACGCTGTTTGACCTGGTCGACCACCGTGCCGAGGTCGAGCACGACCGTGTCGCCCTGGGCGCGGAGGGCGCCCTTGTTCTCGCCGGTGAGCATGTTCACCACCGCCGCGTGGGCGCGCCGGTTGGACACCTCCCACGCCTGCTGGAAGGCGTCGCTGGTGACGACGCGGCTGACGGTGCGGTGCACGACGTCGGTGACGGCGGCGCGCAGCGGCCCGGCGAGGGCCTTCGAACGGTCCACCACGGCCGGCGGGGCCCCGGCGTCGGCCAGCGCGTTGCTCAGCGACGCCGTCACCGCCTCCACGTCCACATTGGCGACCACCCGTTCGGTCAGCCGGTCGGTGACCGCCTTCTGCACGGCCGGATCGGACGCCAGCGGTGCGACCGTCTGCACGTACCGGTCGGTGTCGGTGACCTCGTCGTGCACCCAGGCCGCGACGACCGCCACCGGGGCCAGCAACAGAGCCAGCAGGAGCAGGACCGAGGCCCCGGCCCGGCGCGCCACGCGGTGGCGTGCGGCGGCGGCTCGGCGGAGCCGTTCGTATTCGGCGTGTTCGTCGCCGGTCATGACGTACCGGCCGCCCTCGTCACCGCCGGGGCCCGGGGATGCGGAAGCGTTGGTCGTCCCCATGGAGTCTCCTCGGTCGCTGGTGGCCGCAGCCGCCGGGGTCCGTGCGGGAGTCCGGCCCGCCGGGCCGGGGACCACACCGGGCCAGCGTCACCGCGCCCCGCTCGGGTGCGGGTCACCCCCTGCGGGTGAAAAGCGTCGCGGCCGGCGCCGGCCGGTTCCGCGCGCGGGGCCCGGCGGGTGCGCCTAGGCTGAGACCGGATCGCCGGGGCACCGGGGACCCGCGTCAGGCGGGTGGCGGTTCGCCCTCCCCTACAGCACCGAGAGGCGGTTCACCATGGCCACTGCATCCGACGCCCCCGTTCTCGACACGCTCGCCGCCATGACCATCGACGCCATGGAGCGCTGCAACATGGACGAGCGGTCGGTCGTCCTCACCCGCATCGCCGCTCTGGTCGCCATGGACGCGCCGGCCATCTCGTACCTGGCCCACGTCGACCCGGCGTTCAAGGCGGACTTCACGATCGAGCAGTTGCAGGACCTGCTCGTCGCGATCGCGCCTGTGGTGGGGACCGCGCGCGTCATGTCGGCCGCGGGCCACATCGCCCAGGCGTACGGTGTCGCGATCGGGCTGGCCGAGGGCGAGGCCGAGACCATCGCGCGAGCCGAGGCCCAGAGCCGGAGCGGTTCCTGATCCGACCGGCGGACGGGGCCGTCACCCTGGGGCGTGACCGTCCCGACGGCCGATCACCGCGCCGGTGTCACGAGGTCCCCTCGTGACACCGGCGCTCCGCTGCACCGTTCCGCTGCGCTGGTCCGCTCCGCGCCCGCGTCACTCCGGCAGCCGCCGCAGTTCCACCACGTGCAGCCCCAGCGACTGGAAACGGGCCAGCAGACCGTACAGGTGCGCCTCGTCCACGAGCGGCCCGAACAGCACCGTCTGGCCGGAGATCACCACGTGCTCCAGCTCGGGAAAAGCGCTGGTCAACGTCTCCGACATATGCCCGTCGACGCGGATCTCATACTGCATGGGCTGCTCTCCCGCGGGCGACTTTCCGCCAGGCCAACCGCCTATGTACCGATGGTCCGCCGCGGGGGCGCAGCGCGGCCTCACCCTGCGGAGGTGAGCAGGGCGCCCGGCCGGTGGAACGAACACCGTCGAGGGAGCGCCGCGCCGGCCGGGACATCACCGCCTCCGTCCCCGCTCCGAGCGCTCACCGACGGCGTCCTCGGAGGCAGCCGGCTCCGCTGCGCCCCGGGCCGTGCCGCCGGTGGGCAGGTCCCGGGTGATCAGGAAGCTGGCGAGGGTGATGCCCCCGGTCGCGAGGACGGCCGCCCGCAGGCCGTCGAGCTGGGCCGAGGCGTAGGAGTCGGTGACGGCCTTCACCTCGGAAGGGGGCAGTCCGACCTGCTCGGCAGCCGAACGGACCTGGTCGGTGGAGACGAAACTGACCCCGGCCTCAAGGGCGATGCCGGTGTGCCGGCGTGCCTCGTCCGACACACGGGGGTCGTCCTCGACATGCGTGGTGAAGGCCTGGGCCAGGGCACCGATCAGGAGGGACCCGATGAGAGCGGTGCCCAGCGCGGAGCCCAGGTTCTGGGCGGTGAACTGCAGCCCGCCGACTTCGCTGCGCTCCTCCTCACCGGCGCTGGACTGCACGACGTTGCCGAGTTGCGAGGCGAGCAGACCCATGCCGATGCCGAGGAGCGCCATGGCCCCGAAGAACTGCGCGTCGTCGATGACCGGGTCGATGGTGGCCAGCAGCCACACGACAGCCGCCATCAGCGTCAGCAGCGCCAGGCGGACCACCCGTCGGGGTCCCATCGACCTCCCGAGCCGGGCGGCGCCGAGGGAGGCCACCAGCATCGTCGCGGAGACCGGCAGCAGCCGCAGTCCCGTCTGGAAGGCGTCGAATCCCTGCACCACCTGCAGATACAGCGGAATGGTGAAGAACAGGCCCAGGAGGATGAGGTTCTGGCTCAGCAGCGTCATCAGCCCCGAACGCAGCGGCGGTCTGCCGAACAGGGACAGGTGCACCAGCGGGTCGGCACCGCGGGCCTCCCGGCGCCTTTCCCAGGCCCGGAAGAGGGCGAGGAGGATCACCCCGGCCGTGATCACGAAGAGCGTGGGGGCGAAGCCGAGGACCGTGAACGGCGGATTGCGGGGCTGCAGCCACCCCCACGAACTGCTCTGCAACACGCCGAGCACGCCCAGCCCGAGCCCGGCCGCCGACAGCACGGCGCCGACGACGTCCAGTCCGGGGCGCCGGCCGCTGGGGGCGCCTTCCGCGATCGCCTTCCGGAAGCACAGCACGGCGACCACCACCAGCACCTCGCCCGCGAACACCAGACGCCAGGTGAGATAGGTCGTCACCCAGCCGCCCAGCAGCGGACCCACCGCGATGCCGGCACCGGCCAGACCACCGATGACGCCGTAGGCGACGGAGCGGTCCCGGTCGCGGTAGGACTCGGCGACGAGAGCCGCCATGGACGGCAGCACCAGGGCGGCGCCGAGCCCTTCGACGATCGACCAGCCCAGTGCCAGCACCCACAGGGTGGGCGCGACGGCGGTCACGGCCGAACCGGTTCCGTAGACGGCCATACCCAGCAGGAAGACGCGACGGCGTCCCAGGATGTCCCCGAAACGGCCGCCCACGATCATGAAGGCGGCCATGACCAGCGCGTACAGCGTGATGACGGCCTGGATGGCGGTGACCTCGGTGTCGAAGTCGTGGACCAGCTGACTGATGGAGACGTTCATGACGGAGGTGTCGAGCACCATCAGGAACTGGGCCGTCCCCAGGACGATCAGAGCGCGCCAGTGTTTCACGGTGTCCACCTCGCCGAGTCGGCCCTGCCCGCCGGCATCCGCACCCGGGCCGCGGCCCTCGAGCTCGCCGCCGCCTCCATGGCACCGCGCCCGTCGCCCCTGGCACCTCACCCGCCACGGGGGAGAGCGCCGGGGGCGACGGGCCCTGAGCCGGGCGGCGGCCGTGGCGCCCCGCGGACGGTCACAGCAGGCGCAGTTCGCGTGCCCGTCGTACGGCGTCGCCGCGCCGGTTCACCGACAGCTTCCGGTAGACGCTCTTGAGGTGCGTCTTGACCGTGTTCACCGACACGTACAGGTCGGCGGCGATCTCCTCGGCCGACATCGTCTGGGCGAGCCGCCGGAGGACATCACGCTCCCGTGCGCTCAGCTGCTCCACCAGCACCGGAGCGGCTCCGGTCTCCGGGGGGAGCGACCGGTCTCGGGCGGCGGCTGCCGGCAGGAGCCAGCCCGCTGCCAGGGCGTGCAGCGGAGCCCCGGCGAGCAGGGGACCGGCCCAGGCTCCGGCCTCCACGAAGGGACGCCGCAGCTTCTCACGCCGGGCTTCCGTGAGCGCCCGGGCGACAAGGCGGCGGGCGGTGGCGACGTCGCCTGCCGCGTTCGCGGCCTGAGCCCGCACCAGCGTGGCGCGGACGAGCACCGCCGGTCCGCTGCTCCCTCGGGCCGTCACGTCGTCGAGGAGGCGGAGGGCCGCGTGCCGGTCGCCCGCGGCGAGACGGGCCCGCGCCGCGCCCACGGCGCACGTCGGCTGCCCGGCGGCCACCTGTTCCAGTGTTTCGGCGGCCGCCTGCGGGCGTCCTTCGGCCAGTTGGACGGACGAGGCGATCAGCGCGGCCTGGCTCCTCGCCCAGGGCGAGTCCACGTCGGCGGGAACGGCCGCGTCCGTGGCAGCCAGCGCGGCGCGCGCCCGGCCCCGGGCGAGAAGCAGGCGGGCCGTCGCGATGGACCGGCCCGCGGCCGTGACGGGGTCCGGTGCCGCCGACTCGGACGCCTGCCCGAGGAGGGCCTCGGCCTGGCCCAGGTCGTTCCGGTCGACGGCCACCGCGGCCAGCACGAGCTGTCCGAGTCCGCAGCCGGACGGCTGGGGCAGGCCGAACCGCTCCGTCTCGGTCATCGCCGTGAAGACCTTGCGTTCCGCCCTGCCCGGCCACCCGTCGAGGTAGTCCATGAGCGCGAGGTGCTCCAGCGACTCCTTGCGCGCGAGTGCCGTGGCGGCGCCGCCCGGACTGCGGGCCGCCGCGTCGAGCGCGGTTCGTGCCTCGGCGAAACGTCCGGCCCACAGCCGGGCGGAGCCCAGGTGGGTCAGCAGCAGCGCGGGAAGTTCCGGGTGCCTGTCCAGCAGATCGGCGGGGACCTCCCGCTGCAGTTCCCGGGCCACGTCGGCGGCCTGTTCGGCACGGTCCGGGGAACCGGCCAGCCGCGCCGCCAGGGCCTCCAGCAGGGCGCAGCTCAGCCGGGCGGGCGCGGGCTCGGACGTCCCGGCGGGCAGCCGCCGCTCGGCGTGCCGGAGGTGGACCAGACCCCGGTCCAGGTCGGACCGGGACAGGTCACGCGCCGCACGGACCAGGTCCGTGGCGAGGCTCGTCGTCCCGGGCTCCAGCCCGGCGAACAGCGCGGCCAGGTCCTCGGAGCGCAGGCCGGTGAACAACTGCCCGATCGCCAGATCGTCGACCAGCGCGCGGGAGGTGAACTCCCAGTCCCCGGCGGCGGCGCCGTGGGACAGCATCTCCGGAAGGGAACCGGACCGCCGCAGCCAGTGCGCGGCCCGCCGGTGCAGCTCCGGCTCCAGTCCCGGCGATCGCTCGCGGAGGTGGGCCCCGAGGATCTCCCGGAACAGCGGGTGCAGCCGGTACCAGCCGTGCCCGAGGTCCTCGACGAAGGCGTTCTCGCGGTGCAGTCCGGCGAGGATCGGCTCGGCGTCGTCCCGTCCGGTCAGGGCGTTCGCCAGATCGGCCCGGAAGCGGTTCAGGACACTGACGCGCAGCAGGAGGTCCTGGGTCTGGTCCGGCTGCCGCTTGAGCACCTCGGCCAGCAGGAAGTCGGCGACCGTGCTGTGGCCGGCCTCGAACTCCTTGAGGTAGGCCTCCGGGTCCGGGCTGCGCTGCGCGGCCAGGGCACACAGCCGCACACCGGCCGCCCACCCCCGGGTGCGGTCCACCAGGTCGCGTGCCGCCCGCACGGACAGGCGCAGACCGTGCAGTTCCAGCAACGCGGCCGCCTCCTCCGGTGTGAAGGCCAGCTCGGCGTCCCGGATCTCGGTCATCTCACCGGCTGCCCGGTAGCGGTGCAGCGGCAGCAGCGGCTCGGTCCGCGTGACGAGGACCAGACGCAGCCCCGGCCCGGCATGGCGCAGGACGAACTCCAGCTGCTGCGAGATCTCCGGCGCGGTCATCCGGTCGAACTCGTCGAGCACCACGGTCACCGGCCGGTCCCGGGTGCCGAGCTCCGCGGCCAGCCGGGTCAGCAGTGTGTGGTTCACCTGACCGGCGTCGGCGGGGAAGCCGATCTCACCGGGCACCGGCGCACCGGCCGTGCGCAGCGCCTGGAGCAGATGCGCCCAGAACATCCCGGGGCTCTGGACGGCCGCGTCGAGGGTCAGCCAGGCGACCGGCTGCCCGAGGCCCGAGGCCCAGTCCGCGACCGACAGGGTCTTGCCGGCCCCGGCGGAACCGTTGACCATCGTCAGCGGTGTCAGCAGTGCTTGCCCGAGATGCCTGACCAGCCGCTCCCGCCGCAGGAACGTCGCGGGTCGCACCGGCAGCGCGAAACGTGTCCGCAGAAATGGATCGCCCAGTGGATCGACGCACGGGGCGGCAGATTCGTGCAGGGTTCCGTCGCTTGCTGTCACGACGCTCACCACCGTCTTGCCGGGTCGGGCCCTCCCCTCAAGGACTCAATTCCCCTGGGGCCGCTTGTCACACCGGGCCCATCGGCCCCTGCCGGGTACCCGGGGGGCCCGGCCGGGCGCATCCGCGGCGGCTCCGGCCCCGTCGGCCGGCCTCGGCCGGGCTCAGGAGACCGACGGTGCCGTCCCGGCGGTCGTGGTGATCCGCGCGCGCTGTCCGTGCCGGCAGTGGACCAGGCGGTCGCTCAGGCCGACCGCGTCGATCTCGGCGAGGAACGCCTCCAGCGGGGAGCGCATCACCGTGTAGTCGCCGTAGTGGACCGGCAGGATCGCCCGGGGGTCCAGGCGCCGGGCCAGTGCCGCTCCCTGCGCGCCGTCCATGGTCACCACGAAGCCGCCGGGCAGGCGGGTGCCCCCGAGGTGGAGCACGGCCAGGTCGGCGGCGGGAAAGCGCCGGGCGATCTCGTCGAGACCGTCGTACACCACGGTGTCGCCCGAAACGTACAGCCGGGTCCTGGCCGGGGCCCAAACGGTTGTCCGACCCTCTGGAAGCCGCCGGTCGGGCGTCTGGCGTCATGCGCCCTCGTAGGCGTCGTACCAAGCGATTGGTCTTCGGCCGGCCGGGGGTACGTGCAAGGGGGACTGCACACGCAGGTGAGATCAGAGGCTCGTTGCCGGATGCCGTCGTCGAGGCCGCCGCAACTACACAGGCATGGGACCCCTGTGGCGATTTCTGCAGTGTGCTCCCGCTGGCCGCCGATGACCGTGGTCATGGACGCGGTTGAGCGTCCCGTCCCGTGCGTCTTGATGCCCGTTCATGACTTCCGTGCGACAGGCCGGGCCGGCCCACCCACGCGTTTCCGGACGGTGTGAGATCCCCTTGGTACGCGTTCCGATTGAGGCGATAGGGTCGTGCGCTGTGGCAGAGGGGCTGTGCCGAGGGGTTGGACGGCCCGGCCGGTTGTGGGACTGGGGGATGTCGGTGTGCCGGGCGATGCAGGTGTTTGTCGCGGTGGCTCTGATGATGAGCGTGGCCGGGTACGTCGCGACAGAGGCTCTCAATGCCGATACGCGGCATGCACCGGACCCGATTCCGACGGCGGACCAGGCCGAGGTTCGTCCCTCGCTGCCATGCGATTGGACACCTACTGCCGCGCCCCCGACCGACTCTGTGCCGCGCACGGCTGTCGCAGTCGCGTGTGATCCCTCGTACCACGGGGCGGATGGATAGGGCGGGGTCGCTCAACGCTTCCGAGGGAGCAGGAGTGACGGCATCGCATGAGTGAGCAGGTTCGAGCGGAGGCGGCGTGGCGGCGCATTGAGGGGTGGCTTCAGAAGTACGCGCCGCGGTCGCACGGTTTGCTGCGCGCGCCCGCCACATTTGAGCAGATCGCGCAGAGCGAGCGTGTCCTTGGCTGTGTCCTGCCGCCGGAGCTGAGGGCGCTCTACTTGACGCATGACGGCGTGCACGGGGCGGACCTGGACGAGTTCGGCGAGCAGCCGTTCGCCCGCCGTCCGGCATGGTGCCCATCACCGGCGGCAGCAGCCCGCGAACCAGGGGGTGCCCGGCGTGCCGGCCCGGCAGCGCCGTCACCCGGACCTGTACGTCGCCGTGCCGGAGGGTGAACCCCTGCCAGGTGCGCAGCCCCGCGGTGCGGGGAAGGCGGTGCACGACCCTGAGACGGCGTGCCGCGTGCGGCGTGGTCAGCACCGGCACGCAACGGTCCAGGTGCCTGCGGCCGCGGCGGTCCCAGTGGTCGCCGTGCAGATGCGACAGGACGATCCCGTCGGGCCGCGGCAGGTCGCCGACGTCGACGGCCGGTTCGGTCAGACGGCGGCTGACCAGACCGTGACCGAGGTAGGCGTACTGGCCGCGGTGCGGGACGTTGGGGTCGGTGAGCAGGGTGAGCCCGCCGTACCGCATCAGGACGGTACGCGAGGGGTCGGAGGACGCCCCGTCCGCCGCTGGAGTGTGCTTGGAACGTCCTTCCTGTGAGGTGTCCTGCTCTTCCTCCGGTCCTACGAGGCGTACCCGCGAGGCCCGTGATCACTACGGGCGGGGACGGCGAGGGGAATTGGACTTTTCGTCCAAAGGTTGGACGTGTAGTCTGAAGAGGTGTCCGGGCGGTGGAGGGCCGGCCGGAGCGTCGACGGACGGGGAGCGTTCATGGCGGCCGACCAGGCCCTCGATGCGGAGCGTGACGCGGTCCTCGCCGCGCTGCGCCCGGTCGTCGCCGGGCTGGCGGCGACGTTCGGGCCGGTGTGCGAGGCGGTCCTGCACGACTACCGGCGGCCGGAGCGGTCGGTCGTCGCGCTGGCCGGTGAGGTGACCGGACGCCGGGTGGGCGGTGCGATGAGCGAGATCGGGCTGCGCATGATCGCGCGCGGCGACGACGCGCGGGACGAACTGAACTACGTCACCCGTACCCCGACCGGAGCGCTCGTCAAGTCGTCCACGATCCTGCTGCGCGACTCCACGCGAGCCGTCTTCGGCGCGCTGTGCCTCAACGTCGACATCACCGCAGTGCGGCAGGCCCACGCGCTGCTCGGCGCGCTGGCCGGTGCGGGCGGCGGCGCGCCGGAACCACCGGTCACCACCTTCGCGGGCGACATCGACTCCGTCGTGGAGGCCGTCCTGGACGCCCACCGCCCCGCCGGCGGCGGCGCCTGGGCGGGCCTCGACCGCGCCGGGCGGCTGGACCTCTTCCACAGCCTGGACGAGCACGGCGTCTTCGCCGTGCGCCACTCGGTCGAGCAGGTCGCCACCCGCCTCGGCATCTCCCGCGCGTCCGCCTACAGCTACCTCTCCCAGGCGCGCGCCGCCCACGCCCCGACCACCGATGGAGGACACGCGTGACGACCACCACCCCGCCGGTCACCTTCGACGACGTCCGCGAAGCCGCCGCCCGGCTCAGCGGCGTCGCCCACCGCACCCCCGTGCTGCGCTCGCGCACCCTCGACGCGCTCGTCGGCGCCGAGGTCCACCTCAAGTGCGAGAACTTCCAGCGGGTGGGCGCCTTCAAGTTCCGCGGTGCCTACAACGCGGCCTCCCGGCTCACCCCCGGGCAACTGGCCCGGGGCATCGCCGCGTACTCCTCGGGCAACCACGCCCAGGCCGTCGCCCTGGCCGCCCGCGAACTCGGCACCACCGCCGTCATCGTCATGCCCGAGGACGCGCCGCGCTCGAAGCGGGACGCCACCGAGGGCTACGGCGCCGAGGTCGTGACCTACGACCGCTACACCGAGGACCGTGCCGCCGTCGCCGAGGCCCTGGCCGCCGAGCGGGGCCTCGCCCTCATCCCGCCCTACGACCACCCCCACGTGATGGCGGGGCAGGGCACGGCCGCGCTGGAACTCCTTGACGAATCAGGGGAGTTGGACGAGCTGATCGTGCCCGTCGGCGGCGGGGGACTGATCGCCGGGAGCGCCACGGCCGCCAAGGGGCGGTACCCCGGCATCCGCGTCGTCGGCGTCGAACCGGAGGCCGGGGACGACACCAGGCGGTCCCTGGAGGCCGGTCGGCGCGTCCGGATCCCGATGCCCCGCACGATCGCCGACGGGCAGGTCCTCGACACCCCCGGTGAGCTGACGTTCTCGGTGAACCGGCGCCTCGTCGACGCCGTCGTCCTGGTGTCCGACGACGAGATCCGGGACGCGATGCGGTTCGCGTTCGAACGCCTGAAGATCGTCCTCGAACCCAGCGGCGCCACCCCGCTGGCCGCCCTGCTGACCGGACGCGCGGACCCCCTGCCGCGCCGGGTCGGGGTGGTCCTCTCCGGCGGCAACGTCGCCGCGGACCGCTTCTCCCTGCTGTGCGGCGGCGGCTCCCTGCCCGGCTAGGCGCGCGGTGACGCCCGTCGCCGGGCACCGTCCGGCGCCGTCCTCGCCGCCGGGTCAGACCGGCAGCAGACGGGCGACGATCGCGCCGAGCTGCCGCGCGTTGCGGCACTCGTGCATCTCCACCAGCTCCGCGTACTCGGGCGCGGCGGAGTCGCCCGTGCCCCACAGGGCGCGCGGCTCGGGGTTCAGCCAGTGGAGGCGGCGGGCCCGTCCGGCGATCTGCCGGACGGCCGCCAGGTTCGGGTCGCTCAGGTTCGTCCGGGCGTCGCCGAGCACGAACACCGTCGTGCGGGGGCCGACCGCGTCGCCGTACCGCTGCGCGAACTCGCCCAGTGCGACGCCGTAGTCGCTGCTGCCGTGCCAGCCGGTGAGCGTCGCCTCCGCGCGGATGCGGGCGCCGAGCCCCTCCGGATCGGCCGTGCCGCGCACCAGCAGCCCGGTCACCTCGTCGATCCGGTTGACGAAGGCGAACACCCGCACCTTGCTGAACTGCTCGTGCAGCGCCTGCACCAGCAGCATCGTGAAGTCCGAGAAGCCGGACACCGACCCCGAGACATCGCACAGCAGCACCAGTTCGGGCCGCACCGGACGGCGCCTGCGCAGCACCGGCTTCATCGGCACCCCGCCGGTCGACAGCGATCCGCGCAGGGTGCGCCGCAGGTCGATGCTGCCCCGGGAGGCCCGGCGCCGGCGGGCCGCCAGCCGGGTGGCGAGCTTGCGGGCCAGCGGCTGCACCGTCCTGCGGAGCTCGGCGAGCTGGAGCCGGCCCGCGTAGAGGAAGTCGACCCGGTCCGGGGTCGTCGCCACCGCGCGCCGGGCGATCTCGTCCCGGTCCCGCCGCTCGGCGACCCGGCGCCGCGCCTCCGCCGCCACCATGGCGCGGAACGTCTCGATGCGCCGCCGGATCTCGTCCTCCAGCAACCGGTCCGCGAAGCCGGACCCGGCACCCTGCGCGCGGACCCCGTCCCGTACGCGCGCGAGCAGCGTCTGCGGGCGCAGCCTCTCCAGCGTCTGGTGCGCCGACCAGCCGCCCGACGCCGGCGAGGAGCCGTATGCGCCGAACCCCTCCACCGCCTCCGCCGCCAGCCGTTCCATCAGCGCCCGGTCGTCCGCGGCGAGCGTGGCCGCCAGCCGGTCGCGCAGGTCGTCCCGGCCGGCCGGCTCGTCCAGCGGTCCGCCGACACCGCGCGGGAAGTACAGGTCGAAGACCGGGTCGAACACCTGCCGGCCGGCCGGGTCGTGCAGCAGCGTCGCGGCCAGCCCCTCCCGCAGCAGCTCACGGTCGTCCAGCCCCAGCGCCGCGACCGCCCGGCCCGCGTCCACGGTCTCGCCGGTGCCGATGCGCATGCCGTGCGCGCGCAGCGCGTCCACCAGGGAGGTCAGCCGCTCGGCGACGCCGGGGGCGGTCACACGGCGTCCAGATCGAGCTTGGCGGCCGCCTTGAGCACGTCGTCCTGGTGCTTGAGCAGCACGCCCAGGGTGGCCTGCACGACGCTCTCGTCGAGCGTGCCGGCGCCGAGCGCGAGCAGGGTGCGCGCCCAGTCCACGGTCTCGGCGACCGAGGGGACCTTGCGCAGGTCCATGGCGCGCAGCGCCCCGACCACCCGGACGACGGACGCGGCCAGCGTCTCGTCCAGCTCCGGCACCTTCAGCCGTACGATCCGGCGCTCCAGCTCCTGGTCGGGAAACCCGATGTGCAGGAAGAGGCAGCGGCGGCGCAGCGCCTCGGACAGTTCGCGGCTCGCGTTGGAGGTGAGGACGACGAAGGGGCGGCGGGCCGCGGTGATCGTGCCCAGTTCGGGGACGGTGACCTGGAAGTCGCTGAGGACCTCCAGGAGCAGCCCCTCGATCTCGACGTCCGCCTTGTCCGTCTCGTCGATCAGCAGCACCTTGGGGTCGTCGCCGCGGATGGCGGTCAGCAGGGGGCGGGTGAGCAGGAACTCCTCGCTGAAGATGTCCGTGCGCGCCTCGTCCCACGTCTCGTCGCGGCCGGCGCTGATGCGCAGCAGCTGCTTGGCGTGGTTCCACTCGTACAGGGCCCGGGACTCGTCGACGCCCTCGTAGCACTGCAGGCGGACCAGGCGCGCCCCGGCGACCTGGGCGACGGCCTTGGCGAGCTCCGTCTTGCCGACCCCGGCGGGGCCCTCCACGAGCAGCGGCTTGCCGAGCCGGTCGGCCAGGAAGACGGTCGTGGCGACCGCGGGCGAGGCGAGGTAGCCGGCCTCGGCAAGACGTGCGGAGACGTCGTCGACGGATGTGAACAACGGGGCCTCCCGGTCGGTGCTGGTGTCGCGGGGACTATCTAAGCGCTTGTTCATGGCGTATGTCACCAGGGATGCCGGACAGAACCCCGCGACGGGCCGGCGCCCCGGCGTGACGGCCGGCGCCGTCCGCCCTGTCGACACGGCGGTCGAGGCCACTGCGGCCGTCCCCGACGGGGCGAGCGCCGGTAACCGGCCCACGCCAGGCCACGGCAGGCCCCCGCCGGTGGCGGCCCACGCCAGGACCGGCAGCCGGTCACCGGCCCACGCCAGGAAACCGCCGGCGGCGGCCCACGTCGGGTCGCGGCGACGGTGCCGCCGGTGGCGGCCGGTGGCGGCCGGTGGCGGCCGGTGCGGGGCCGGCGGCGGGCCTGGGCCGATACCCCGCGGGCCTACTCGGCGGCCGGTGACGGCGACGGTGCTGCCGGTTGCGCCGACATGGCGCCGGACGCAGCGACGGTGCTGCCGGTCGTGTCCGGCGAAGGGCGGGCGCGGGCCGGCGGTGAGGCGCGGGGGCCGTTCGCCCGGGCGGGCGGTCGCGGGCGGCGTGGGGCGGAGGAGCGGGGCGGAGGGGCAGCCGGCCGAGCGGCCGCCCCCTCCGGGGTGGTCTCCGGCGGCCCTTCTCAGTCCGTCGGGCCGGTGACCAGCACCACTTCCAGGGTGCGTGGGCCGTGCACGCCCTCGACGCGGTCCAGTTCGATGTCGCTGGTCGCCGACGGGCCGGAGATCCAGGTGAGCGGCCGCGCCGGTTCGAGGCGGTCGAGCGCCTGGGGCACCGAGCCGACGACCTGGTCGGGGACGCGGACGACGCAGACGTGGTGGTCGGGGACGAGCGTGATCCTCCGGCGGCCCTGCTCCGGACCCCCGTCCAGCACGATCGTCCCGGTCTCGGCGACGGCCACCGCGCAGCCCGTGACCACGCTGTCGACGCGGTCCAGCTCGTGCGCGGTGCTCTCCGCCCGGTCCGGCACCCGTTCGGCCTCCGTCGCCGCGAGCCACCGCGGATCCAGACCCGGGGGCACCAGCACCGTCCGGGAACCGTGAGCGGAGAGCAGCCGGCCGATCGTCGCCGCCAGCTCGTCCGCCGCGCAGCGGTGCACGACCGCCCGGTAGTCCGCCAGGTTCTCGGCCAGCAGTTCCACCGTCTGCCCGACGCTCCGGTCGCCGTGCTCGCGCAGGTAGTCCCGGGGGACGGCCTGCTCGTACGGCGTCTCGTCCTGCCCCGCGGCGGCGAGCGCGCGCCGCACCCGCCCCAGGACCCGTTCCCTGCCGCTCACTTCGCGTCCTTCCCGCCGTGCGTACGCTGCCACCAGTCGCGGAACGGTTCCGCCGGCACCGGCGGAAGATCCCGGGTGCCGCTCCACGCCCGGCCCGGACCGGGCAGCGTCCGCGGATGCAGGCGGCGGGTGCGCGAGGCCAGCCGCTGGCCGGTGCGCAGCACGCCGGGGCGGGTCAGCGCCCAGCGGGCCGCGCGCATCGCCGCACGCTCGGCCGCGTGCCCCTTCGCCGGCCTTAGCACCACCTTGTTGCCCTCACGCGTCACCGGCCCGCCCTCCACGACCCGCTCCCGCAGGTGCACCAGCACCTCCGGGATGTCGATCGCGACCGGGCACACCTCGTAGCAGGCGCCGCACAGCGACGACGCGTACGGCAGCGAGGCGTCGATCTCGCTGGCGGTGCCCCGCAACTGCGGGCTGAGGATGGCGCCGATCGGACCCGGGTAGACCGAGCCGTACGCGTGCCCCCCGGCCCGCTCGTAGACCGGGCAGACGTTGAGGCAGGCCGAGCAGCGGATGCAGCGCAGGGCCTGGCGGCCGACCTCGTCGGCGAGGGTGTCGCTGCGGCCGTTGTCGAGCAGGACCAGGTGGAAAACCCGCGGGCCGTCGGCCGTCTCGGAGTCCGTGGTGCCCGTCCAGGTCGACGTGTACGGGTTCATGCGCTCCGCGGTGGAGGACCGGGGCAGGGTCTGCAGGAACACCTCCAGGTCACGCCAGGTCGGCACGATCTTCTCGATGCCGACGACCGAGATCAGCGTCTCGGGCAGGGTCAGGCACATGCGTCCGTTGCCCTCGGACTCCACGACCACCAGCGTGCCGGTCTCCGCCACCATGAAGTTGGCGCCCGAGACGCCGACCTTGGCCCGCAGGAACTTCTCCCGCAGGTGCAGCCGGGCGGCCTCGGCGAGTTCGGCGGGCGAGTCGGTCAGACCGTCCGGCGCCGGACGGCCCCACTCGCTCATCTCCGAGCGGAAGATGTCCCGGATCTCGCCGCGGTTGCGGTGGATGGCGGGGACCAGGATGTGCGAGGGCCGGTCCTTGCCCAACTGCACGATCAGCTCGGCGAGATCGGTCTCGTAGGCGCGGATGCCCTCGGCCTCCAGGGCCTCGTTGAGCCCGATCTCCTGCGTCGCCATCGACTTGACCTTGACGACCTCCGTCTCCCCGGTCTCCTTGACCAGGCCGGCGACGATCCGGTTGGCCTCGTCGGCGTCCGCGGCCCAGTGGACGGTGCCGCCCGCCGCCGTGACCGCCTCCTCCAACTGCACCAGGTAACGGTCCAGGTGACGCAGCGTGTGATCCTTGATCCGCTTGCCGGCCTCCCGCAGCGCCGCCCAGTCCGACACCTCGGCGACGGCCTTCGCCCGCTTGGCGCGGATGGTGTGCGTGGCGTGCCGCAGATTGCCGCGCAGCGTCTGGTCGCGCACGGCCTCGTGGGCCGCCCGGGGAAACGCCGGCATCCCCACGAACGTCCCGCTCATGCCGCCGGCTCCTCTTCCGTGCTCGCCAGGATCTCCGCGATGTGCACCGGCCGCATGCCGGTGCTCAGCCGCGCCATCGTGCCGCCGATGTGCATCAGGCACGAGTTGTCGGCGGCGCACAGCACCTCCGCGCCGGTCGACTCGGCGTTGCGGACCTTGTCCAGGCCCATCGCCGCCGACACGTCCGAGTTCTTCAGCGCGAAGGTGCCGCCGAAGCCGCAGCACTCCTCGGCACCCGGCAGTTCCACCAGCTCCAGGCCCCTGACCGCCTCCAGCAGCCGGCGCGGCCGGTCGCCGAGCCCCAGCCCGCGCAGCCCGTGACAGGTCGGGTGGTACGTCACCTTGTGCGGGTAGTACGCCCCGACGTCCGTCACCCCCAGCACGTCCACCAGGAACTGCGTCAGCTCGTACGTCTTGGGCACCACGGGCGCCAGCGTCGCCGCGAGACCGCTCCCGCGCCCCTCGGCCCGTGCCCGATCGCCCATGCGCGGATACAGCTCCCGCACCATCGCCCCGCACGAGCCCGACGGTGTGACGATCGCCTCGTACTCCCCGAAGACATCGGAGAAATGCCGGGCCATCGGCTCCGCCTCGTGCCGGTAGCCGGTGTTGTAGTGGGCCTGCCCGCAGCAGGTCTGAGCCATCGGGAAATCGACCTCGACGCCCAGCCTGGTCAGCAGTTTCACCACCGCGCGCCCGGTGTCCGGATACAGCGTGTCGTTGACACAGGTCAGGAACAGAGCGACACGCATCGCGGCTCCTTACGATCGATCATCGGATGAGTGCAGGTTAGCTCCGCTGAGCGCCCCCGGCTATACCGGGTCACTTCCCGGCCAGCCGGGCCTGCGCCTCCCGCCACCGCCGGGTGTCGCCGCGGGGCTCGTAGCGGGTGAGCGGCTGGGTCCGGGTGAGCAGCTGCCGCATCCCGGCGAGGTCGCCGACCGGCCCGTGGGCGCGGGCCTGGACGAGCACGTTGCCGAGCGCCGCCGCCTCCGTCGGGCCCGCCACCACCGGCAGTCCGCAGGCGTCGGCGGTCAGCTGGCACAGCAGGGAGTTGCGGGTGCCGCCGCCGACGACGTGCACCACGTCGACCGGGTGGCCGGCCAGGCGCTGCGCGTCCGCCACGGCCCGCCGGTGGGCGAGCGCGAGGGAGTCGAGGATGCAGCGCGTGGTCTCGGCGGGCGACCCGGGCACCGGCTGCCCCGAGGCGCGGCACGCCTCGGCGATCCGCTCCGGCATCCGGCCCGGCGCGAGGAACGCCGCGTCGCCCGCGTCCACCACCGACCGCAGCGCCGGCACCTCGGCCGCCTGCCGCAGCAACTCGCCCAGGTCCGGCTCGCCCCAGGCCCACACGCACTCCTGCAGCAGCCACAGACCCATGATGTTGCGCAGGTAGCGGACCGTGCCGTCCAGCCCCAGCTCGTTGGTGAAGTTGGCGGCCCGGCTCTCCTCGGTGAGCACGGGCGCGGCCAGTTCCAGGCCGGCCAGCGACCAGGTGCCGGTGCAGATGTAGGCGAACCGCTCGCCCCCGGCGGCCGGAACGGCGGCCACGGCGGAGGCCGTGTCGTGCGAGCCGACCGTCGTCACCCGCACCGGGCCGGTCAGCCCGGTCTCCTCCAGCACCTCGGGACGCACGCTGCCGGCCGGGTCGCCCGGCTGGCGCAGCGGAGCGAACAGACCGAGGTCGATACCGAGCCGGCCGGCGACCTCGTGCGACCAGTCGCGCGCCTCGACGAGTACCGCGAGCGGCACGCCGCCGTGTGGCCGGAGATGCTCGACGCTCTCCGGGAGACCGGCTGGCACAACTACTCGCTCTTCCTGCGTGCGGACGGCCTGCTCGTCGGCTACCTGGAGACCGAGGACTTCGCCGCCGCCCGGGCCGGCATGGAGGCCACCGACGTCAACGCCCGCTGGCAGGCGGAGATGGCGCCGTTCTTCGAATCGCTGGACGGCGCCAGACCCGACGAGGCGATGAAACCCCTCACCGAGGTCGTCCACCTCGCCCGATCCGGAAGTCCCGCTCGAAAGTCCCGTCCGAAAGTTCTCCTCGGCAATCCTGCTCGAAAGTCCTGACCCCTCTCAGGAGCCGCAGTCATGAGAAGACGTACCGTGCTCGCGTCCGCCGTCCTGGCCGCGATGACCGCACCGGGCATCGCACGGGCCGCATCCCCGGGCCCCTCGGTGACCAGGAAGGGCACCACCCTGCTCGACGCCACGGCCGTCCACTTCGTCTCCTGCGACGGGCCGGTCGACAACAACTCGTTCCAGAAGAACGGCCCGTCGGCCTACCGGGACTACCGGAACACGGACTCGCACAGCGACGGCTTCTTCCACCTGAAGCCGGCGGCCGGCCTGCTCGATGGCCCCGCGACCGCCACCACCGAGCCGGACCGCGGGCGCGTCGAAGTCCTCCGGGTACACCGGCCGGGCGCTGCTGTACGACCGTGCCGGGCCGAACGCCTTCGGCGAGGCCGTCGTCGACGAGACGCGGGTGGGGCAGGACGGCGTCCCGTCGTTCATGTACCGGGAGAAGTCGAGCGGCACCACGTCCTCGGCGCTCCACGCCGTCGGCTTCGCCCTGCCCGCGTGACCGGGGCTGACGTGCGCGGCGTTGCCGGTAGTGGGAGGGCCCTCTCGCCCTCCCACCTCGTCCTTGACATGGGCAACCCGTTCTTCGTCGACGTGGCGCGCGGGGCGGAGCGCGCCGCCCGCGACGCCGGCGCCCGCCTGCTCGGCCTCGCCGACCGACCGACCGCCGTGTTCTGCGCCAACGACCTGCTCGCCCTCGGCGTCCTGCAGGCCATGTACGCGGCCGGCGTAAAGGTCCCCGACGACCTCGCCATCGTCGGCTACGACGACATCGAGTTCGCCGCCGCCGCGGCCGTCCCGCTCACCTCCGTGCGGCAGCCCGCCGTCACCATGGGCGCGATGGCCGCGGAACTGCTGCTGGAGGAGACCGAGGCGGACGGCGAACGGCACGAGCACCGGCGCGTCGTGCTCCAGCCGGAACTGGTCGTCAGGCGCTCCAGCCTGTCCGCCCGCTGAACGGGTGTTCGCCACGCTGTCACGATCCCGGGTGGTGGTGGCCGGACGGGCATGTGCTGGACTGGTACCCGGTCCGCCATCCGTCCGTCCCGGGAGACCCGTTGACCGTCACGTACCGCCAGCCCGGCGTCGTCCTGACCGACCGCCACTTCACCGTGCCCCTCGACCACGACGACCCGGCGGGAGAGACGATCACGCTCTACGCCCGCGAGGTCGTCGCCGGCGACCAGGCCCACCGGGAACTGCCCTGGCTGGTCTACCTGCAAGGCGGCCCGGGCTTCGGGGCGAACCGTTTCGTCGGTAAGCAGGCGTGGCTCGGGCGCGCGCTGAAGGAGTACCGGGTGCTGCTGCTCGACCAGCGCGGCACCGGCCACTCCACGCCCGCCAACCGCCAGACGCTCCCGCTGCGCGGCGGGCCCGCCGCGCAGGCCGACTACCTCGCCCTCTTCCGCGCCGACGCGATCGTCCGCGACTGCGAGGCGATCCGCGCCGAGGTCACCGGCGGCGCCCCCTGGACCGTCCTCGGCCAGAGCTTCGGCGGATTCTGCACGGTCAGCTACCTCTCCCACGCGCCCGAGGGCCTGACCGCCGCCCTGATCACGGGCGGCCTGCCGTCCCTCGACGCGCACGCCGACGACGTCTACCGCGCCGCCTACCCCCGCATCGAACGCAAGGTCACCGCCCACTACGCCCGCTACCCGCAGGACGTCGAACGCGCCCGCCGCATCGCCGACCACCTCCTCACCCACGAGGTGACCCTGCCGAACGGCTACCGGCTCACCGTCGAGGCGTTCCAGTCCCTCGGCATCATCCTCGGCGGCGGCGAGGGCAGCCACCGGCTGCACTACCTCCTGGAGCACGCCTTCGTCCGCACCCCGAGCGGCCCCGCGCTGTCCGACGCCTTCCAGGAGGAGGTCCAGGGCCTGCTGTCGTACGCGGGCCACCCCCTGTACGCCCTCGTCCACGAGGCGATCTACGGCCAGGACGACCGCCCCACCGACTGGTCCGCCGAGCGGGTGCGGGCCGAGTTCCCGCAGTTCGACGCGGCCAAGGCCCTCTCGGGCGACGACCCGCTGCTGTTCACCGGCGAGTCGGTCCACCCCTGGACGTTCGACTGCGACCCGGCGCTGCGCCCGCTGCGCGAGACCGCCGACCTCCTCGCCGCCCGCACCGACTGGCGCCCCCTGTACGACCCCGCCCGCCTCGCCGCCAACGACGTCCCGGTCGCGGCGGCCGTCTACCACGACGACATGTACGTCGACACGGCCCACTCGCTGCGCACCGCACGCGCCGTCCGGGGCCTGCGCACCTGGGTGACGGACGAGTTCGAGCACGACGGCGTGCGGGCCGGGGGCCCGCGGGTGCTGGACCGCCTGCTCGCGCTCGCCCGTGACGAGGTGTGAGCCGACCGGCGCCGAGGACTACTAGTCTGCGGGCATGACGGAGCCGGAGAACACGCCTCTGCAGCCCATGCCGACCGACTGGCGGCGCGCGCTGGCGGTGGTGGCCCACCCCGACGACCTCGAATACGGGTGTGCCGCCGCGATCGCCGCCTGGACCGACGAAGGCCGCGAGGTCGCCTACGTGCTGGCGACCCGCGGCGAGGCCGGCATCGACTCGCTGGACCCGGAGACGTGCGGCCCGCTGCGCGAGCGGGAACAGCGCGCGAGCGCCGCGGTGGTCGGCGTGTCGGCGGTGGAGTTCCTCGGCCACCGGGACGGTGTGATCGAGTACGGCCTCCCGCTGCGCCGCGACATCGCCGCCGCGATCCGCCGGCACCGGCCCGAGCTGGTGATCACGCTCAACCACCGCGACACCTGGGGAGGCGTCGCCTGGAACACCCCGGACCACGTCGCCGTCGGCCGCGCCACCCTGGACGCGGCCGCGGACGCCGGCAACCGGTGGATCTTCCCCGAGCTCACCCGGCAGGGCCTGCGGCCGTGGAACGGCGTCCGCTGGGTCGCTGTCGCCGGTTCCGCCGCACCCACGCACGCCGTCGAGGCGTCGCCCGGCCTGGAGCGGGCGGTGGCGTCGCTGCTCGAACACCGCACCTACATAGAGGCCTTGACCGACGAGGACCCGGGGACGTACGCCCGCGACTTCCTGACCGGGCACGCCGCGGCGGCGGGGGAGCGGTTCGGCGGCAGGCCGGCCGTGGCGTTCGAACTGTTCCCGCGCTAGCGGGCCGGCGAGCGCGCCGGTCCGCCCGTCCGTCCGGGCGCGGGCGGCTGGATAGGCTGGGTGACATGCGAGAACGAACGCCGGAACCGTCCGGTCTGCGTGGGGACTGCGGACGCTGTTTCGGGTTGTGCTGCGTCGCCCTGCCCTTCGCCGCCTCCGCGGACTTCGCGGTCGACAAGGAGGCCGGGCGGCCCTGTTCGAACCTGCGCGGTGACCACCGCTGCGGCATCCACGCCCGGCTGCGGCAGGAGGGCTTCACCGGCTGCACGGTCTACGACTGCTTCGGCGCCGGCCAGAAGGTCTCCCAGGTCACCTTCGCCGGGCAGGACTGGCGCACGGGGTCGCGCGAGCACGCCCGGAGCATGTTCGAGATCTTCCCGGTCGTCCGGCAGCTGCACGAACTGCTCTGGTACCTCACCGAGGCGCTCACCCTGCCCGCCGCCCGCCCGGTCCACGCCGAGCTGCGCCGGACGCTCGACGAGACCGAGCGGCTCACTCGCCGCGGTCCGGCGGAACTGGCGGAGCTGGACGTCGCCGCGCACCGGCGGGAGGTCGACGTGCTGTTGCTCAGGACCAGCGAACTGGTGCGGGCCGGCACCCGCGGCCGGCGCAAGGACCGCCGCGGCGCGGACCTCATCGGCGCCCGCCTCAAGGGCGCCGACCTGCGCGGCGCGAACCTGCGCGGCGCCTACCTCATAGCTGCCGACCTGACCGGAGCCGATCTGCGCGGCGCGGATCTGATCGGCGCCGACCTGCGCGACACCGACCTCACGGACGCCGACCTGACCGGCGCCTTCTTCCTCACCCAGCCGCAGCTCGACGCGGCCCGCGGCGGCGTCGGCACCCGGCTGCCGGAGTCAGTCGCCCGCCCCGCGCACTGGACAGCGCGGCGCTGACGGCCCGTCCTGGGCGTCCGGCACCGGCGGGACCGGGGCGCCGGCCGCGCGCCGCTCCAGGCGCAGCCGCAGCCCGTCCGGCATCAGCGTGAGCCGCTCGGTCACCCGCAGCCGGTAGCCCGGGTCGGGGACGAGCAGGTAGCGGCGCAGCAGCAGACCGAGCACCAGCGTGGCCTCGTGCAGCGCGAACTGCCGGCCGATGCACGCCCGCGCGCCCGTGCCGAACGGCTTGAAGACGTGCGGGGGCCTGGACCGTACGGCCTTCGGGTCGAAGCGGTCCGGGTCGAACCGTTCGGCGTCCGGGCCCCAGGCCGCCGGGTCGCGGTGCAGCATCGGCGTGAGGATCAGCGCCCACGCTCCACGGCGCATCGGATGGACGCCGTCCAGCACCGTGTCGCACCGCGCCTCCCGGGCGAAGGCGGGCGCCGTCGGCCACAGCCGCAGGGCCTCGTCCAGCACCCGGCGCACGTACCGCAGCTTGGCCACCTGCTCGTAGCCGGGGACCGCCGTGTCACCCCAGACGGCGTCCACCTCGGCGCGGGCGCGGGCCGCGATCTCGGGATGGCGGGAGAGGTAGTGCAGGGCGAAGGACAGCGCGCCCGACGTCGTCTCGTGGCCGGCCACCAGGAACGTGATGACCTGGCGGCGCACGTTCCGGTCCGACAGCCGCTCCCCGGTCTCGGGATGGGCCGTGTGCAGCATCCGGTCCAGCAGGTCCCCGTCCCCGCTCGACGCGCGGCGGGCCCGGACGAGTTCGTCGACGGTGTGGTTGAGGAAGGCGATGTCGGCCTCGTTGCGCCGGGCCGCGCGCCGCATCAGGCGCGGGAAGGGCACGGTGTTCAGGCGCTGGGCGTAGCTGAGCGCGCCCACCATCGCGGTCACGAAGGGGTGCGGCCGGGCGCGCTCGAAGGAGTCGAAGTCGTGCCCGAAGCCGGTGCGCGCCATGGTCTCCAGCGTCAGCTTGGTCATGTCACCGGGCACGTCCACCGCCCGGCCCGCCGCCAGTTCGCGGTCCCAGTGGTCGGTGAGCCGGCCGGCCACGTCCAGCATCATCGGGTGGTAGGCCGCCATGGCCTCCCGGCTGAAGCCCGGCGCGAGGACGTCGTGGGCCAGCTGCCAGTTCGGCTCGTGGTTGTACGCCGTGAACAGCCCGTCCCCGGCGACCGGCCGCAGGTTGGCGACGCCCAGGCCGACGTGCTTGGCGAACCGCGACTCGTCCGCCATGTCGGCCACGACACCGGCACCCCACACGAACACGAACTCCCGGCCGAAGGCCGCGAGCCGGAAGACCGGCCCCAGCTGCCGACCGCGCCGCACGGCGTTCTGCAGGGGAGCGCTTCCGCTGGCGCCGAGCAGGTCGCCGAGCAGCGGCAGCCGGTACGGCGGACGCGGGATCCGGTGCAGCTCTGGCCAGCCCTGCTCCGCGCTGCGAAAGCCCCGGGGCAGGTCGGCCCCGGTCTCTGCCGCGGCCCCGGCCGTGGTCTCCGCCATGACGCGATCTCCCTTGCTGCAGCGGCATGCCGAGCGTGTTGTACGTGGGTTCAATAACGCGTCCCAGTCTGGTCCGGCTGTCGAACCGGCGTCAAGTAAGGTGCGGACATGGCCGCGAACCAGGGCGAGCGCGCGCGCCGCCGGCTCACCACCGAGGAACGCCGGGAACAACTGCTGGCGGTGGGGGCGCGGCTGTTCTCGGAGAGCCCGTACGACGATGTGTGGATCGAGCAGGTCGCCGAGATCGCCGGCGTCTCGCGGGGGCTCCTCTACCACTACTTCCCGACCAAACGGGACTTCTTCGCGGCGGTCGTGGAGCGCGAGAGCGAGCGGATGCTGCGCATGACCGCGGCCGTCCCCGGGGTTCCGGCACGTGACCAGCTCGCGGCGGGCCTGGACACCTTCCTCGCGTACGTCGAGACGCACGCCCACGGCTTCCGCGCCTTCCACCGCGCGGACGCGGCCGGGGACCAGGCCGTGCGCAGGGTCTACCAGCGGTCACTGGCCGCGCAGGAACGGCAGATCCTCGCCGTGCTGGCGGAGGACCCCGAACTGGGGCCCGTCGCGCAGGCCCGCCCCGATCTGCGGCTCGCCGTCCGGGGCTGGTTGGCGTTCACCACGGCCGTCTGCCTGGAGTGGCTGCGCGGCTCGGACCTGACCCGCCAGCAGGTCCGCGACCTGTGCGCGCGGGCCCTGCTGGGCGTCGTCGCACCCTGACCGGAGCGTCTACAGCGGCAGTGCGCAGACGGCGACGGGTGACGCGAACGGCCGCCCGGCCAGGCGCAGTCCGCCGGTGCCGGTGTCCACGTGGAAGACGCTGACCGTGCCGGACCGCTGGTTCGCCGCGAACAGCAGCGTCCCGTCCGGCGAGAAGGCGATCTGCCGCGGGAACCCGCCGGCCACCGGCACCGTGCCCAGCAGGCGCAGCCGCGCGCCGTCGGCCTCCACCGCGTAGCGCGCGATGCTGTCGTGGCCGCGGTTGGCCAGGTAGGCGTACGCGCCGTCGGACGTCACCAGGATCTGCGCCGGGTAGTTGGTGCCCGCGCCCGAGCCCGTGGACTGCGGCTCGCCGATCGTCAGACGGCCGCCTGCCCGGTCGTAGGCGCAGACCGTGACCGTGTCGTCGACCTCGTTGGCCAGGTAGGCGTACCGGCCGCCGGGGTGGAAGGTCAGGTGGCGCGGTCCGGCGCCGGGCCGGGTCCGCGCCCGCGCGGCCTCCGTGAGCCGGCCGGTGCGCGGGTCCAGCCGGTAGGTGTAGACGGTGTCGGTGCCCAGGTCGACGGCGAGCACATGGCCGCCGTCCGGGCTCGTGACGACCTGGTGGGCGTGCGGCCCCCGCTGACCGGGGCCGGGCGCGGGGCTGGAGTGCGTCACCAGGTCGGTGCGCTCGCCGAGCGCGCCGGAGGCGCCGACCGGATGCACGGCGACGCTGCCGGAGGCGTAGTTCGCGCTCAGCAGCCAGCGGCCGCTCGGATGCACGCAGAGGTGGCAGGGCCCGGCCCCGCCGGTGCTCCGGCTGCCCAGGATCCTGCGGTCGGCGAGGCGTACGGCGGTCACCGCGCCGTCCGCGCGCTCGTCGACCGCGTACAGCGTCCGGCCGTCCGGGTGCACGGCGAGGTACGACGGGTCGGCGACGCCGGTGAGGGTCCCGGTCCCGGTGATCGCGCCGGTCCCGGGATCGTAGACGGCCAGGCCGATGCCCTTGCCGCCGCCTTCGACGGAGGTGTAGGTGCCGATGTGGAGCGGGCGCGGGCCGGATGGCTCGCGGGCCGGCCGCCGTGCGGAGGGACGCTCGGCGGGCGGGGTGGCGGGCGGGGGCCCGGCCGCGTCCGGGGCCGACGGGGTGGTCCCCGCCGGTGCGGGCGCCCGTGGGGGCGCGGGCGCGGGCAGTGCCGTCGCCGCGGCCGCCCCCGCGAGAACGCCGACCAGACGGCGCCTGCTCCAGCCGCCGCCCGCCGCTCGTGTCCCACTGCCCATCGTGCACCTCAGGTGATCGGTCGCCCCGGTCGTGACAGCCACCTTCGCGCGGACCACCCGGCCCACGCAAACACCTGCCCTCCGCGCACCACCATGAGCACGCGGCTCCGCCGCCGCGGGCGCCGCCCGGACCTGCTCGCGGTGGCCGACTCGGGCGGCCGGCCGCGGGGCCCGGCCGGGGGCTCCGCCGTGAGGCGTGGGCAGGCGGACAGCCGGGCCCTGCGTGCCCCCGTGAGCTTGCCGTTCCGCCGCCGCGGGCGCCGCGCCTGGGCCTGCTCGCGGTGGCCGGCTCGGGCGGCCTGGCCGCGGGGCCCGGCCGGGGGCTCCGCCGTGCGGCGTGGGCAGGCGGACAGCAGGGCCCTGCGTGCCGCCGCGAGCTTGCCGTTCCGCCGCCGCGGGCGCCGCGCCTGGGCCTGCTCACCGGGCCGGCTCGGGCGGCCTGGCCGCGGGGCCCGGCCGGGGGCTCCGCCGTGCGGCGTGGGCAGGCGGACAGCCGGGCCCTGCGTGCCGCCGCGAGCTTGCCGTTTTGCCGCCGCGGGCGCTGCGCGTGGGCCTGCTCGCGGTGGCCGGCTCGGGCGGCCTGGCCGCGGGGCCCGGCCGGGGGCTCCGCCGTGCGGCGTGGGCAGGCGGACAGCCGGGCCCTGCGTGCCCCCGTGAGCTTGCCGTTCCGCCGCTGCGGGCGCCGCGCCTGGGCCTGCTCACCGGGCCGGCTCGGGCGGCCGGCCGCGGGGGCGGGCCGTGGGCCTCGCCGTGGGGTGTGGGTGCGTGTCCGCCCGGCGCGGCTCGGTCGGCGGTTCGGGCGGGGGCTACCAGTCGCCGTCCTCGACCGGCTTGCCCGGCGCGTCGCCGAGGGGCTGCACCTGGTGCGGGGAGGGAGCCTGCCAGGGCTCGTGGTCGTCCCCGATCCAGTCGCCCACCGGCTTGACCGCCCGCAGCGTGTCCGCCGGGGCGAGGTCCGCCGCGTCCTGGTCGTAGTGGTCGAACCAGGGCAGGCCCGCCCGGGTGTACGCCGCGCGGTCCACCGGCGACGGCGGCGGGGCCTCTCCGGTGATGCGGCGCCACTCCGGCGGCGTCACCAGATGCACGAACACCCGTCCGGCGGGCTCCTCGGCCCAGTCCCGCAGCGGCCGGTCGTCCCGGTAGACCTCCTGGCGCATCGAACCGCCGACGCCCAGCCCCATCGCCGCAGCGCGCGGGGCGCCGGCCATGGCGGGCGCCGGCATCGCGCCCGGCGCGGGCGGGGCGGCCATCGGCATCGCCGCCCCGAAGCCGCCCGACGGCGGCATCACGGCCCGCGCCCGCACGGCCCGCCGCCGTTGCGCCGCCCGCCACTCGGCCAGCTTCCCCTCCTTCAGCGGGAAGGACTGCAGCTGCACGCCGCCCCACACCTCCTCGCCGGTCACCTGGCCCTCGACGGTCGCGCCCATGCCCAGCGGCACCGCCACGAACTGGCGGACGGTGCCCTTGCCGGAGTTGATGCCGTCCAGCCACGGCTGGCGCGGCAGCACCAGATAGTTCTGCGGCTCACGCACCAGCCGGTCGCTCCAGGGCTTGCCCGAGACCGCGCACACCTTGCCCACGCCGACCTGCAGCGCGGCCGGCTCCGTCGTGCCCGAGAAGCTCAGCCACATCGCCTCGCGCAGATAGACCGGAAGCATCACACCACCCCGCGCACGCCACTGCTCGGGCACCGTGTCGGCATGGTCCGCCACCCGCCGGACCGGGAACTCGCCCAGTCCCGGCGGCAGCGGATGGGTGCCCGTCTCCGGCAGGCGCAGCGTGCGCACGAAGCGCACCGCCACACCGCCCGGCAGCCGCAGGGTGTTCCCGTCGATCCGCACCGTGCCGTCCGTCATGCGCCGCCCCTCGTCTCCGGTGACCTCGTCACCTGGGACGGCGCGCGGCGGCGGAGCGGTTCCTGCGCAGCCGCTCCGTGAACCGCAGCCGCTCCCCGATCCGCAGCCGCTTCCCGAGCCGCAGGCTTTCCCGCACCCGGGTGAGCCGCGGCAGGCGCGCGTGCTGCTCGCGGGTCGCACGGTCCAGCTCCTCCAGCAGCCTGCGCGAGCGGTGCTCGGTGTCCATCTCGTCCAGGATGCGGTTGACCTCGGTCAGCACGGCACCGTGCAGTTGCCACTGGCCCACGTCGCGCTGGACCTCCTCCAGCAGCAACTGGGCGAGTTTGTCGCGGGTGGCCGCCGCCTGGCGCAGCTCGGCGATGAGCCGTTCCTCAGCGGACTCGGCGCTCGCGCTGACGTCGGTGGTGACGAGCACCGCGAAGCTGACCACCGCGTCGGCGATCTCCGACAGCAGTTCCTGTACGGCGGCCCCGGTGCGGGGCGAGAACAGCGGATCGGGATCGCGCTCCTTGGCCAGGTCGGTGAGGGTGCGCGCCAGCACCCGCAGCACCACCGTGCAGATCTCCAGCGTGTCCAGACCGGTCCGCAGCACCACCCGGTGCAGCACGCCCTCGCGCACCCGCGGATTGAGCCGCAGACTGTCCTCGGCCTGCCGCAGGGCGGCGTCCACGTCGGCGATGTCGTGGTCCAGCCGGCGCGCCTCGTACAGCCGCTCGGTCGCCCGTTCGACGGGTGTGCGGCCCGCCGCCTCCTCGCCCATCCGGAGCATCAGCCGCCGCACCCGCCGGGCCAGGCCCTCGATCGACTCACCCGCCTTGTCCACCCACACCGGCGGTGCGAACAGCAGATTGCAGCCGAGCCCGACGACCGCGCCGATCAGGGTCTCCACCACCCTGGCCCAGGCCGTGTTGCCGACGGCCGTGACCCCGAGCACCAGCATCGCGCTGATCGCCACCTCGGGCACGTACTCGTCGACCCGCACCAGGTGTCCCACGGCCAGCGAGGCCACGATCAGCAGGGCGAGACTCCACCAGGTCAGGCCCACCAGCAGGCTGAAGGCGATGGCTACGAGCACCCCGGCGACCACCGCGTTGACCCGGCGGATGCCGTTGGTGAGCGTGGCGTACAGCGTGACCTGGACGACCAGCAGGGCGGTCAGCGGCGCGGTCAGCGGGGCGGCCTCGGGGCTCAGACGGAGCGCGACGACGTATGCGATCGACGCCGCGGCCGCCGATCGCAGCGCCTGGACGACCACGGGGTCCCGGCGCCGTTTCGCGAAACGCACCAGGGCCGCGGTCAGCTCATGTACCTCACCCATCCCTGGCCTTCTCCCCCGTCCACGGATGGCTTGAACCAGTCCTCCCCGCGCTTCGTCGCACGCCGTCAGGCGCAGAGCTTGTCGAGGAAGGCGGACAGGTTGTTCCGGGTGCGGGCGATCTGTTCCTCCAGGCTGAGGCTCTCCTCGAAGCGGGCGCCGCTGTCCGGGACCTTCTTGCCCCGCACGTAGAGGGAGCAGGCGAGGTCCGTGCACATGTACACACCGACGGAGTTGCCCTCGCGCCCCGCCGCGCCCGCCTTCCGGGCCGTCATCAGCGAGACACCGCCGCCCGGGTGGGTCGTCAGGCACAGTGAACACATGCTGCGGTGCAGAAAACCCCGCTGCGAGGGCGGGTAACGCAGCGTCAGGCCGACCGGCCGGCCCTCACGCTCGGTGATCAGGTAGCTGCGATCGGGCGCGCCCGGATCCCGCCAGCCCAGGAAGTCCAGGTCGTCCCAGGGGCGTCGGTCCAGGTCGCGGGGGACCGCCACGCGCTTGGCCTCGCCCTTGGAGCAGTTGACGAACGAGGTGCGGATCTCCTGCTCGGTGAGTGATCGCACGGGGAAGCCTCCTGGTCTCGATGCGCCTCGGCGCAAACCTAGGGGTCCTAGGTTCCGGCCAAGGGTAGGCAGGCCGAGGGGGTGTCGGCCACCGGATTTCCGGGGTGCCGGCCGCCTCTTCATTCACAGCGTGAACTAAGGGGCGGGGGAAAATCGCGGCGGGCTCGGGCCGAGGGTATGTTGCGGGTCGGGCAAGGTTCGAAAGGAGCCACATGGCGGGGCGGAACGGGCGCACGGTACGCGATCTCAGGCGGGCCAACCGGACGGCCCTGCTGCAACGGCTCTACTTCGACGGCCCCCTCAGCCGCTTCGAGCTGGGCCCGGCCACCGGCCTCAGCTCCGGCTCGGTCAGCAACGTGGTCGCGGACCTCGTCGCCGACGGCCTGGTCGAGGAGGCCGGCAGCGTCGACTCCGACGGCGGCCGCCCGCGCACCCTGCTGCGTGTCGCGCCGGGCAGCGGCCACATGATCGGCGTCGACGTCGGCGAGACGCGCGTGCGCATCGAACTGTTCGACCTCACCCTCACAGAACTCGCCCGGGCCGAGCGCGCCCTCACCCAGCGGCGCTACGAGGTCGAGGTCATCGTCGGCCACATCCGCGACGGCATCTCCGAAGTGCTCGACACCGCCGGCATCGCCCCGGAGCAGCTCCTCGGCGTCGGCATCGGCGTCCCCGGCATCGTCGAGCACACCGCCGACCACGGCGCCGTCGTGCACGGGCAGACCATCGGCTGGGACGCCGTACCGCTGGAGAGCCTGCTGCGCGCGGGCTCCCCGCTCCCGGACAGCGTGCGGTACTTCATCGACAACGGCGCCCAGACGCTCGGCCAGGCCGAGATGTGGTTCGGCGGCGGACGCGGCGCGCGCAACGCCGTCGTCGTGCTGTTCGGCTCCGGCGTCGGCGCCTGCCTGGTCACGCCCGAGGTGGAACAGGGCCGCGCGGTGGAGTGGGGGCATCTGACGGTACGGGTCAGGGGGCGCCGCTGCCGCTGCGGCGCGCTCGGCTGCCTGGAGGCCTACGCGGGCGCCGAGTCGCTGCTGGACCGGTGGCGCGAGGAGGGCGGACGTCCGCCGCGGGGCGCCGATGAGGAGACCGCGCTGACCGCGATGCTGACGGCCGCCTATCCGCCCGAGGGCACCGCCGCCGACCCGGTCGCCCTCGCGGTCCTGGAGGAGACCGCCGAGTACCTGGGAGCCGGCCTGTCCGACCTGATCAACCTGTTCCAGCCCGAGCGCATCCTCATCGGCGGCTGGGCCGGCCTCCAGCTCGGCTCCCGTTTCCTGCCCGCCGTGCGCCGGTACGCGGCCTCCTACGCGCTGCGCCACCCGGCCGAGAAGGTCACCGTCGACCTCGGCCGGCTCGGGCCGGACGCGGTGACCGTGGGCGCCGCGATCCTGCCCCTCGCGGACTTCTTCGCGCGCGGCGGCCGCCGCATCGAGCCCGCCCCCGAGGGCCCGGCCCCCGCCTGGCACACGGCACTGCGGGAGCGCGCGCCGCACTGATGTTTCGCCGGTCACCGGCGGAGGTACTCGCCGGGCGCCCGACGACACGAAAGGGGTGGGCACGTGGCCGACCGGCGAAGCACAGGGCAGGACGGCGATCCCGTTCCGCGGGACATGCCGGACCAATTGGCCCGTGAGGGCGAGGACCCGTGGGAGGTGGCACCCGGCGCCTCCGACGAGGAGAAGTCCGCCGCCGACCTCACGGACACCGACGAGGCGGGCACGGGCCGCCAGGACGGCCCGCGCTCGGCGACCGTTCATCAGGAAGACCCCATCGAGGAACACCCCGCTCCGGACGAGCCCACGGCCTGACCGGCGCCCGCGACCCGTCCGCGCCGGGGCCCGCGACCCGTCCGCGCCGGGGCCCGCGACCCGTCCGCGCCGGCGCCCGCGACCCGTCCGCGCCGCCGTCCGTCCGACAGCCCGGTCGTTCCGGAGGGCGCGCCCTGCGGGGGTGGGCTCCGGAGCCGGGGTGGCCGGTTCCGGGGGGCAGGGTCAGCTCGCCCTGCGGCCCCGCAGCGGCTCCGTAGGGCCGCCCTCCCCGTGCTGCAGACCCCGCAGGAGCTCCTCCAGCACCTCGCTCGCCGTGTGCTCCGGGTTCCACCCCAGCTCGGCACGCGCGCGCGTGCAGTCCATCAGCGGCAGCCGCAGCACCGCGTCGAACAGGTGGGGCGAGGCCGGCAGCAGATGCAGGCCCCACGCGGCGGCGATCGCCGAGCGGGCCGCGGCGCGCGGCAGCCGGACCGGGCGCGAGCCGAGCAACTCGGCCAGCAGCCCCGCGTCGACCGGTGGCTCGGCGGCCAGGTTGAAGGCGCCCCGCGCGTCGGAGCCCAGCGCCAGCACGTACGCCTTGGCGGCGTCGTCGGTGTGCAGCGCCTGCACCCGCAGCCCGGGGACGTCGGGCAGGAACGGCAGCAGTTCGGGACGCGTCAGCGGGCCCGGCAGGAACTTGCCGCCGAAGATGCGGCGCTGCTCGCTCGCCGACTCACGCTTGAAGAGGAACGCGGGCCGCATCCGGACCACGCGCACCTCGGGACGATCCCGCTCGAACGTGTCCAGGGCGCGCTCCAGGTACGCCTTCTCCCGGCAGTACGCGGCGTCCGGCCAGCCGTGCGTCGGCCACGACTCGTCCACCGCGTGGTCCTTGGGCCCCGGCGAGTACGCGCCGACCGAGGACGCGTGCACCAGCGTCGGCACCCCGGCCGCCGCCACCGCGTCGAACACGCGGAGGGAGCCGAGGACGTTCGTGCGCCAGGTCGTCGCCGGATCGTGCGTCGGCTGGAACGCCCACGCCAGGTGCACCACCGCGTCGGCTCCCGCGAACTCCGCGGCCAGATCCGCCCGTTCCGAGGACAGGTCGATGGCCGACCATTCCGTCCTCGGCGGCGACCAGTCGGGGATCCGCCGGGCCAGTCCCCGCACGGACTCCGTCCCCGGATCCTCGGAGAGGAGACGCACCACGCTGGTGCCGACGTTGCCCGTGGCGCCCGTGACGACGATCCTGCTGCCCGCTGCGCTGCTCACCTTCGGCTCCCTTCGGCTGTTCCCCGGCCCCGCGATGACCGGGGGGAGTGCCGAGTACCCGGCCGGGAAGGACGCACGCGGGCGGCCCGGCGGCCCGGTACAGCCCGCCGCGGGCGGACGGAAGGGGCCCCGACCGGACGGGGGGATCACGGTCGGGGCCGACAAAGGGTGGGCACGCACGGCGGTCGCCTCCCGGCGAAGGGGCTCCACAGGGCTTCAGCCGAACGATCGTCCCCGTGGGCGGACGGTGAGGCCCGGGGACCCTGTCCCGTCCGCACCCACGACCCGTCCAACGGGGGAGCCGCACCCGGTGTTCCCCGGCTTGTCCATGCTTGTAGTGATCTGGGTCACTGTGCCCGTCCGCCGCATCAGGCGAGCGGGCTGTCCTTCAGCCGGGCCAGCAGGTCGGCGACGTCGTCGTAGACGGCCTCCGCTCCCGCCTCCCGCAGGGCGTGGCGCGGGATGCCGCCGGACAGGACGCCCAGGCAGCGCACGCCCGCGCGGCGACCGGCCTGCATGTCCCACACGGTGTCGCCGACGAAGACGGCCCGTTCCGCGGGCACCCCGGCCAGCTCCAGGGCGTGTTCGACGGGCTCGGGCGCCGGTTTGCCCTGCTCGACGTCGTCGGCGCCGGCCATGGCGGTGATCGCGTCGTCGGCGTCGATCGCGCGGCGCAGCGCGGACAGTTCCGGACCGCTCGCCGAGGTCGCCAGGACCACCTTCCAGCCGTTGTGGTGCAGGTGCCGCAGCAGCCGGCCGGCGTCCCGCAGCGGCGGCAGCCGGTCGTAGTACTGCCCGTACAGCGTCTTGTGCGCGGCACTGAGCCGTGCTTCCAGCTCCTCGTCGTGCTCGTCGTGCTCGTCGTCGAGCAGCCGGGCGACGAGGTCCGCGGAGCTCAGTCCCACGGACCGGTGGACGGCGTGCATGGACACCCGGTGCCCCGCCTGGCGGAACGCCTCCCACCAGGTCACCACGTGCAGATGGTTGGTGTCGACGAGCGTCCCGTCGATGTCGAACACGGCTGCCCGGTCCATGCCGCTCCCTTCCTCGGTGGGCGCACGAGTACCACGTCAGGGGCCCGGCACTCCCGAGGGCGTGCGTCCCTCTCGGGTCCAGGCCAGCAGTTCCTTCGCGGTCCAGGTGGTGACCACCCGCTCGGCCGGCACCCCGCACTCCTCGGCCCGCTCGCAACCGAGGATCTGCCAGTCCAGCTGGCCGGGCGCGTGGGCGTCGGTGTCGACGGAGAACAGCACGCCCGCGTCCACGGCCCGGCGCAGCAGCCGCCGGGGCGGATCCAGCCGTTCGGGCCGGCTGTTGATCTCCACGGCCGTGCCGCTGTCCGCGCACGCGGCGAAGACCTCGTCGGCGTCGAACCGCGACTCCGGACGCCCCCGTCCGGTGACCAGCCTTCCGGTGCAGTGGCCGAGGACGTCGGCGTGCTCGTCGCGCACGGCCCGCACCAGGCGGCGGGTCATGGCGCGGGCGTCCATGCGCAGCTTGGAGTGTGCCGACACCACCACGACGTCGAGCCGCTCCAGCAGTTCCGGCTCCTGGTCCAGCGAGCCGTCCTCGAGGATGTCGCACTCGATCCCGGTGAGCAGCCGGAACGGCGCCCACGTCGCGTTCAGCCGCGCGACCACGTCCAACTGCTCGCGCAGCCGCTCGGCCGACAGCCCGCGTGCCACGGTCAGCCGCGGCGAGTGGTCGGTGAGGGCCGCCCACTCGTGCCCGAGCGCCGCAGCGGTCCGGCCCATCTCCTCGATCGGGCTGCCGCCGTCCGACCAGTCGGAGTGCAGATGGCAGTCCCCGCGCAGCAGGGCCCGCAGCCGCGCGCCGCCCCCGCCGCGGGGTGCTCCGGCCTCGTCCTCCAGCTTCCGCAGATAGCCGGGCACCTGCCCGGCCAGCGCCTCCCGCACCACCTGCGCGGTCTTCGGGCCCACGCCCCTGAGCGACTCCAGCGACCCGCTCGCGGCCCGTTCGCGCACCTCCTCGCCGGGCAGCGACGTCAGCACGCGGGCCGCGGTGCGGAAGGCGCGCACCCGGTACGTCGGCGCCAGCGAGCGCTCCAGCAGGAAGGCGATCCGCTCCAGTGCCTCGACGGGGTCCATCGTCACCTTCTTCCTCGCGGTCCTCCTCCAGGGTTCCCCAGCGGCGCCCGGCACGCACGGTTTGCCTGCCGCCCGCCCGGGTACTGCGATGGCTCGCCCACCTGCCACGATCCCGAGGAGGCCGTGATGTCCGAGCCCGCCCGCGGCAAGGCCGCCGTGATCACCGGCGCCGACTCCGGCATCGGCCGGGCCACGGCGGTGCGCCTGGCCCGGGCCGGGATGGACATCGGCATCACCTGGCACAGCGACCGCGAGGGGGCGGAGCGGACGGCGCGGGAGGTACGCGCCCACGGCCGGCGGGCCGCGGTGGCGCGGGCGGACCTGACCCGGCTGCCGGCCGCCGCGGACGTCGTCGACGAGCTGTGCGACCGGCTCGGCCGCGTCGACGTCCTGGTCAACAACGCCGGTACGGGCACCATGACGCCGTTCCTCGACCTGGAGCCCGACGACGTGCGCGAGGTGCTGGAGGTGGACCTGATCGGCCCCTTCCTGTGCGGGCAGAAGGCGGCCCGGCACATGATCCGGCAGGGTGACGGCGGCCGGATCGTCAACGTCACCTCCGTGCACGAGCACCAGCCGCGGGTGGGCGCCGCGCCGTACTGCGCGGCCAAGGGCGGACTCGGCCTGCTCACCCAGGTGATGGCGCTCGAACTCGCCGAGCACGGCATCACCGTCAACGCCGTGGCGCCGGGCGAGATCGCCACGCCGATGACCGGCCAGGAGGACACCGACGTGCGTACCGAACACCGCCCCGGGGTGCCGCTCGGGCGGCCCGGGGACGCCCGCGAGGTCGCCGCCGTGATCGCGTTCCTCGCCGGGCCCGGGGCCTCGTACGTCACCGGCGCGTCCTGGAGCGTGGACGGCGGCATGCTGCGGATGGGACCGCAGGCCGGCTCGCATCTGACCAGCGACGACTGGCGCCGTCCGTGAGACCTTCGTGAGACCTCCGGGCGTCCGGCCACGCGGCGGACGGGGGCGGCGGCGGTGCTCGACGTGGCGCGCGGGCGCCCCGGCCGGACCGGCATGGCCGAGCCGGGACGGCCGGATCCGGCCTACGCTCTATGGCATGACCGAAATCGGGAGCCCGCACATCGCCCGTCCGCGGATCGTGGTGCTCGGAGTGCAGCCGGGCACGCCGCCGTTCCGGATCGTGGAGATCGACGGCCAGATGGTCGCCGAGGCGACGACCCTCGTCGACGTACTGGAGGCCGCCGCAGCGTTCGGGATCCACGTGCACGACCTCGACGATCCGGACGTCGTGTGCTGGGTGGGCGGGGACAAGTTCACCTGGAAGCTGCACTGAGGGTCCGCCAGGACCGCGCGGAACCGGTCAGCCGACCGTCCATTTCTGGTTGGCGCCGCCCGTGCAGGTCCAGATCTGCAGCCGGGTGCCGTTGGCCGAGTCGTTGCCGGTCACGTCCAGGCACTTGTCGGCCCGCGGGTTGACGATGTCGTGCGCGGCGGTGACGGTCCACTTCTGGTTGGCGCCGCCGGTGCAGTCCCACAGTTGGACGGTGGAGCCGTCGGCGGTGCCGTTGTCGGTGACGTCCAGACACTTGCCGAGCGCGCGCAGGGTGCCGTCGGAGCCGACGGTCCACTGCTGGGCCGCGGTGCCGTTGCAGTCGTAGAGCTGGACGGGCGTGCCGTTGGCCGGGTTCGCCCCGGCGACGTCGACGCACTTGCCGGCCAGGCCCTTGATCGCGACCGCGGAGGCGGTGTCGCCGGTCGTCACCGACACCGAGTCGACGACCAGTTGTTGCGGGAAGGCCGTCGAGGCGTCGGGGTCGCCGGGCCAGTAGCCGCCCACGGCGAGGTTCAGGATCAGGAAGAACGGCTTGTCGAAGACCCAGGTCCGGCCGCCCAGGTCGGCGGGTGTGCGCCGCTGGTAGACGGTGCCGTCCACGGACCAGGTGATCGAGCCGGGCGCCCAGTCGACGGCGAAGGTGTGGAAGGCGTCCGCGAAGGCCTGCCCGCCGGGCAGGGTGTAGGCGGCGCCGATGCCCCCGGAACCGGAGTACCCGGGGCCGTGGATGGTGCCGTGCACGGTGGAGGGCTCGAAGCCGACGTTCTCCATGACGTCGATCTCGCCGGAGTCCGGCCAGTTGACGGGGGTGCCGAGCATCCAGAACGCCGGCCACATGCCCTGGCCCCGTGGGATCTTCATCCGGGCCTCGACATGACCGTACTGCGCGGTGAACTTCCCGGCGGTGTTGATCCGGGCCGAGGTGTACTGGCAGGTGCCGTACCAGCACTGGTAGCCGGCCGGGTTCTCGCGGCGGGCCGTGATGACCAGGTGGCCCTGACCGTCCAGCGCGGCGTTCCTGTTGCCGGACGTGTAGTACTGCCGCTCGTGGTTGTTGACGTTGTCGCCGGTCTCCACCTGCCACTTGGCGGAGTCGACCGCGGCCCCGGCGGGCCCGTCGAAGGTGTCGGAGAACGTCACCGCGGCCGCGGCGGTCGAGGCGGTCGCGGCCGACTCGGGCCGCGCCTGCGCCGGGCCGCCGGCGAGGGTGGCGATCAGCGCGGCGGCGGACAGGGCGGCGAACAGGAATCTGCGCGGCAGAAGGGGGGAGGCCACGGCACTTCCTTCCGTACGGCGGCGCGGCGGCGGGGCCGGCCGGCCGGGGTGGGGGTGAAAGGCGCTGTCAGTGCTGCCTCTTGATTTAAGGAGTGAGATAAGTGGGCGTCAAGAGGTTGGTGCGGACCAGGAGTCGACAGGGCCCCGGGTCGTCCGAGGACCCGGGGCCGAGGCGTGCCTCACTCACCGCTCGTCCGGCACCGGCCGGCGCTTGCGGGCGTGCACCGCCCGGCTCAGCCGCCGCCCCAGCAGCAGGTAGCCGAGCAGCGCGCCCGAGGTGTTGAGGATGACGTCGTCGATGTCGAAGGCGCGGCCGGTGACCAGCGCGCCCTGGGCGAACTCCACCAGCAGCATGACCACGGCGGTCAGCAGCAGCACGCGCAGCACGCCGCGGGTCCGCGGGGCGACGATCGGGACGAGGACGCCGAAGGGGATCCCCAGCAGCAGGTTCCCGCCGATCTGCTTGACCGCGTCGCGCAGCGCCGGCTGATCCAGGTAGGCCCGCAGCGACCGGCCCGGATGCAGGTTGGTGTGGGTCAGCGCCACCGACGCGGGGGAGGGCTCCAGGGTGAGCCGGGCCAGCACCACGGCGAACGCCACCATGAAGACGAACGCGCCCACCATGGCCAGCAGGCGGAACGGCAGCGGCACGGCGTGCCGCTCGGCGCGCGCCGGTGCCGGCTCGCGCCCCGGTTTGCCGGCGCGCGGGCGTAGCGCGATGCGAGAGCGTGAGGCTGCACGGGCCATTCGATCCTCCGGTCTTCAACTTCCCTGCGGTGCAAGGCGGTTACCCGGCGAACGGCCCACGATGCCCGCCGTGGGCGGCGGGTACCGTGCCGTTCGCGCCCGATCAGGTGCCGTAGGTGACGTGGACCACCTTGAAGCCGAGGGAGTGCAGCAGGCCCTCGAGCATGTCGGTGGTGTTGGACTCGGCCCGCGCGGTCAGCCCGCTCTGCCGGGCCGCCTCGCCGATGTGCCGGACCGCGAGTTTCTGCACGGCCTGTTCGCTGTTGGGGTTGTCGGAGAACAGATCGCCGAGCCGGTTGAGCAGGCCGCGCTGCTTGGAGACGGCGTAGGAGCGGTCCGGGTCGAGAGACGGCCTGCCCAGTGCCGCGTGCGGCAGGCGGAGCGTGGCGGACGTGCGGTCGTCGTCGACCGTCACGTCGTCCTTGCCGACCCTGCCCAGGTCGACGTAGGCGTCGACGGTGCCCGCGCCGACGTACAGGGTGCGGGAACCGCGGACCGCGTCCGGCAGGAACTTGGTGTCCTTCTCCAGGTCCACGACGACCTGGAAGTTGCCGGAGGCGGCGTCGTAGCGGCTCATGTCCTGGATGGACTGCAGCAGTGCGGGGCCGGAGCGGTCGTGCGTCTCCGTTGCGAACAGGTCCTTCAGACCCGGGAGCACGCTCAGCCGGATGCCGGCGAAGATCACCACGAGCACCAGCACGACGGCGCTCACCGCCTTCGCCCAGCCCGGCGTGCGCCTGGACATGCGTCTGATGGGAGTGGTCAAGGCGACGGCCCTCCTTCCTCCCCTTTCGCATGCCCGTCAATCGCCTTGGCAGACCGCTGCGTCGGCCGATCGCCGCCGTGGACGGGGGCAGTGGGGGCGCACGGGCGCGGCGGTCCGGGGCGCGGCGGACGCGGACCGGGCGACGACGAGCCTCGAGCGGCGCGCTTCACCACGACCCGGACGCGGCCTCGGGCCGGCCCAGGGCCGCGTCCAGTGTCGGATGCGGGGGCATCAGCCGGGACAGGCCGGTGACCCGGAGGACGCGCAGGGTCAGGGCGTGGGCGCACACCAGACTCAACTCCCCGCCCCGGCCGAGGACCTGACTGCGGGCCCGGTACAGCAGGCGAAGCCCTGAGCAGTCGAAGAACTCGATGTGCCGGAGGTCGATCACCAGGCGGACGCCAGGGCGTGTCGTCAGCCGGTCGAGGTGGGGAGCGATCTCCGCGGCGGCGGCGATGTCGATCTCGCCGTGGAACTCCAGCACCGTGTGTCCCCGGTCGTGGCGGATCCGCAGGTGCCGGGTGAGCGGCGCGGGGTCCTGCTGCACGACGACATCGCCTCCCACCTGCCGCGCCTGCGGCGGCACCGAGCGTTCGAGCGCAGCCGGGTCCCGGGGACCGGCCGACGGCAAAAGTGTTCCCCACCCTGCAAGTTACCCTCAACGAACTGAATTTGAGCATGTTCGATTGACATATGTCTTCGATTTGCGGTGGAGGTCTTGCGGGGAAGAGCGGGACAACGGCGCGGCGCGGGACGACATCGCACAAAACGACCACGACACGACACGACACGGCGCTGCCCGGCCACCGGCGGCCGGGCAGCGCTCGGGCCCCGGGTCAGTCCATGAGCAGGACCAGCTTGCCGGTGGTCCGTCCGGTCTCGCCGAGGGCGTGCGCCCGCGCGGCGTCGGCCAGCGGGAAGGTCTCGGCGACGGTGGCGCGGAGCTTGCCGGACTCCACCAGTTCCGCGATCGCCCGCATGCCGCTGTGCGAGGCGTCGACCAGCATCCTGAGCGCCCGGACGCCGAGCCGCTCGGCCTCCTCGTAGAACTCGTTCGAACCCACCGGCAGGATGGAGACGACCAGCCCGCCCGGACGCAGCACCCGCAGCGAGCGCGTGGAGGTGTCCCCACCGATCGTGTCCAGGACGACGTCGACGTCCTTCACGGCCTCGGCGAAGTCCGTCGACCGGTAGTCGATCGCCTCGTCCACGCCGATCCCGTGCAGGAACTCGTGCTTGCCCGCGCTCGCCGTGCCGATCACGTACGCGCCCCGCGCCTTGGCGATCTGCGTGGCCACGTGCCCCACCCCGCCGGCCGCCGCGTGGATCAGCACCCGTTGCCCCGGCCGCAGGTCCGCCGTCTCGACCAGGGCCTGCCAGGCGGTCAGGGAGACCAGCGGCAGGGCGCCGGCCTGGACGTGGTCGACGGAGGCCGGCTTGTGCGCGAAGACGCGGGCGGGAGCGGTGACGTACTCGGCGTGCGATCCGTGTCCGAAGGGGTAGGACAGCATGCCGAAGACCTCGTCGCCGGGCCGGAAGCGGGCGACGCCGATGCCGACCGCCTCCACCACGCCGCACACGTCCCAGCCCAGCACGAAGGGCGGCTCGCCGAGGAACCCGCCGGTCGCGCGGTGCTTCCAGTCGGTCGGGTTGACGCCGGCGGCGCGGACCCGGACCAGCACCTCGTTGGTGCGCGGCTCGGGCCGGGGCAGGCGCACCTCCTTCAGGACCTCGGGACCGCCGAGGACGTCCTGGCTGATGGCTCGCATGGTGTTCTCAGTGCTCACAGTGCTCATGGTGGACCAGCCTGGTGCGCTCCGCCCGTCAGGAAAATGGCACGATGGTCAATGTTCGATAGGATCGTGCCATGCGACGAGTGGAGCGGGTCGTGGTCCTGGCCCTCGACGGTGTGTATCCCTTCGAACTCGGCATCCCCAGCCGCATCTTCGGCGCCGCCGACGGCCGGTACGAGGTGCTGACCTGTTCCGTGGACGGACGTCCGGTGCGCACCGCCTCCGACTTCACCATCACCGTCGAGCACGGTCCGGAGGCACTGGCCACGGCGGACACGGTGGTGATCGCCTCCGTGGTGTCGTCCGAGATCCCGGCCGAACTGCCCGCCGAGGTCGCCTCCGCGCTCGCGCGGATCCGCCCCGACGCCCGGATCGTCTCGATCTGCACGGCCGCCTTCCTGCTCGCCGCGGCAGGGCTCCTCGACGGCCGGAAGGCCACCACCCACTGGCGGCTGGCCGGCCTGTTCCGGCGCCGGTACCCGCACATCGACCTCGACCCGGACGTCCTCTTCGTCCACGACGGCCGCGTCCTCACCTCCGCCGGCGCCGCCTCCGGCGTCGACGTGTGCCTGCACGTGGTGCGCAGCGACCACGGCAGCGAACTGGCCAACTCGGTGGCCCGCAACTGCGTGGTGCCGCCGTTCCGGGACGGCGGCCAGGCCCAGTACATCGAGCAGCCGGTCCCCGCCGGCGAGGCCACCGGCACGGCCGCCACCCGCGCGTGGGCGCTGGAGAACCTGGACCGGCCGCTCACCCTGACCGAGCTGGCCGGCCACGCCCGGATGAGCCTGCGCACCTTCGCCCGCCGCTTCCACGACGAGGTCGGCCTCAGCCCCGGCCGCTGGCTCATCCAGCAGCGCGTCGCCCGCGCCCGCCACCTGCTGGAGTCCAGCGACCTGTCCGTCGACCAGATCGCCGGCCGCGTCGGCTTCGCCACCGGCGCCTCCCTGCGCCAGCACCTGCACGCCGCGATCGGGGTCTCCCCGCAGGCCTACCGGCGGACCTTCCGGGCGATCCCCCGATAGCCCCGCCGCCCCGCGCCGCCGCGTCCCACCCCGGCCCGCCGCGAACGTTCCGCCCGGCCGCCGCGTCGTAGGAGCAGGCAGCGGCGAAAGGACACCGGGGTGGGGATGCGTGCGGGACTCGTGACGGTGGTGGTGCTGGCCGCGTCGGCGGCCGTGGCGTGCGGCGACGGCCGGCCGGACCTCGTCGTCGACGGCACTGCGCCGGCGACGCCGTACGGCGGGCCCCTGCACCTGCCCGCGGAGCGGCACGACGAGGAGGGTGTGCGCGGCCTGCCCGGCCGGGCGGGCGCCGCCGGCCGGGCGCTGGAGTGCGACGGGGAGATCTACTCGGGCGGTGCCGCGGAGCCGTGGGGACGGGGCGACGGAGGAACCACGCCGGAGGAGGGCCTGCGGGCCTACTTCGACATGGACCAGCCCGGCGTTCCCCGCCACGGTTACCGCGTGGAGCGCCGGGAGAAGGGCCGCGTGCTGTACTCGTTCGACGTGGACGGCAGGACCAAGGTCGCCGTCGTCGTCGCCGAGGACCGGCCCGGCAGGCCGGGCTGGGGACCGGAGACCAGTGCCTCCTGCGATCCGGCCGAACTGCCGGCGAGCTTCACCGACACCCAGGAGTACGAGGTCTGGACCGATGGCGACGGCGATCGGGTGCCGGTCGCCCGGCTCAGCAGTTCGGCCGGCGCCGCCCACTGCGACTGGCAGAAGGCCCATTTCCTGTCGCTGGGACAGGGCGCGGACGGCAGGACGTACGCCCGGGACCCGGACCGGGTGCTGCCGCGGCAGATGCTCACCACCCCCTACGACGGTGACGTACCCCTGCCCGCCGGCGCCCACGACACCGGATACCGCCTGGGCGAGCGGCGGTTGTGGCTGACGGACGATCCGTCCCGGGCGTACGTGCGCACCTCCCGGGGCGTCGAGGCATGGCCCCTCGTCAAGCCGGACATGGGCTGCAGGTGAGCCGTCAGCGACTGGCGTGCAGCGCGACGAGCAACTGCCACACCTGGTCGGCGATCTCTCCGGCGTCGGCCGCCAGCAGCCCGTGCAGCCAGTCGGCCAGCACCCCGGCGAAGGTGGCGGCCACCGCGGAGGCGACCAGCGGGGCGTCCGCCGCGCCCGCCAGCTCCCGTTCGCGCAGACTGTAGGCCCGCAGGTCCCGGTGCAGCACATGGCCGAGCGGGCCGCCGCCGCCCGGGCTGAGCAGCGTCCGGTACAGGCCGGCGAGCGGGGCGAGCGAGGCGAAGAACTCGCCCAGCGCAGGCGGCGCGTGCACGGGGTCGGGCCTGCCCCGCCAGGAGTGCAGCGCCTCCACCGCCTCCCGTACGACGTCCGCGCAGGCGTCCACGGCCAGCGCCTCCAGGTCGGCGTAGTGGAGGTAGAACGTGGCCCGTCCGACGCCCGCCCGGCGCACCAGCGCGGCCACGCCCAGGTCGGCCAGCGGCCGCTCGGCGCACTCCGCCAGCAGGGCCGCCCGCAGCCGTGCCCGGGTACGCGCCGCGCGCGGGTCCAGGGACGTGGGGCGGGTCATCCCGCGACGAGCACGGCGGCCAGGGCCAGGGCTCCGGGCAGGGCCTGGGCGACCAGGATGCGGCGGTTGGCCGTGGCGGCGCCGAAGACGCCGGCGACCACGACGCAGCACAGGAAGAAGACCTGGGCGCGGAATCCGGTCGGATCCGCGGCGATGAGTCCCCAGACCAGCCCGGCGGCGAGGAAACCGTTGTAAAGCCCCTGGTTGGCGGCGAGCGGGGCGGTCGCCCGCGCCAGCTCGGGGTCGAATCCGTGCAGCGCCCGGCCGGGCCTGCGCTGCCACAGGAACATCTCCATGACCAGGATGTATGCGTGCAGCGCGGCCACCAGACCGACCAGCACGCGGGCGAGCGTCTCCACACCGGGCTCCTTTTCTGGACAGGTGTCCATCCTAGCTGGGCAGGTGTCCAGGAAAGCGCGAGGGGGTGGATCGGCGCCGCGCACGCCGGCAGACCGCGCTGACCGGCGCATATGCCCCCGCCAACCGCCACGTGCGACTGCTCCAGCGGCAGCGGTCTAGACCCGACAACGACGGTCGGAGGCGGGCGTGGTGATGGTTACTCTCCGGCAACGACGCAGGTCCGCATAGGTATTTGTCGACCGTTGGAACCTGTCCGAGAGTGACGGAACCCTCACTTCCGTCGGACCGCCAGTTTGATCCTTTCGGGTTCTTACCCGATAAGCTCCCCTGGGTCACGACGAGTTGATGCGGCTTCCTGCCGCCCATCTCGTGGTGCGTACTTATGAGTGCGGTCCCCCACGCCTTGCACGCCCCCCTGTTCGATCGTGTTGCTTCGAAGGATGCAGATGGAACTCGCCACTCCGCCGCCGGCGGCGCGGGCCCCTGTCGCCTGGTACAGCTGGTGGCTCATGCCGCTGGCTTTAGGCGGTGGGACGGTTGCCGCCACTTTCATGAGCTCCGAGCAGATCGGTGCGGCCGTCGCCGGAGCGGCGGCGACCACCGCCAGCGCCGTGTGCGTACGGCTGCTGCTGCGTACCCGGAGCCAGCTGGGCCGCGCGGAGGGCTCCTTCCGCTCCGCCCAGGCCGAGCACTCGCAGCAGTGGCAGCAGCATGTGGCCGGCCTGGAGCGGAAGTTCGCCGCCGAGCGTGCCGCCCAGGAGGCGCAGGCCGCCGACCGCGCCGGCGCCTACCAGGCGCAACTCGACGAGCAGGCCCAGCAGTACCAGGCACGCCTCGCCGAGCAGGCCCAGTCCTACGAGGCGCAGCTCGCCGAGCAGGCAGAGGTCTGGAAGGAGCGGCTGGCCGATCAGCGGGCCGCGGTCTCCCGGCTCGCCGTCGAGCAGCTGCCCGAGGCGCTCCAGCGGCTGCGCGCCGGTGACGCCGTCGAGGACCTGCTGCCGGCCCGTGACCAGCACGCCAAGATCGGCGCCGATCTCCAGGCCGACCTGCGCAAGGTGCTGCGCACCGCCCTCATCGGCATGGAGGAGGAGTTCAACCGCTCCACCGCCGCCGAGCAGGCCGTCATCAGCATCGGCAACCGTATCCACGTGCTGACCAGCAAGCTGCGCGGCCGGCTGCACGAGATGCAGGGCGAGCACGGACGACTGCCCTCGGTGGCCCGCGGTCTGATGGAGCTCGACCAGGAGATCGGCCCCGCCGACTGTCTCGCCGCCAGCATCGGCGTGCTGGGCGGATCCGACCGGCCGGGCAGGCAGTGGCAGGAGCCGCAGCGGCTGCTGAGCGTGGTCCGCGGCGGCATCGGCCGGATCAAGGACTTCCACCGGGTCGAGGTGCGTCATCTGCCCGAACTCGGCGTCGACGGCGGCCTGGTGGACCACCTCACCCTGATCTTCGCCCACCTCCTGGACAACGCGGCCCGCTACTCGCCGCCCACCGAGCCGGTCGTCGTGTCCGGCAAGGAGGTGCCGAACGGTGTCGGCATCGAGATCCAGGACTCGGGCAAGGGCCTGAGCGAGGAGAAGCGGCGCGAGGCCGAACAGGCCCTGGCCGGCACCGGGGAGGGGCCGGGACTCGGCGGCGTCTCCGAGGACGCCACCATCGGTCTGCGTGTCGTCGGCGCCCTCGCCCGCCGCTACGGCGTCCGCGTCACCTTCGCGGATTCGCCCTGGCTCGGCACGTCGGTAGTGGTCGTGGTCCCGCACAAGTACTTCAGCCCGCTGTCGGCGGCCGTCACGGCCACTCCCGCTCCGGCCGCCCAGCCCGCGCAGTCCGCCACGGCCCCGCCGTCCGAGGAGGCGCCCGTCGTCACGGCCGCGGCGGCGACCGCCGAGGCCGTGGAGACCACGCCCGGCGGACTGCCCCGTCGCCGCAGCAGGCGGAACGACGCACCGGCGCAGTCGGCTCAGCGCGCCGAACGGACCGACGACACCGACGTCGCCGCCGTTCCGCCGGACGCGTCCTTCGCCGGCCTCGCCGCCTTCGCCACCGCAGGACGCGAGTTCGCCGAGGCCGGTGAAGGGCCGACCGCCGGACGTGAGTCCACCGAGCACCGCACTGAAGAGAGCGACTAGTCCACATGACGAAACAGGGAACCGACGTGAGCTGGGCGCTCCGTGATCTCGTGGAGTCCATCCCGGAGATCCGCTTCGCCCTCGTGGCCTCCAGCGACGGCAAGGCCATCACCTCTTTTGGCGCCGACGACCCCGACGACGTCGACCGCTTCGCCGCCGTCGTGGCCGGCCTGCAGGCACTGGCCCAGCCGGTCGCCGAGCAGTTCCCCAAGTACGCGGGGCAACTGCGGCTGGCCATGATCGAGGTCGACGGCGGGCACCTCTTCGTCGTACGCGCCGGTGTGGAGACGTATCTGGGCGTCCTTGCCAGGGAGGGCCTCGACCAGGGCCTCCTCGGACACCAGATGAGGGATCTGGCCCGCAGGATGGGTGAGCTCCTCGGCACCACTCCGCGCCTGGAGGAGCACTCTGGATGAGTGCTCCCCGCCGGCCCACGGACCCGTCCGGTCTCGAGCGCTACTACGTCCTCACCCGAGGACGTAGCGGACCGGGCGGTTCGGCGTCGAGCCTCGACGTGGCGACCCTCATCGTCTCCCGCACCGCCCCCGTACCGGGCATGCAGCACGAGCACGAGGAGATACTCCGGCGCTGCCGCGATCCGCTGTCGGTCGCCGAACTCGGCGCCCACCTCGGATTGCCCTTCAACATTCTCGCGGTGCTGCTGGCCGATCTGCTCGAGGCAGGCCGTGTCGAAGCCCGTGACCCCATCCCGGCGCACGCCGTCGGCCGCGGGCCCGACCTCGCGCTCCTTGAGGAGGTACTCAGTGGACTTCAAAGGCTTTGACCACCCCGGCCGACCGGACGCCGGGGGCACCCGCTCGGTGAAGGTGATGATCGCCGGCGGCTTCGGCACCGGGAAGACCACGATGGTCCGCTCGGTCAGCGACATCAAGCCGCTGACCACCGAGGAGACCCTCACCCAGGCGAGCGCCGACGTCGACCACCTCATCGGTGTCGCCGACAAGACGCAGACCACCGTCAGCCTGGACTTCGGCAAGATCAGCCTCAACGACAGCCTGATGCTGTACCTGTTCGGCACCCCCGGGCAGGAGCGCTTCTGGTTCCTGTGGAACGGCCTGTTCAAGGGCGCGCTCGGCGCGGTCGTCCTGGTCGACACCCGGCGCCTGGCCTCCAGCTTCCGGGCGATCGAGGAGATGGAGCGCCAGAACGTCCCCTTCGTGGTGGCCCTGAACGTCTTCCCGGACTCCAAGGACTACCCGGTCGACGAGATACGGGACGCCCTGGACATCCCTCCGCACACCCCGGTCGTGTCCTGCGACGCCCGTGACCGGGCCTCCAGCCGTGACGTGCTCGTCGCGCTGATCCGTCACCTGAAGGACCGCTCCGCCGTCGCACTGGAGCCCCGATGAACGATCAGACCTTAAACGGCCCCGACACCCCCCGCGGCTGCCCCGTCGCACACGGCGGGGCCGAACTCATCCGCCTGTACGGCCCGGAAGCGGCCACCGACCCGCAGGCCATCTACGAGCGGCTGCGCAAGGAGCACGGCTCCGTCGCGCCGGTGCTGCTGGAGGGCGACGTGCCGGCCTGGCTGGTGCTCGGCTACCGCGACAACCGGCGGGTGCTGGACAACCCGCGTCAGTTCAGCCGGGACGCCCGCATCTGGCGGGACTGGCGGGAGGGCCGTGTCCCGGAGACCTCGCCGCTGGTGCCGATGGTGGGCTGGCGCCCCGACTGCGTCTCGCAGGACGGGGAGCCGCACCGCAGGCTGCGCGGGGCGGTCACCGACGGGCTCCTGGCCGCCTCCAGCCGTGGCGTCCGGCGGCACGCCACGTACTTCGCGAACAAGCAGATCGACGCGTTCGCCGACGCGGGACGCGCCGACCTGGTGGCGGACTACGCCGACCACCTGCCGATGCTCGTGCTCACCCGGATCCTGGGCCTTCCCGCGGGGGAGGGCCGGCGTCTGGTCGAGTCCTGCGCCCAGGTCTTCAAGGGCGGCGAGGACGGCCTGTTGCACAACGAGCGCATCATGCAGATCCTCGGCGAACTCGCCCAGCGCAAGCGGACCGAACCGGGTTCGGACTTCACCACCGCCCTGCTGGAGCACCCGGCGGGCCTGGACGACGACGAGATCGTCAGCCATCTGCGCCTGGTGCTGATCGCCGCGCACACCACGACCAGCAACCTGCTGGCCCGGGTGCTGGAGCTGGTGCTGACCGACACCGCGCGGCTGTCCGGGCTGATCGGCGGTCAGCTGACCGTGTCGGCCGTGGTGGAGGAGGTCATGTGGGACACCCCGCCGCTGGCCGTCCTGCCGGGGCGGTTCGCCGCCAGCGACCTGGAGCTCGGCGGGCACCACATCGAGGAGGGCGACCTGCTCCTGCTCGGCCTCGCCCCCGGCAACGTCGACCCGGAGATCCGGCCCGCCGACGGCGTCGCGCTCCAGGGCAACCAGTCGCACCTGGCGTTCAGTTCCGGTCCGCACGAGTGCCCCGGGCAGAGCATCGGCCAGTCCATCATCGAGATCGCGGTGGACGTCCTGCTGCACCGGCTGACGGGGCTGCGACTGGCCGTACCGCCGGAGGAGCTCAGCTCGACCGCCTCCACGTGGGAGTCCCGACTGGACAGCCTGCCGGTCGAGTTCGCCGTCCAGGACACGTGACGGGACCGCTGCCCGGCCGGTGACCGGCCGGGCAGCGCCCGTGCGGGGCGCGGACGGTGGCTGACCTGCTCAGCGGCCGGAGCAGGACCGAGGCGTCAGCCGTCGAGCCAGTCGCCTTCGACGCCCGAGGGGCGGTACCCCGTGGCGTTCCAGAGGAAATGTGGGTGGGCGCAGGCGAACATGTAGGCGAGCAGCGTGGTGTCCTCCCTCCCGGTCCCGGGGTCGTGCAGGGCGTGGAACCTTTCGGCTCCCACCGCGCCGGCGTCCTCCTGCACTTGACGAGCGCGCTCCTTGGACGGCGCGGCGATGGATGCCTCCACGGCGGCGATGTAGGTGCGGCGCAGGATCTCCCAGGTGCTGTCGATGTTGCCGTACCAGGGGCCGTGCACTGCCTCGAAGGCATGGAGCTCGGCGTCGAAGAGGGCCCATGCCCGGGGGTACTGGGCTCGGCAGCGCGCGGACAGCTCGGCGGTCCGGGGGCTCAGTGCCGGTGCGGTGGGCCGCGGGCTCATGGTGAGGGTGGTGCCGTCGGTGAGGATGCCGGCGCACGAGTTGGGCTGCAGGTCGCACAGCGGGCACCCGTCGGCCGCGGGGAGGCCCTGGGTGATGCCGTCGAACCACAGGGCGTGGCGGCCCGTGAGCCCCATCCAGACGATGGTGGTGGTCATCAGCCAGGTGTTCCACATCGAGGGATGCGCCTCGGGCGTGCAGCCGTACTTGACGAGGGCTATCGCGCAGGCGGCGTAGAGGGCCTTGGTGTGGGTCGGCATGTCGGCGAGCCAGAAGTTGCTGATCTCGCCGGTCAGGGCGTCGGCCCGCACGTCGGCCATGTCGTCGATGACGCGGCACAGCAGCAGCGAGGCGAGATGTTCCTCCTGCCAGAGCTCCGTGTCGGGTGAGACGTGCCAGAACAGGCAGTCCAGCATCTGCAGGAGTGAGTAGGTGTTCTGGTCGAGCGGATTGCTCTGGGGGAGCGTGACACTGCCCGTGTGGTGCTGCTGGAGCCAGTACTCGTCGACGGACCGCTTGTGGGCTGCGAAGAGTCCGCAGATCAGGGCCCGTGCGCTGTTGGTGCTGAAACTCTCGGACAAGCGGCCTTCGACGAGCTGCGTGAGGCTGGTGGTGTCGATGGTGTCGATCACGCGCTTGTACTCGTGGAAGACGAGGATGTCGTCCTCGAAGCGGTGGCGGTGGCCGAGGTCTCGTTCGAGGTCGTTCATCTGCCGGGTCCAGGACCATCCGCCGGTCAGGACGCTGTCGAGTTCCCGGCGGTACGGCCAGGTCTTCACGGTGAGGGGACGGCCGGCGCTCTGCCGCCAGTCGTAGTCGTCCAGCGTGCGTGCGGGGGGCGACGGCAGCCAACTGCACAGAGGACAGGCACAGGCGGTCGCCCGTTCCTCCTCGCGCGGCGGGACGAGTGCCCGGCTCCGCCAAGCCCCTTCCAGCATCATGCAGGTCAGCCGGCAGATCTCTACATCGGTGCCGACCTGGGGGAAGGACGCCTCGATCATGCGCAGGCCGGCATCGAGCCGCCTCAGCCGGGCGTAGCCCTCCTCATCGGGCGGGAGGAACGCGCGCGGCGCCAGACGGAGGGCTCCCTCCACCCGCACCGTTGTGCTGGACCGGGGGGACCCGGGTGATCCGAGTGCCTCCAACCGCCGCTGAAGGGCGTTCTGATAGCTCCGGTACTGCTCCGTGCTCCCGTTGATGCGGTTGACCAAGAGTCGGGCCAGGGCGTTCCCCGCCTCCGCGGGCTGGAGCGGGGCGCTCGGCTGCGCCGGGAGCAGGCTGTCGGCGGACGCCTTCGGAACAGCACCAACGACTCGAGGTTTCACACCGGTGTCCCTTCGAACTGTGTTTCTGGCAACGGAGTCGACCGGCCGCTGTCGGTCGGCCGGTCGTGTCCGAGAAGCTCCCCCCGGTCGTGCGCGCGGACGGTCCCGTGACCACCCCCGCACTCGAACTGGGCTTCGCGATACGAAAGTTGAATCGACAAACGGTACGAGGCTGCCCAGCGCGCAAATGATCAACACGTTACCCAGCGGTGATGTTCGTTACTGCCCGAGCCTCCCGAGTTGCGTAAACTCCCGCCCTCCCGAAGGTGGAGGAGGGGGCGAGGAGCAAACCGCCGGCCGCGTCAGGCACCCGGCGAGGCTCGACCCGCGGTCGGCTCACCGTCCGCACGGTCCTTGAAACAGCGCATGCAAGACACCGCGCACCGGCCGGAACACGACGTCGACGCCCGGGTCGTCACCGCCGCCGAGGGCGGGGGAGCGCTGAACCTCGTCCCGCGCACGTCGTCCCCGTCGACTGGGAGGGCGCGAACCGATGTGCGGCGGACGGCGGTTGACCGCCGACTGAATCAACCGCGCCGGGATATCCGCAAGGTACCGGCGGCGGGACAGCGGACGCCCGCGCCCCGAGACCTTTCGGAGGAGACATGGCACTGGTGAAAGCGGGCGTCGTGGTGCTCGACTGCGCCGAACCCGAGCGGCTCGCCGTGTTCTACCAGGAACTCCTGGCGGGCGAGCAGACGGACGCCACCGCCAACCGCGTGGAGATCAGGAGCGCCGACGGCTTCCGGCTCGCGTTCCGCCGCGACGTCAACGCGACACCGCCGAGCTGGCCGCGCCCGGAGAACTCCCTCCAGGCCCATCTCGACTTCGTGGTGGAGGATCTGGACACGGTCGAGCGCAAGGTCGTCGAGCTCGGCGGCCGCCCGCTGGAGACGCGGGACGCGTCCGGCCCGTTCGAGGAGCGCGGCTACGCCGACCCGGCCGGCCACACCTTCACCCTGCGGCGCGTCCCGTCGACCGCGCCGAAGCAGGGCTGACGCCTGTCGCGGAGGCGTCGTCGCGGCGGATGCCACTTGCGCGACGGGCCCCGAGCCGCGGGCACGTACGGCCCGCGGCGCCGGGGGGAGGCCGCGCTCAGTCCCGGCCGCTCAGTCCCGGCCGCCCTTGTCGGTGGCCGGCCAGACGCCGGTCGAGCGTTCGACGGCCTTGGCGCCCGCGCGGTCGGCGGCGCTGCGCACCACGGCGAACAGCGCGCCCTGGACCGCGGCGGCGAGCAGCACCTCTCCCCAGCCCCGGTCGCGGTCCAGCGCGTCGGGCGCGTCCTCCTCGTGCCGGACCGCCATCCACACCTTGCGGAAGGCGACCCCGGCGAGGGCGCCGCTCGCCCAGCCCAGGGCGAAGCCGAGCGGCTTGTAGGCGAGGGGCAGTTTGAGCTTCTTCTTCTTGGCCACGTGTCTCTCCTTTTCGTGAATCCGGGACTTGTCGTGGATCAGGACCTGTCATGGGTCAGGACCTGTCATGGGTCAGGGCCTGTCATGGGTCAGGTCCTGTCGTGGGTCAGGTCCTGTCGTGGGTCAGGGCCGCCCCCGTGCCGGAACCTCCTCGTCGGTCGGCACGGGGCCCGGCGGGGTGCCGTCGCCGAACGGCCGGCCGCCGAGTTCCTCCCGGTGATGCGGGGCGAGCCAGCCGGACAGATCCGGCCCCAGGGGCACGATCCCGGTCGGGTTGATGCCGGTGTGCACCTGGTGGTAGTGCCGCTTGATGTGGTCGAAGTCGACGGTGTCGCCGAAACCGGGGGTCTGGTAGAGGTCGCGGGCGTACGCCCACAGCACCGGGTTCTCCGACAGCTTCCAGCGGTTGCACTTGAAGTGACCGTGGTAGACGGCGTCGAAACGGACCAGGGTGGTGAACAGCCGGATGTCCGCCTCGGTGATCGTGTCGCCGACCAGGTAGCGCTGCCGGGCCAGCCGGTCCGCCAGCGCCTCCAGCCGCCTGAAGACGCCGGCGCACGCCGCCTCGTACTCCGTCTGGCCGGTCGCGAAGCCCGCTCGGTACACGCCGTTGTTGACGTCCTCGTAGACCTCCGCCATGACCGCGTCGATCTCGTCGCGCCGGGCCCGCGGGTACAGGTCGGGCGCTCCCTCGCGGTGCAGGGCCGTCCACTCGGTGGCGAGGTCGAGGGTGATCCGCTGGTAGTCGTTGGTCACCAGCTTCCCGCCGGTCACCTCCACGATCGCGGGCACGCTCACGCCGCCCGGGTAGCCGGTCTCCCGCCGGTCGTAGGCCTCGCTCAGGAAGCGGATGCCGAGGACCGGGTCGCGTCCGTCCGGGTCCAGGGTGAATCGCCAGCTGCGGTCGTCCTGGATCGGGTCGGCGACGGCGAGCGAGAGCGCCTTCTCCAGGCCGAGCAGGCGCCGCGAGACCAGTGCCCGGCTCGCCCACGGGCAGGCCCGGCTCACCACCAGCCGGTAGCGTCCCGCCCGCACCGGCCAGCCGTCCCGGCCGTCGGCGGTGATCCGGTCGGCGAAGTGGCTCCGGGACCGTTTGAACGGCTTGCTGCCGTAGGCGCTGTTGCCGTCGCCTGCCATGGATGCCTCCTCGTGGCGCACGCGCCGCCGATGATCGTGTTTCCCGCAGTTCTCCGTAGTTCTCCGTAGTTCCCCGAGGTTCCCCGAACTTCTCCCAAGTTCCCCGCGGTTTCCCGAATCGTGCCGCCCCGCGGTATGCGCGGCGCGGAGCGGGGCAGTCGGCGAAGGTGAGCGGGACATCATCGGACAAGAAGGCAGACCGCCGGACACGCGTCACCGTACTGGTGGCGCTCGTGGCGAACCTGGTGATCGCCGTCGCCAAAGCCGTGGGGGGACTGCTCGCCGGATCGCCGGCCCTGCTGTCGGAGGCGGCGCACTCGGTGGCCGACAGCCTGAACGAGGTCTTCCTGCTGGCCGCGCTGCGGCGCAGCCGCCGCCCGGCCGACGAGCGCCACCCCTTCGGCTACGGCAAGGAGCGGTTCTTCTGGTCGCTCCTCGCGGCCGTCGGGATCTTCGTGATGGGCGGCTGCTTCTCCGTCTTCCAGGGCTTCGAGGCGCTGCACAACGGCGCCGAGGAGAAGCTGAGCGGTTACGTGGCCGGGCTGATCGTGCTGGGGGTCGCCTTCCTCGCGGAGGGCGTCTCCCTGCTGCGGGCCCTGCACCAGGTGCGGCGGCAGGGCGGCGAGAGCGGGCTGCGCGACCCGGCGCTGCGCACCGTGGTCGCCGAGGACGGCACGGCGGTGGTCGGCGTGACGCTGGCCGCCGTGGGCATGGCGCTGCACATGGTGACCGGGCAGGTCGTGTGGGAGGCGTCCGCCTCGTTCGCCATCGGTGCGCTGCTCGTCTTCGTCGCCTACCACCTGGGCCGGGAGGCACGCGACCAGCTGATCGGGGAGGCCGCCGACCCCGAGGCGGCGGACCGTATCCGGACCCTGCTGGAGGCGGAGCCCGAAATCGACAGCGTGGAGGCGCTGTTCACGATGAAGACGGGCCTCGACACGGCCCTGGTGGCCGCCCGCGTCGACCTGATGCCCGGGCTGGACAGCGAGCGGGTGGAGGAGGTCGCCGTACGGATCAAGCGCTCCCTCGCACGGGCCGTGGCGGAGGCCGACCAGATCTTTCTCGACATCACCGACCGGACGGCGCAGGAGGCACGCGAAAGCCCCGCCGCGACGGGGGAACGCGGCGGGGCCTGACAGCCACGTGCCCGGCGGCCGGGGATTCATGCGGTCCCCGCGGAAGATTCTTCCGCGGGGACCGCTCCCGTCACGCGTCGGCCGGTTCCAGCACGAAGACCGGGATCTCGCGTTCGGTCTTCCGCTGGTACTCGGCGTACGGCGGGAAGGCCGCCACGGCCCGCTCCCACCACTCGGCCTTCTCCGCGCCGCGGACCTCACGGGCCACCATGTCACGCTTCACCGGCCCGTCCTGGAGCTCCACGTGCGGGTCGTTCGTGACGTTGTGGTACCAGACCGGATGCGTGGGCGCGCCGCCCCTCGAGGCGACCGCCGCGTAGCGCCCCTGGTGCTCCACGCGCATCAGCGGCGTCTTGCGGATCTTGCCGCTCCTGGCGCCGCGGGTGGTGAGCACGATCACGGGCAGTCCGGTGTCGAGCAGGGTCGTCCCCTCGGTGCCGCCGGAGCTCTCGTACAGCTCCACCTGCTCGCGCACCCACTGTGTCGGGCTGGGTTCGTACTCGCCCTCAAGAGGCATGGCATCCGTCCCATCGTCCGGTCCTACGGCTGACTCGCACCGGGTCTCGACACCGGTGCGTGCGGTGTTTATCCTGGTTTACTGCTCTTTGTCCTGATTAATTCATTCAGCACCTTTCGTTCTTGTCGATTCTCTCCGACGCACCGCCGACGGGCGCGCGGACGCGGCGGGGGACCGGCGATCCCCGGCCAGAATGCGCGCGCCGGTGATCTGGCCGAACTTCTCGTGGCCCCTTGGATGCCCGGGGCATCTAATGAGGGCCTGCACGACGCGCCCATCGTCTGCGAGGTCTTCCATGACGGAAACGGAACCCGTCGTCTTCCCCCAGGACCGGACCTGCCCCTACCACCCGCCCGCCGCCTACGAGCCCCTGCGCGCCGCGCGCCCGCTGGCCCGGGTGACACTCTACGACGGCCGGCCGGCCTGGCTGGTGACGGGACACGCGCTGGCCCGCGAACTCCTGTCCGACCAGCGCCTGTCGTCGGAACGCACCCACCCCGACTTCCCGTCCCCCACCGAGCGTTTCGCGGCCGCCGCGAAGCGGAGGATCGCGCTGCTCGGCGTCGACGACCCCGAACACCGCACCCAGCGGCGCAGGATGATCCCGGACTTCACCCTCCGGCGGGCCGCCGCGCTGCGCCCACGCATCCAGCGGATCGTCGACGAACGGATCGACGTGCTGATCGCCCAGGGGCCGCCCGCCGAACTGGTGAACGCCTTCGCGCTCCCGGTGCCGTCCATGGTGATCTGCGCGCTGCTCGGAGTGCCCTACGCCGACCACGAGTTCTTCGAGGGGCAGGCACGGCGCCTGCTGCGCGGCCCGACCTCCGCCGACATAACGGATGCACGTGACCAACTGGACGCTTACTTCAATGAGTTGATCGACCGCAAGCAGCAACAGTCCCAGCCCGGCGACGGCGTGCTCGACGAACTCGTGCACCAGCGGCTGCGCGCGGGGGAGATGGACCGCGAGGAGGTCGTCTCCCTGGCGACCGTCCTGCTGGTCGCCGGTCACGAGACGACCGCCAACATGATCTCCCTCGGCACCTTCACGCTGCTGCGGCACCCGCGGCGGCTGGCCGAGCTGCGCGCGGACCCCGGGCTGCTGCCCGCCGCGGTGGAGGAGCTGCTGCGCCTGCTGTCGATCGCCGACGGGCTGGTGCGCCGGGCGACGCGGGACATCGAGGCGGCCGGGACGACGATCCGGGCGGGCGACGCGGTGCTCTTCTCGACCGCGGTCGTCAACCGCGACGAGGACGTCTACGACGATCCCGACGTCCTCGACTTCCACCGCCCGGCCCGCCACCACGTCGCGTTCGGCTTCGGCATCCACCAGTGCCTCGGCCAGAACCTGGCCCGCGCGGAGATGGAGATCGCCTACGGCGCCCTGCTGACCCGGCTGCCCGGCCTCCGTCTCGCCGCCCCGCCCGAGGAGATCCCCTTCAAGCCCGGCGACACCATCCAGGGGATGCTGGAACTCCCCGTGACCTGGTGAGGGGCTGAGGCCATGCGCATCGACATCGACAAGGACGTCTGCATCGGCGCGGGCCAGTGCGCCCTGGCCGCCCCGGAGGTGTTCACCCAGGACGACGACGGGCTCAGCGCCCTGCGGCCGGGACGCGAGGACGGCGGCGGCGACCCGATGGTGCGGGAGGCGGCGCGGGCCTGCCCGGTGGGCGCCGTCACGGTGTCCGGAGACTGAGTTCAGCGGGCCCGCAGCAGCAGGCGTGCCGTCTCGCGCGCCTCCCGGGCGGGCCGCGCGCTGCCCGTGATGCCGGCGGTCACCATGGCTCCCTCGGCCAGCAGGAACAGCTGCCCGGCCAGCGTGCCGGGCAGTCCCGCGTCCGCCACCAGCCCGGCCAGGTAGGCGCGGAACGCCCGCTTGTGGGCGCGGACCTGGGCGGCCACCCGGGGTGACGTGGCGCCCAGTTCACCGTAGGAGTTGATCCACGCGCAGCCGCGGAAGCCGTCCTCGCCGAACCATTCGTGGAGCCGGTCGAAGACCGCCAGGATCCGCTCCTCGGGGTCGTCGTGGCGCTCGACGTACGCGGCCAGCCGCCCGCGCCAGCGCTCGTCCCGCCGCTCCAGGTACGCCTCGACCAGCTGCTCCTTCGCCGGGAAGAGCTGGTAGAGCCGCTTCAGCGACAGGCCGCAGGCGCCGCGTATCTCGTCCATGCCGACGCACTGCACGCCCCGCCCGTAGAAGAGCCGCTCCGCGGCGTCCAGCGCCTGCTCCCGGGCGGCTGCGCTGTCCATGACGGCCATGTCCGTACGACCTCTCCTTGACGTGAGAACGAGCGTTCTCCTACGGTAGCAGCCAGGCGTGAGAACGAGCGTTCTCCGCTGTCGCCCGCCGAGGAGGAGAGCCCCATGGCCGACCGGCCGCCCCTGCCCCCGTTCACCCGCGAGACCGCCGCGCAGAAGGTCCAGGCCGCCGAGGACGCCTGGAACACCCGTGACCCGCACCGGGTCGCGCTCGCCTACTCGGAGGACTCGGTGTGGCGCAACCGCGACACCTTCCTCACCGGCCGCGCCCGGATCGTCGAGTTCCTGACCCGCAAGTGGGAGCGCGAACGGGACTACGCGCTGCGCAAGGACCTGTGGGCGTTCGACGGCAACCGCATCGCCGTCCGCTTCCAGTACGAGTCCCGGGACGCCGACGGCCGCTGGTGGCGCTCGTACGGCAACGAACTGTGGGAGTTCGACGAGCACGGCCTGATGACCCGGCGCGAGGCGAGCATCGACGACGTGCCCATCGCGGAGGAGGAGCGCCGCATCCGCGGCCCGCGGCCCGAGGCCGAGCGCGGGACGTCCTTCCCGCTTCAGTAGGGTTCCGGGGTGATCGAACAGGACGCGAAGCCGGACGAGAAGCCCTTCCTCTACGTCGTCGTGTGTGCCGCCGGGATCGCCGCCGGCGTCGGCGGGCTGATCGCCGCCGCGCAGCGACGGGGCTGGGAGGTCGGGGTGATCGCGACGCCGGTCGCGATGAACGGCTTCTTCGACACGGCGGCCGTCGAGACCCTCACGGGCCGTCCGATCCGCTCCGCCTGGCGCACCCCCGGCGATCCGCGCCCCTTCCCGCCGCCGGACGCGGTCGTGGTCGCACCCGCCACCTTCAACACCGTCAACAAGTGGGCGGCGGGCCTCGCCGACACCCTCGCCGTCGCCACTCTCTGCGAGACCCGCGGTCTCGGCGTCCCCGTCGCCGTACTGCCGTGCGTGTCCGACGCGTTGGCCGCCCACCCCGCCTATCAGGACAGCCTGATCCGGCTGCGCGCCATGGGCGTCCGGTTCGGTGAACCGTACTCCGGCGAGCCGGACCGGGACGGCGTGCGGCCGGAGTTCGGCTGGGAACAGGCCCTGGACCTGGTCGGGCGGGGGTGACGGCGGCGCCCGGGAGCCGTTCTCACCGCACCTCGCGGACGTAGCCGGCGCTGCCCGGCGTGGACACCTCCATGTCCCGGCGCACGATGCTCAGCCGGCCGCCGAAGCCCGCGAGGGCCTTGCGCAGCCCGCTGTCGGTGTACTCGACGACCACCACCCGGTCGTCGAAGGCGCGCGCGTAGGCGCCGCACTCGTCCTGGGCGCCGCACTCCTCCGCCACCGCGAAGTCCAGCCCGGCCTTCTTCCGTACCCCGGCCAGCTCCACCGTGTTCTTCTGCGCGACCGCCAGGTGCCGGGCGTGCGCGTGCCGCGACAGCAGGGCGATGAAGGCGACGGCGTCGTTCGCCGTCAGCAGGTGGCGGGAGCGGGTGTAGCTGTCGTAGTTGTCCGGCTCCACCGCGTCGAAGCCCTTGTCGGCGCAGCCGTCGACGAACCGGTTGATCCGCGCGGCCACCCGCCGGCGCTTGGCCGAGGTGCGGATGTCCAGCAGCGCCTCGTCCCAGTCCCGGTCGACGACCACCCGGCCCCGGCCGTCCCGCAACAGCAGGTCGGCGGGCCAGGTCCCGCGCTCCCCGGGCTGGGCCTGGAAGGCGTTGACGTAACAGACGTTGTAGAGGCCGGGTGCCGGGGACGCCGTGCGGTCCCGGGTGACGATCCGCACGCCGGACGGCGGGGGATAGGCGCCGCCGATCTGGTAGTCGAAGCCGGCGTGGCGCGGCGGGAGGCGGACCGACGCGTCCTCGGCCTCCCCGCCGGAGCCGCACGCCGTCAGCCCGGCGAGAAGAAGGAAACAAGCGCCGACGGCCGTCCCGGCCGCTCCGGCGCGCAAGACCCCCACGGTGGGCATGTCCGCTCCCACGGTCGCGGGTACGACCCCGCCTCGGACCCGCGGGGCGGCGATCCTGGCGACTCGGGCCGGACTTGGAACTCGTCCGCTACCGGCTGGGCGCACCTCTGCGTGCCGCACCGCGGCACGCGGACGATCAAAGCGCGGACACCGGCGGCGGGTCAAGGAGCGCCGGGCGCGGGCGCGAACCCGACCCGGATCGCCGTGACGTCGGCCGAACACGAAATGAACGGCGCGGAGTCGGGGAAACTTTGCTGGTCGTACACCCGGTATCCGGTCTACGGACACGGACACGGACCCGCTTGTCGACGTTTTGTTGAATACCGGCCGGGAGACCGGAGCGTGAAAGCAGGCGCTCTCTTGTTACATATTGCTGAACTGTGCAAAGGTGTGTTCTGTCGGCGCACGGACGGCAGCCGTTCCGCTGTGCGCGCGAGGCCGCTCCCGCGTTCGCCTTCCGCTTCAAGAGAGCTTCTGCGGGCGTGCGTTCGAGAAGCCGAAGCCCGTATGTGCGGAGCGGTCGCGGTGTCGGCGGCTCCCGTGCCGTGTGGTACGCACTCGATGCCGCACGCCCTCGAGAGGAATGCAGCCGTGAAAGACGTCGGTCTGTCGAATTCCCCCGCAGCCGCGCGCGAGTTCGAAGCGACGGACGAACAACTGAGCGCCGAACTCAAGAAGTGGACGGGTACGGCACCCGCGCTTCAGCCCGTGCGGGAACTCCTCGACCGGCACTGGGAAGCCGCGTTCGCCTACGCCCGGTTGTGCACCGACGGCGCCCGCAATGCGGGAATGCTCACGTCCGCCGCGTTCACCAGACTTTTCGGCGAATCCCTCCGGCAGAACGGACCGACCTCCGCCTGGCGGCCCGCGCTTCTGGTCACCGTGGGCCGGGTCGCCGCGGAGTGGGACGGCGACGGCAGACGCGAGATGCTCCATCCGGACCTGCGCTCCGCGGCGGGCGAGGACGAACGCCTGGCGGCCCGCCTGCTGCCGCCGCCCCACCGGCGGTTGCTGGCCGAGGCGTTCCAGCGGCTGCCCCAGCCGGCGCGCTGCCTGGTGTGGCACACGGAGGTCGAGTCGGAGCCCCTAGGCGTGCCCGCCCGGCTGCTCGGCCTGGACGTAGAGAGCGCCGACGTCGAACTGGCCCGGGCGCGCGAGCGGCTGCGCGAGGAGTGCCTCCAGGTCCACCGCGAACTCGCGCCGGAACAGGAGTGCCGGCGCTATCTGCGGATGCTCGACGTGACCTACCGGCGCGGCGGCGTCCACATCGACGTCGACCTCGCCGGCCACCTGAGCCGCTGCACTCACTGCCGTGACACCGCCGAGCAGTTGAGCCGGTTCGAGGAGGGGCTCGGCCTGTCACTGGCCGAGGCGGTGCTCGGCTGGGGCGCACCGGGTTACGTCGATTCCCGGGCCGAACGTGACGTGCGCGCCGCCGCCGAGGAGTCCCTGCCCCCGGAGTTCCCGGGCGAGTCCTTCACCTCGCCGGAGTCCGCCGTGCCCGCGCCACCGTCCGCGCCGCCGGCGCGGTCCGGACCGCCCGCGCGGCCCGGTCCCGCGCCCGGCCCCCGCACCGGCAGGCGGGCCGCCGCCCGCCGTGCGACGCGCCGGGCCGCCCGGCGTGCGGCCGCCCGCCGCCGCAACCTCGCCGTCGCCGTCGTGACGGTCAGCGGGCTGGTCGCCCTCCCGCTGGTCCTGTGGTCCGTGCTCGGCTCCTGGGACCGCACCGCCCCGTCCGGCGGCGTCCGGCCGTCCCGGAGCCCCGGCACCGGGGGCAAGAGCGCGACCGAGGCCCCGTCCTGGGCGGGCGCGGGCCCGTCCGCCGACGGCACCGTGCGCGGCCGCCTGCACAACGTCGGCTCCGGGCTGTGCGTCGCCGTCGTCGGCGCGAAGACCGTCGCGGGCGCCGAGACGCGACTGGCCGAGTGCTCCTCGGCGCCCGGCCAGCAGTGGTCGTACGCGACCGACGGACTGCTGCGCAGCGGCGCCGACCCCGGCCTGTGCCTCGACTCCCGCCTCGGCTACTCGGTGCGGCTGACGCCGTGCACGGGCGAATCCGCGGAGAGCGGCCGGGACATCCGCTACGACTTCACCCTGCGCGGGACGATCGTGCCGCGCTGGGACCAGGATCTGGCCCTGGTGCCCGCCGCCACCGACGGGTCGGGCGCCCTGGTCGTCAAGACCCGGGAGGACAGCGACGTGCAGCGCTGGGCGTTCGACACCGCCAAGACCGACCTGCAGATGGAGGCCGTCAACTGGGACGCCGACGGCAGCCCCGGGCCGGTGCGCACACCCGCCCCCCGCACCTCCCCGGCGCCCGCCCCCGCGCCGGCGCCGTCCACCACGCCGTCCGCCTCGCCGACGACCGCGCAGCCGTCGCCCTCGGCGCCGCCGTCGGCCCCCGTCCCCGGCGGGCCGGGGGGCCGGGGAGGCTGGGGCTCCGGCGGGGGATACGGAGGCGGCGGGGGCCGTCACTGACCGGCCCGGTCAGGCCCCGGCGACGTCACTGACCGGCTCGGTCAGGCCCCGGCGACCCGCAGCGACAGCCACAGCGCCGCCACCGCCGGGACGAGCGCGGCCGGCACGGTGAGCAGGCCGAGCCGGGTGAACTCGCCGAGCTCCGCCTCATGGCCGTGCCGGCGCGCGACGCGCCGCCACAGCAGTGTCGCGAGCGATCCCGCGTACGTCAGGTTCGGCCCGATGTTCACCCCGAGCAGCACCGCGAGGACCGCACCCGGCCCGGCCGGGGCGGTCAGCGGCAGCAGGACCAGCACCGCCGGCAGGTTGTTGATCAGGTTCGCCAGTACGGCGGCCAGCGCGGCGATGCCGAGCAGCGCGGGCAGCCCCGGACCGTGGGGCAGCAGACCGCCGAGCGCCCCGGCGAGCCCGTTGTCGACCACCGCCCGCACCACGATCCCGAGCGCGAGGACGAACGCCAGGAACGCCGGGGCCGCCGCCCGCACCACCGACAGCGGCGTGGCCCGCCGCCGTAGGACCGCGCGGCCGGCCAGCACCAGCGCTCCCGCCGACGCGACCCACGCCGGTTCCACACCGGCCGCCGGGGCCACGACGAACCCGGCCAGCGTGCAGCCCACGGTGACCAGCGCGAACAGCGGCAGCCGGGGCGTTTCACCGGGCTCGGGCGAGTGGGCGGGCGCGCTCAGGTCGGCGGCGAAGAAGCGACGCAGGACCAGGTACTCCGCGCCGATCGCCACCAGCCACGGCAGCGCCATCAGCGCCGCGAAGCGCGTGAAGCTCAGCCCGCTCGCCGCGAAGGCCAGCAGGTTGGTCAGGTTCGACACCGGCAGCAGCAGCGAGGCGGTGTTCGATAGGTGCGCGCACGCGTAGAGGTGCGGTTTGGCGCGAACGCCGGCCCGGGCCGCGGTGGCGAACACCACCGGCGTCAGCAGCACCACCGTGGCGTCCAGGCTGAGCACCGCCGTGATCACCGAGGCCAGCGCGAACACCGCCACCAGCAGCCGCCGGGGCGACCCGGCGGCGTACCGCGCCGTCCACGCCCCGCACGCCCGGAACAGGCCCTCCACGTCGCAGAAGTGGGCCAGCACCAGCACCGCCGCGAGGAAGCCGACGACGGGTCCCAGCCGCTCGGCCTCGGCCCGGGCGTGCCCCAGCGAGATCGCTCCGGTGACGACGGCCACCCCGGCGGCGGGGACGGCCGCCGCGGCCTCGGGCAGCCCCTTGGGACGCAGTACGGCGAAGGCCAGCACGGCGACGAGCAGGGCGACGGACAGGGTCTCGGCGAGCGGGGTGTTCAGGGCGGTTCCTTCGGGCGGGCGGTGCGGGGGCGTCCATCAAAACAGGCCGAGGTAAGCGGATTCCCCCGCACCCCCCCGCACCCTCCGGGTCCCCCGGCCCCTCCGGGTCCCCCGGCCCCTCCGGGTCCCCCGGCCCCTCCGGGTCCCCCGGCCCCTCCGGGATCTCCGGCCCCTCCGGGATCTCCGGCCCCTCCGGGATCTCCGGACCCGCCGGGATCTCCGGACCCGCCGGGATCTCCGGACCCGCCGGGATCTCCGGACCCGCCGGGATCTCCGGACCCTCCGGGACCCCGGCCCGCCCGGCCCCCACCGGTCTCCTGGCCCCCGGGCCGCCGCCGGACTCCGTCGGATTCCAGACGCGCCCCCGTCGCTCAGAGGCCGCTGCCGGGACGGAGCACCGTCAGGTACACCGTGGAGGAGTTGCCGGACACCGGGACCTGGCCGCCCGTCCACGTCACGGTGAGCGGGTCCAGCTCGTTCGGCGGAGTGACCAGCAGGGACGCGGGAGTGGCCGGGTCGGCGCCGCTGACGTCGGGGTTGGAGAAGGACAGCCCCGCCCAGGCGCTCCCGCCCGGGGCGAGCGTCACGGTCGTCGGCGTGCCCGGCGAGCGCTTCGGGTCCGGGCCGAGCTGATGCCCCGACGCGTCGACGAACGCGGCGCCCGGGTAGCCGCGCACGGTGCAGGTGCGGGAGGAGGTGTTGGTCAGGACGACCGGGAAGTGCTCCTGCCCGGCGCCGGGGTCGTTGGGGCCGACGGTCGCCCGCAGCTCGGAGGTGTGGCAGCGGCCCCCGGAGGCCGCCGTGGCGTGGGACGCGGTGGCGCCGGACGTGACGGCCGTGGCGGTGGCGGTCGCGTCCGGGGCGGTCGTCGCGGAGCCGGTCGCCGAACCGGTCGCGGAGCCGGTCGCGGAGCCGGCGGTCCGGCCGCCGGAGACCGGCGTGGCCGAGCCGGTCGGCGTCCGCGTACCGCTCGCGGTGCCGTCGCCGCCGGCGCCGCAGGCCGTCAGCAGTCCCAGTACGGCGACCGCGCTCGCGAGCAGGGCTGCCCGGTGGGTGGAGCGGGACGTTTCAGTCATGTTCCTCAGCACTCCAGGAGATTCCTCGCACACGCCCGGCATGTGCGTTCGGGGCGCTTTGCGCGCCGTCACGAGTGTGGATGCAGGCCCCACCGGAAGAGTTCGCGGTCCGGTCCCGATTCCGTCTCACTTTCCGGCACTTCGGGAGCCGAGCCGGAGCCGGGCCGGAGCCGGGCCGGAGCCGGGGACGCGGCCGTTCGCCGGGGCCTGCGCGGGGGACGGGTACCCGGCCCCGGCCGGGACGGACGCACCGGCCGGCCCGGCCGTCGTCTCACTCCTCCTCGAGCAGCCCGATCTCCGCCCAGATCGTCTTGCCGTCCGCCGTGTGCCGGCTGCCCCAGCGCTGGGTGAGCTGGGCGACCAGGAGCAGCCCGCGGCCGCCCTCGTCCCAGGTCTTGGCGCGGCGCAGGTGCGGGGCCGTGTGGCTGGTGTCGGAGACCTCGCAGATCAGCGTGGTGGCGTCGTGGATCAGCCGGAGCCGGATGGGGCGGGCTCCGTACCGGATGGCGTTGGTGACGAGTTCGCTGACCACGAGCTCGGCGGTGAACGTCGCTTCCTGGAGTCCCCAGGTGTCGAGCTGCTCGACCACCTGTTTGCGGACGGGGGCGACCAGCGCGGGGTCGGCGAGGATGTCCCACGTCGAGACCTGGGAGGGGGGCAGCCCCCGGGTGCGGGCCAGCAGCAGCGCCACGTCGTCGGCGGCGCCGCCCGCGGGCAGCAGGGCGTGCAGGATCCGGTCGCAGGTCTCGTCCAGCGAGTCGGTGTACGTCGCCAGGGCCTCGCACAGCAGCCGGTGACCGGCGTCCGCCTCCCGGTCGCGGGACTCGATCAGTCCGTCCGTGTAGAACGACAGCACGCTGCCCTCGCTCAGGTAGAGGTCGGCGGCCTCGAACGGCGGCCCGCCCAGGCCCAGCGGCGGCCCGGCCGGCAGGCGGATCTGCCGGGGCTCGCCCCCGGGCGGCACCACCAACGGCGACGGGTGCCCGGCGCGGGCCATCGTGCAGTGCCGGGAGACCGGGTCGTAGACCGCGTACAGGCAGGTCGCGCCGACCTCGCCGGGACGGCCCTCGCCGCCGGTGTCCGCGGACAGCCGTACGACGAGGTCGTCGAGGTGGGTCAGCAGTTCCTCGGGGGCCAGGTCGATGTCGGCGAGGGTGCGCACGGCGGTGCGCAGCCGGCCCATGGTGGCCGAGGCCTGGACGCCGTGGCCGATGACATCGCCGACGACCATGGCGACCCGCATCCCGGACAGCGGGATCACGTCGAACCAGTCGCCGCCCACGCCGACCCGTGCGGCCGGCAGATAGCGGGAGGCGGCGTCCACCGCGGGCGTCGGCGGCAGCGAGCGGGGCAGCAGGCTGCGCTGCAGGGCGAGGGCGGTCTCGCGCTCGCGGGAGAAGCGGCGGGCGTTGTCGATGCAGACGGCGGCCCGGGCGGTGATCTCCTCCGCGAGCAGCACGTCGTCGGCGGTGAAGGGTTCCGGGTTCCGGTGCCGGGTGAGCACCGCCACGCCGAGGGTCAGACCGCGGGCCCGGATCGGCACGGACATCACGGAGTGCATGCCGAGTTCCCGCACCCGCTCGCGCCGCGGCAGGTTCCAGGCCAGCCAGTGGTCCAGTTCGCCGGAGCCGAGGGCGCCCACGATGGTGCGGCCCGCGGTGAGCGAGTCGGCCTGCGGGGAGGAGGCCGGGTAGTGCTCGACGTGGCCGACCTGGGTCACCACCTCGGGGATGCCCTCGAGCACCGACTGGTGCGCGGCCCGCCGCAGGCTGACCGGCGGGGTGATGCGGGCCGGGGGCTCACCGCCGTAGTCCTGCGGGTCGATCAGGTCGACGGTGGCGAAGTCGGTGAGCGCGGGCACGCACATGTCCGCGAGCTCCTGCGCCGTACGGGCCACGTCGAGGGTGGTGCCGATGCGTACGCTGGCTTCGTTGACCAGTTGCAGCCGCTGCCGGGAACGGTAGTTCTCGGAGAAGTCGTGGGCGGCCGTGCACACGCCGCGGACCCGTCCGTCCGGTGCCATGATCGGCGCCATTCGGATCAGCCACGCGTGCTCGCGGTCCTCGCCGCCGGCGCGCAGGTACGTCCGCACCTCTTGCGGCTCTCCGGTCGTGAGCACCCCGACCATGTGGCGCTCGAGCTCCTCGTTCTGCACCTTGCCGCCGATCTCGGGCATGCGCAGTCCCCGGATGCGTTCCTCGGGCAGCCCGATCACGTCGGCCATGGCGTCATTGACGCGGTACAGGCGCAGCCGTTCGTCGTAGACGGCGACGGCGCAGGGCGCCTGGGCCAGGGCCGCCCTGGAGAGCGTGTCGTCGGAGGGGACGGGCCGTTCACCCTCCAGCGGGGTGTACACGAGCCAGCGGTCCGGGCCGCCGTGCGGGGACTCACGCCGGTGCGCGAGCAGCCACACGCGGACCGTGCGCCCGTCACGGTGACGCAGGGCGACGGTGCCGTACCAGCGCGGTCCGACGGGCGGGAGCACGGCGTCCGCGGTGCCGCGGACCAGCAGGCGCCCGGCGGGACGTCCCACCGTCTCGGCGGCGGACCAGCCGAGCAGCCGCTGCGCGCCGGTGTTCCATTCGAGCAGGGTGCCGTATTCGTCGATGGCAGCCCGGGCCGTCGCCGCGTCGTCGAACGGGTAGACCGGGCTCATCGTCGCCACTCCATCGCGCACACTCACAGTGAACAGGCGCGTCACTTGTGTTCCAGCCTAGTGCGTCCCGGGCTCTCGTGGACGGTGACCCCCAGGGGTGAACCGCCCTGCATGGTCAAGGGGGATTTTCGGCCTTTGTGGCCCGTGGGGCAGGAGAGCGGTGTCGCGCCCTTGACCGTCACGCATGGCAGGCCGTCAGAACCTGTCCGATCGCGATCGGTTGTGAGTACCTCTGGTGCCCGATGAGGGAAACCGTCGTGGCGGTCGCGCGTGGATCTGTGCTGATCGCCTCCCGGCCGCGCCCGCGGCCGTGCCCGCGGCCGGGCGCCCTGCCGGGTGCCGGAGCGGCGCGGGCCGCCGAAGCCGCCGCGGGCCGGACCGGCCGCCGCGCCGTCGCCCTGCGTGACGGTCGGCACTTCGCGCCGGTCGGCCCGGGCCGGATCGCCGGCCCCGCCGGCCCGTGAGCGGGGCCGGCCGAACCCGGCCACGCCGACCCGGTGGGGCGCGAGGCCCGTCGGCCTCGGCCGGGCGCGCGGCCCGGGCCGGGTGGAGGCCGGCTGGAGGTGCAGGCCGGCTGGGCGCGCGTCGCGGTCCCGACGCAACAACCGGTCACGCGCGCACCGTTGACGAGGTGTCACGTCACCCACAAGCATGGCCTGACCCGCCGATGGGAGCGCTCCCATCCGCTCGCGGGCGTCACCCGCACCCCCCGAGGAGCCCAGACGTGGCAAGACGCAGAACCGCCCTGCTGACCCTCACGGCCCTGCTGGGAACGGCCCTGGCCGGGCTGCCGTCCGGCCCGGCCGCCGCCGACGAGGTCGAGCAGGTCAGGAACGGCACCTTCGACTCCACCACCGACCCGTGGTGGACCACCCCCGGCGTCACCGCCGGCCTGTCCGGCGGCAAGCTGTGCGCCGACGTGCCGGGCGGCACCGCGAACCGGTGGGACGCCGCGGTCGGACAGAACGACATCACCCTGGTCAAGGGGGAGGCGTACCGCTTCAGCTTCACCGCGGACGGATCGCCCGAGGGGCACGTGGTCCGCGCGCTCGTCGGCCTGGCGGCGGCGCCGTACGACACCTGGTTCGAGGTGAGTCCGCAGCTGAGCGTCTCCGGCGACACCTACTCCTACACGTTCACCTCGCCCGTCGACACCACCCAGGGCCAGGTCGCCTTCCAGGCCGGTGGCAGCGCGGACGGCTGGCGCCTGTGCATGGACGACGTCTCGCTGCTCGGCGGCGTCCCGCCCGAGGTCTACCAGCCGGACACCGGGCCGCGCGTCCGCGTCAACCAGGTCGCCTACCTGCCCGCCGGACCGAAGAACGCGACCCTCGTCACCGACGCCACGTCGAAGCTGCCCTGGCAGCTCAAGGACGGCTCCGGCGCCACCGTCGCACACGGCTGGTCCGTGCCGCGCGGCGTCGACGCCTCCTCCGGACAGAACGTCCACTCGATCGACTTCGGCGCCTGGCGCAAGGCCGGCCAGGACTACACGCTGGTCGCCGACGGGCAGACCAGCCGCCCGTTCGACATCGGCACCGGCGCCTACGAGCAACTGCGCCTGGACTCGGTGAAGTACTACTACACGCAGCGCAGCGGCACCGCGATCCGCGACGACCTGCGGCCGGGGTACGGCCGGGCCGCGGGCCACGTCGGCGTGGCACCCAACCAGGGCGACACCGACGTGCCGTGCCGGCCGGGCGTGTGCGACTACCGCCTCGACGTCTCCGGCGGCTGGTACGACGCCGGCGACCACGGCAAGTACGTCGTCAACGGCGGCATCGCCACCTGGGAGCTGCTGAGCACCTACGAACGCGAACTGCTCGCCCGCACCGGCGAGCCGCGGAAGCTGCGCGACGGCACCCTCGCCGTCCCGGAGAGCGGCAACAAGGTGCCGGACATCCTCGACGAGGCCCGCTGGGAGCTGGAGTTCCTGCTGAAGATGCAGGTGCCCGACGGGCAGCCGCTGGCCGGCATGGCCCACCACAAGATCCATGACGAGCAGTGGACCGGCCTGCCGCTGCTGCCGAGCGAGGACCCGCAGAAGCGCGAGCTGCACCCGCCGTCCACGCAGGCGACCCTGAACCTGGCGGCCACGGCGGCGCAGGCGGCCCGCCTGTACCGGCCCTACGACAAGGCGTTCGCGGCGCGCGCCCTCACGGCCGCCCGCAAGGCGTGGGCGGCGGCCCTCGCCCACCCGGACCTGTACGCCTCCGACAGCGACGGCACCGGCGGCGGCACCTACGCCGACTCCGACGCCACCGACGAGTTCTACTGGGCGGCCGCCGAGCTGTACCTCACCACGGGGGAGAGGCAGTTCGCCGACCACGTCCTGAACTCCCCGGTGCACACGGCCGACATCTTCGGCAGCCTCGGCTTCGACTGGGCCAGGACCGCCGCGGCGGGCCGCCTGGACCTGGCCACCGTGCCCAGCGCCCTGCCCGGCCGGGACAAGGTCCGCCGCTCCGTCGTCCAGGGCGCCGACCGCTACCTGGCCACGCTGAAGGCACAGCCGTACGGCATGCCGTACGCGCCGGACGGCAACCGCTACGACTGGGGCTCCAGCCACCAGGTGCTCAACAACGCGGTCGTCCTCGCCACCGCCTACGACATCACCGGAGGCGCCGAGTACCGCGACGGCGCCGTGCAGAGCATGGACTACATCCTCGGCCGCAACGCGCTGAACATCTCCTACGTCACCGGCTACGGCGAGGTCAGCTCCCACAACCAGCACAGCCGCTGGTACGCCCACGAACTCGACCCCGGCCTGCCGAACCCGCCGAAGGGCACGCTCGCCGGAGGAGCGAACTCGGGTATCCAGGACCCGTACGCGCAGAGCAAACTCACCGGCTGCGTCGGCCAGTTCTGCTACATCGACGACATCCAGTCGTGGTCGACGAACGAGACCGCGATCAACTGGAACGCCGCCCTCGCCCGCATGGCGTCCTTCGTGGCCGACCAGGGCTGAGGCCGCCCGGGGTGCGGGCGACGGGGCGCCGCCCGCCGCCCGCACCCCGGCCGGTACCGTCCGGTATCCACGGTGAGCAGCGAATATTTACGATTCAGTACCCCAGCGGTACCGTGAAGTCATGCCAGCTCTGAATGTGGAGTTCAGTGATCGTGAACTCGAGGACCTGCGGCAGATCGCCAAGGAACGCGGCACGTCCATGAAGGCCCTCGTCCGGGAGGCCGCCGCGGCCGACATAGCCCGGCACCGCGCGCTGCAGGAGGGCGCGGAGGCGTTCCGCAGGTTCTTCGCCTCCCACGCCGACGAGTTCGCCGCCGCCTTCCCGGACGACGAACCACCCGCCGGCGGCGAGGGACGGGCCGCCTGACCGATGGCATCCGTCATCCACATCGACGTCCCCTGGCTGCTGCAGCGCCACGAAGAGGTCCTGCCGGACCAGCCCACGATCAACGACTTCTCCGCCCTCGTGGCCGCCGTGGCCCGCCACCGAGTCGACCCGCCCCGCCTCGGCGTGGACTCCGACCCGGCCTGGCGGGCCGCCGCGCTGCTGCACACCCTCGCCCTGCTCCGGCCGCTGCCCTCGGCGAACGCCCGCTTCGCCAGTGCGACCGCCGTGGCGTACATGTTCGTCAGCGGCGTCGGCATCGACCCGCCCTACGGCGCGCTCGTCGACCTCACCCGCGACCTGATCGACGGCAAGACCGATGTCTACGGCGCGGCCGACCGGCTGCGCTCCTGGCAGATCTGAGCCCTCCCGGCCGCGCGCCGCACGCGCCGGGTCCCCTGGGCGCGCCACACGCGCCGGGCCCCCTGGGCCGCCGGCCGAGGGCGGGAGGAACAAGGCCGGCGGCCCGACGAGCGCAGGAGAGCCGCCGTCCCGCGCAGGGCCTCCGAGAAGGGCCGGGGCCAGTCCACTACGCGGTGCTGCGCTCCGGGAGCGTGCGCGGTGCTCCAGCGCGTGCGCACGGTTCACACGGGGCGCACAGAATCCACAAGGGCTTTGCCCGTGAGGGGAGTTGCCGCCGTATCCGAGCACGTCTCCACCGATGCGGATGTTGCCCGGGTGCCTTGTTGGCCGTGAGCGGCTGTGCCAGGGTGAAACTTCCGTGCGGGGGGTATGACCGGGTGGTCGCGTTCGCTTTGCGGGGGACCGGACCGGCCGGACACAGCGGAATTCACGCCTCTCGCGCCCGCCGCCGGAAGGTGCGCACCGAACGGGGGGCCGATTCCGGTGGCGACCACTGTCATTCGTCCCATGCGCGTGGGAAGGAATCCGCTCAGTGCTCACCCCCCACCCCCCTCGTCCCCCCACTCGCCGCCCGGCGCGCTTCCCGGCCCGTCCGACGAGCACCTCGCCGCCCGGCTCAGGGACCGGCTCGACGGCGAAGCGGCCCGCAGCGTCGCGCTGCTCATGGCGCGGCACTGGAGGCCGGCCCGCGAGTACGCCGCCGTCTGCCTCGCCTCCACTTCCTCGGGCCTCGCGTCCATGGTGACGGCGGCCGCCTTCCACCAGGTCCTGGACCGGCTGGCGCTGGGCGAGTCCGCTGTCGCGCTGCGGCCCCGGCTGCTGCTGGCGGTGCGGGACACCGCCCGCACCTGGGCCGCCGAGGACGAGGTGTCCGACGTGCTGCCGGAGTTGCGGAGATCCTCCGGCGGACGCGGCATGCGTGCCGCGAAGTCCATGACGCACGAAAACCGCAAGCTGGCCGAACGGGCGTTCCATGCCCTTCCCGGACTTTCCCGCTGCCTGCTCTGGCACACCGAGGTCGAGGCGGAGGCGATATCCGTACCGGCCGGTCTGTCGGGGGTGGACACCGCCGACGCGTCGGCCGCACTCGAACACGCGCGTGAAAGATTCCGTGCGGGATGTGTGCAGGCACATCGGGAACTCGCGCCCACCAAGGACTGCCGCTTCTACAACCGCCTCCTCGACGTTCCCATACGCCGGGGCGGCGCACTGCTGCCGGATGTCCGGCAGCATCTCGCGGAGTGCCGCTACTGCCGTTTCGCCGCCGAGCAACTGAGTCATTTCGAGGGCGGGCTGGGGGTGCTCCTCGCGGAGGCGGTGCTCGGCCGGGGCGCCCGCCGCTATCTCGAGTCGCGCCCGGGACACACCGGTCAGGCACTGCCCGAGCGGGTGGCGGGACGGCACGGCGGCGGACGCCACCGGGGCCTGCCCCGCCTTCCCCTGCCCGGCCGGCGCCCGCCCGGAGCGCCGCGCCCGGCCAGGCCGCTGCTGACCGGCGTGGGCGTCGCCTCGGCCGGTCTGCTGGTGGCGATGTTCACGGCGGGCCTGTGGTCGTCCGACCGGACGGCCGACCCGGCCGCCTCCACCGGCGCGCCCGGCGGCACGGCACCGGGCGTGGGCGGGCGGCCGACGTCCGGTACCGCCCGGCTGCCGGCCACGGCAGGCAGGTTCACGCTGCGCAACGCCGACGCCGGCCTGTGCCTCGCCGTCGAGGGCGAGCCGCGGGCCGGCGCCGGGACCGAGCTGGCGGCCTGCTCCGCCGGGCTCGCCCAGCAGTGGTCGTACGGGGACGACGGGTCGCTGCGCAGCGCCGCCGCTCCCGGCCTGTGCCTCGACTCGCGGCTGGACGCCGGCGTGGTCGTCCTCGGAGCGTGCGCCGGCCGGCGCGGCGAGCGCGGCGACGACGTGCGCTACGACCTCACCGTGTGGGGCGAGTTGCTGCCCCGCTGGGACGAACGGCTGGCGCTGGCGCCGGTCACCGGGGAGCCGGGCGCCGACATCGCCGTGAAGGCGCGCGACCGCTCCGCGGCGCAGCGCTGGCTGACCGTCCCGAGGGCGTCGGCCGGTCCGGGGTCACTGTCGATCACCGGGACGGACGGCCCGCCGGCCCGGCCGACCGGCCTGCCGGGGCGCACGGCTCAGGTGTCGTCTCCTGTGGAGCGGTGGGCAGTGCGCACCGTGTGGTGATGGCCGAGCGCATGATGCCGGACGAGTTGGGGGAGCTGTTCCGGCGGGTGGTTCGACCAGCTCCGTGACGGCCGCAGGGCCGGCGGCGCCGGTACCGGGGATCGCGAGGTCCCGGCCGCGAGCCGTCTTCGTGGCCACGACGGGCTGTCCCCGGAGGCAGCCGCCGGTGCGCAGGAACTTCACGGTGAGGTCCGTGGAGGTGTACCCGCCCCTTCCGGCAGGGCCGAGTGCACCGCGCAGCCGGCCACTGAGTCGAGCAGCGCGGCGCAGACGCCACCGTGCACCGTGCCGATGGGTCAACAGGGCCCGCGTGCTCATCGGGGCGAGAGGGCCCGCGTGCTCATCGGGTCGACGGCGCGACGCCGCGCCGCGCGAACCGCGCCGGGCCGCGCGAACCGCGCCGGGCCGCGCGAACCGCGCCGGGCCGCGCGAACCGCGCCGGGCCGCGCGAACCGCGCCGGGCCGCGCGAACCGCGCCGGGCCGCGCGAACCGCGCCGGGCCGCGCGAACCGCGCCGGGCCGCGCGAACCGCGCCGGGCCGCGCGAACCGCGCTGGCTGCTCGTGCGCGCGACCGGCGGCTGCCTCATCGTTCCGGCCACGAAGCGCCCGTCCAGCAGCTCCTGATCCGGTTCCCCGCGCCTCCGCTCCGTTCGCGACGGAGCCCCTCTGTCCGCGGCCTTTTCGCACCGGGCAGCGAGTGGACAGCCGGCCGCAAGCCCGCCTGACCACCGTGGTGTGCGTCCCCGAGACGGCTGGTGAACAGTCCCGCGGCGCTGCTCGTCGCCGGCTGGTCGCTCCGTCGATTGCCTCAAGGAAGTCGTGTGAAGAAGATCGTGATCCTGGGCGGTGGCTCCGCCGGCGTGCGGAGCGCAGCGGCCGCGGCCCCGGGCCACCCGGTGACCCCCGTCTTCACCACGGGCTTCGAGCGGACGGTCCTGCGCACCGGCGAAGTGGCCGAGGACGTCAAGGCCGAGATCAACACTGAGCGGATCCGTCCGCCGGTCGATGACGCGCAGACCCTGCCGACCCGGGCGGACCCGCGAAGCGCGCGGGCGTCCTGACGCAGGTCGCACCACCCCCCACACCCCATCCCCACCGAAAGGAATTCCTGTGACCACGAACGTGAAGCTTGCCGTCATCTACTACTCCTCCACCGGATTCAGCGCCGAGATCGCCAAGGAGATCGCCGCGGCGGGAGAGAAGGCCGGGGCGGAGGTAAGGCTGCGGAAGGTGGCGGAGCTGGCGCCCGAGGCCGCCATCGCGTCCAACGAGGCGTGGGCCGCCCACGCAGCGGCGAGCGCCGACATCCCGGTTGCCCAGCCCTCCGACGTCGAGTGGGCGGACGCCGTCATCTTCGGCACCCCGACCCGGTTCGGCAACGTCTCCTCCCAGCTGAAGCAGTTCATCGACACCCTGGGCGGCCTGTGGGCGGCCGGGAAGCTCGCGGACAAGGTGTACAGCGGGTTCGTCACCACCGCCACGGCTCACGGCGGCCAGGAGTCGACCCTGCTCGCGCTCTACAACTCGATCCACCACTTCGGCGGCCTCCTCGTCGTGCCCGGCTACACGGACCCGGTCAAGTTCGTCGACGGCAACCCCTACGGCACCTCCCACGTGGACGCTCAGGGAACCAACGCGGTCGACGAGACGGCCCGCAACTCCGCCCACCACCAGACCGAGCGGGCGATCCGGATAGCGTCGGCGCTCAAGTCCGGCCTGTGAGCCGCCCCGCGTCGACGCGGCGCCCGGGCCGGGCGCCGCCTTCGCCGGCTGGGTTCGCACGCTTCGTACAGCCGTCACCTGGACAGCGGGGCACCGTTCCCGGGCGACGGCTGAGTCCGTGGCCGTTCCCCGGCCGAAGGCCCGGGACGGGCAGGGGCCGGAGGCGTCCCCGCCCGACGATCCGGCAGAGTGACACAGTCTGGGCGGAATGGCACCATAGGGCCGAGCTGAAGAAGCTTTTCTCGCTCCGGCACGATTCGAGGAGAGAGACCAGGTGGAGATACGCCTCCTCGGCCCCCTGGCGCTGTTGGCCGACGGACAGCCCTGCGATCGCCCCGCGCGGGCCGAGTCCTCCGTCCTCGCCCGCCTCGCCGTGAGCGTCGGGAGGCTCGTCACGGCTGAGACCCTCATCGACGCACTGTGGACCGGGCGGCTGCCGGTCGACCCCGGCAACGCGCTGCAGATCCGGGTGTCCAAGCTGCGGCGTGCCCTGGCCGCGGCGGGCGCCCCGCCGGACCTGATCGTCACCCGGCCCCCCGGCTACCTGGCGCGGATGGACGCCGACGACGTCGACATCCACCGGTTCGCCCGGGTCGTCGCCGACGCGCGTCATCTCGCGATCCGGTCCCCCGCCGAGGCCGTCCGACGTTATGAGGAGGCTCTGGCCCTGTGGCGCGGACCCGCGCTGGCCGACTTCATCGACGAGCCCTGGGCGAAGTCCGAGGCCGCGCGGCTGGAAGAGCTGCGGCTCACCGCGCAAGAGGAACGCGTGGACCTGCTGCTGACCCTGGGGCGCCACACCGACCTGGTCGGCGAGCTGGAGTCCTCGACGGCGCGGCATCCGCTGCGGGAACGCATGCAGGGCCAGCTCATGCGAGCCCTGTACGGAGCGGGCCGGCAGGCCGAGGCTCTCGAGGTGTACCGGCGCACGCGCGCGGCGCTCGACGCCGAGCTGGGTCTCGAACCGTCCGTCGACCTGAGGGCCTTGGAACAGGCTGTTCTCCGGCAGGACCCGACCTTGCACACGGCCCGGCAGTCCGTCCGCTTCGAGGCCGGCAACCTCCCCGCTCGTCTCACCTCCTTCATCGGCAGGACCGACGAACTCGCAGGCGTCGGCAAGCTGCTCGGCGACCACCGTCTGGTGACGCTCACCGGACTGGGGGGAGTCGGCAAGACCGCACTGGCCCGAGAGGCGGCTCACGCGTGTCCGGTGAGCCCCGATGGGGCGTGGATGGTGAAGCTGGCCGGTGTCACGGACGCCGCTCACGTCGCGGCGGCCGTTGCGGACGCTCTCGGTGTCTCCCACGGGCGTGACGACGCGGAGGACACTCTCATCGGAATGCTCCGGACGACTTCGGCGCTGCTGGTGCTCGACAACTGTGAGCATCTGGTGGACGCCTGTGCCGCGTTCGTCGACAGACTCCTGGCTTCCTGCCCGGGCGTACGCGTTCTGGCCACCAGCAGGGAACCACTGGGACTGCCCGGGGAGGCGCAGTGTCCCGTGCAGCCCATGCAGGTGCCTCCGCAGGGCACCGAACTGGCGCGCGCCCAGGAGTACGACTCCGTTCGCCTCTTCGTCGAGCGTGCCCGCACCATAGATCCGGGCTTCGCGCTCGCCGGGTGCGACGTGGCGGCGGTCATCAGGATCTGCCGTGCTCTGGACGGCATCCCCCTCGCGCTGGAGCTCGCCGCCGCGTGGACCAGAAGCCTTCCCGCCGGTGAGATAGAGGCCCGCCTGGACAACCGGTTCGGTTTCCTGGTCAACGGCCCGCGAACGGCGGAGGCGCGCCAGCGCACCCTGCGCGCGGCTGTCGACTGGAGCCATCAACTGCTCACCCCACCGGAGCAGACGCTGCTGCGGAGGCTGTCCGTCTTCCGCGGCGGCTTCGAGCTGCGCGCCGCCGAGGAGATCTGTCAGGGCGGCCCGGTGCGACGCGAGGACGTCCTCGGCCTGCTGCGCCGCCTGGTCGACCACTCGCTGGTGGTGCCGGGCAGCGGTCTGTGCCCCCGCTTCCGTCTTCTCGAGACGCTGCGCCAGTACGCCGCGGACCGCCTGCGCCGGGCGGACGAGGAGGAGCAGACCCTCGAAGCCCACACCCGCTACTACCTGTCCGCGGCCGAGCGGGCGAGCCGTGAGATCCGGGGTACGGGCCAGCGCGCGTGGCTGACCTGGTTCTCCGAGGAGGGGGACAACCTGCGGCTCGCGACGGACCGGGCGCGCGCCGCGGCGGCGGCCGACCCGGACCGGGCTCTCCGCCTGGTGGCCGGAATCGGCTGGCTCTGGTACTTCGCCAGCCGTCGGGACGGCAGCGAGGAGATCGCCTCGGTGCTGAGGGAGGCGCACTCGGGCAGTGCCCGGGCGCGCGGTCTGGCGCTTCAGACGCAGGCCCTGGTCGGCCGGCCCACCGCGTGCCTGGTGCATCCCGACCCCGTGTGCGGGCGGGCGGCCGAGGAGTCCCTCGCCCTGCTCTCCCGAGCGGGTGCCGACCACGACGCCGCCTACTCCCGGCTCTTCGTGGCCGTGGAGGGCATCTGCGGTGCCGGAACCGAGCGGAGTCTGGCCCTGGTCGCGCAGGCTGCGGCCGCGCTCGAGGAACACGACGACGTGTGGGGCACCGCGCTGGCGGCGTTCGTCGAGATGGAACTGCGTTTCGTCGGCCACGCCTTCGACACCGCGGTCGAGTGCGGTGAACGTGCGCTGAGCGGCTTCCGCCGTGCCGGCGACCACTGGGGCAGCTCCGCCGTCCAGTACCACCTCGGTATGGCACTGCACCGCGCCGGGCGGCTCCATCCCGCGCTGGCCGCCTACCAGGGTGCCTGCGCCGACGGCAGGAAGATCGGGCCGGCGAACACCATCCAGTACGCGCTGGCCGGCATGGGGCACGTCGAGCTGTCCCTGGGCCACGTGCGCGCCGCGCGGTTGCACTTCGAGGAGTCCCACCAGACGGCACGGTCCCTCGGCGCGAAGGGCAACCCCCTGGCGGCACTCGGACAGGCATACCTGGCCCGACAGGAACGCGACCTCCCCACCGCCGCCCGCCACGCGCGGATGGCACTGACGTTCCTCGACGGGCAGGACAAGCCCGACTGGCTCGCCGCCGCGCTGACCTGTCTCGGCCACATCGCCGAACTGTCAGGCGATCTCGAAGCCGCTGAAGCCCATCACCGGTCGGCGCGGACCGCGGCCGCGAAGGCGGCCGGATCCGCCGCACCGGCCGCCGCGGCCGAGGGGCTCGCGAGCGTCCGGGCCGCGCTCGGGGACGGAACGGCCGCAGCACGTCTCCTCGGTGAGGCAGCACACCATCGTTCCGTCCACCACACGCCGCCCTCGCCGTCCGAGTCCGCGGACATCGAGCGGACCGTCCGCCGCGCCCAGTCCCTGGTCGGCGGCGAGGCGTACCGCCGGATCCACGCCGAGGCGTCGCGGGGCGTCGCCGTCGCCGCGGTGGAGGCCGCGGCCGGCTGACACCCGGCCCGGGTGCCCGGCCCCCGGGAACGGCCTGCCCGAGCCGTGACAGGCACTACGACGCTCGCGGTGCCCGAGCCGTGACAGGCACTACGACGCTCGCGGTCACACGGGGTCCTCGACGAGGTCGGCCGGGCCGACGGTGGCGGGGGAGGCGTGTCCGGACAGGGCGAGGGTGAGGTCCAACTCGGCGAGCAGGCAGCGCACGACGTGCTCCACGCCCGCCTGCCCGTCGAGGCCGAGCCCGTAGACGTACGGCCGTCCGAGGAGCACCGCCCGCGCGCCCAGGGCGAGCGCCTTGAACACGTCGTCGCCGGTGCGGACGCCGCTGTCGAACAGCACCGTCAGCCGGTCGCCGACCGCCTCGGCGACCCGGGGCAGCGCGTCCGCGGCCGCGACCGAACCGGCCACCTGGCGCCCGCCGTGGTTGGAGACGACCACGCCGTCCATCCCGGCGTCCGCGGCGAGCCGGGCGTCGTCGGGGTGCAGGACGCCCTTGAGCACGATCGGGCCGTCCCAGTTCGCCCGGAGGAACGCCAGGTCCGGCCAGGTCTTCGCGGGGTCGGCGAACATGCCGACGAAGTGCAGGACGGCCGCGTTCGGGTCCTCGTGCACCGGCTTGGCCAGACCCGACAGGAAGGCCGGGTCGGAGAAGTAGTTGGCGGTCCCCACACCGTGCAGGAACGGCAGGTAGGCCTGGTCGAGGTCGCGCGGGCGCCACGCCAGCAGCGGGGTGTCCAGCGTGACGACCAGCGCCGTGTACCCGGCGGCCTTCGCCCGGTTCAGGAAGGAGCGGGCCACCTCGACGTCCTTCGGCCAGTACAGCTGGAACCAGCGCTCGGCGTCCCCCATGGCCTCGGCCACCTGCTCCATGGGCGTGCTGGACGCCGAGGACAGCACGAAGGGCACGCCCTGGGCGGCGGCGGCCCGGGCGGCGGCGGACTCCGCGTCCGGATGCATGATCGACAGCACGCCGACCGGCGCCAGGGCCAGCGGGGCGGGCAGCGCGCGGCCGAGGACCTCGACGGACAGATCGCGCTCGTGCACGTCCCGCAGCATGCGCGGCACGATCCGCCGCCGCTGGAGGGCGGTCCGGTTGGCCCGCGCCGTGCTGCCGTCGCCCGCGCTGCCCGCCACGTATCCCACGGGTCCCGGACCGAGCCGCCGCTCGGTCAGTTCCTCCAGCCGGGTCAGGTCGGTGGGCAGCCGCGGGACGGCCCCCGACATCCCGTTGAGATATATCTCGTACTGGAAGTCCGCCCAGTGCTTGGCCATGCCGAGGTTCCGCCTCTCGTCGCTGAGAACGCGCTGCACCCCGACGATACTGGCGGGTAGCCGGAGGCGGGAACGTGCTCCGCACGCCGCCGCCCGCTCGGCCGCCGAGACCGTGCCGAGCCGCGGGCGCCGGGCCGCGGCCGGTTGCGGTGATCTGCGCGTCGGCGATGTGAACTGCCACCGCCGTCCCCCGGGCGCGGTCGGCGGCGACCCCCGTGACCAGGGCAAGCGCTTGTTGTGAGGGCTCGGTCGGAGTGTTTCAGGCCGATTGGCCAGGCGGGGGGATCAAGCCAGATGGCCGCTTCATTCGATCAGGAAGCGCTCAGTTGTGGGCCTTCGGCGATCCCGTTCCGTAACTTCACGCCACTGATTCAATACGCAAGGTTACCGAAACGCGTGGGGTCGAGGTGAGTTTCCGCCGCGGACTCGGCAGACTCACGCTCGCCGGTCCGGCACCACCACGACTCGGGCCGACGTCGCCCCCGTTCAGCGGAAGGATGCACACGATGCGGAACACCGCGCGCCGGGCGGCGACCCTCGCCCTCACGGCCACCGCCGTCTGCGGGCCCCTCGCCGGAGCCGCGCTCGCCGTTCCGGCGGCCGCCCCCGCCTCGCTCTACGCCCCTCGGCGCCGGCGACGACATGCTGCTGTGCACCCGGCACTACGACCCGGTCGTCGTCACCGTCGACGGCGTCTGGCAGGGCAGGCGCGTCTCCGGTGAACACCACCTTCGCCGACGAGTGCGTGAAGAACGCCCACGGGGTGAGCGTCTTCGCGTTCTGAGAGACCGGGATCGCGTGCGGTCCGCGCGCACCGAGGAGGCCCGTAGCTGGGGAGTGCGGGCACCTGTCGCGGGGACGCCGTGGTCTCGCACCAGGGGCCGGCCAGGCGGAGTGGGGCCGCCGGCCGGCCCCTGGCATCACACGGACGTGTGCCGGGGGGCGGGTTCGGGGTCACGCGCGCTTGCGATGGCTGGTGTCGCACCAGGGGAAGCGGCGGCTGCGCCGGCACGTGCACAGGGCCACGCGGAAGCGGTCGGAGGTGACGACGGTGCCGTCCTCCAGCTCCACCTCGACCGGCCCCTCCACCAGCAGTGGTCCCGGACGCTGGACCTTGATCCGGCGCGGGGTGTCAGACGGGTTGTTCGGCACGGACGACCACCAGTTCCTCTCCGTCGTCGCCGGCGGACAGCAGTCCCTGCCCGCGCAGCCAGGACTCCCGGCCCCGCAGCACCGGGCCGAAGGCGATCCGGCAGCGTCGTGTCACGCTCGCCTTGAGGCCCGCCGCACGCAGGTGACCGAGCGTCAGCTCGGGTCCGCTGAGGGCCGAGTGCACCAGCAGCAGCACGCCGCCGGGCCGCAGCAGGGCCGGCGCCTCCCGGCAGATGCGGTCCAGCACGAGTCGGCCGTCCCGGCCCGCGTCCCAGGCCCGGGCCGCCCCGGACGGCGGCTCGTGGTGGTCCGGTGACGGCACGTAGGGCGGGTTGGAGAGGATCACGTCGAAGGACCGGTCCCGCACCGGCGCGAAGAGGTTGCCGCGCCGGACCCGCACCGGCACCCCGGCCAGCAGCGCGTTCGCCCGCGCCGTGCACACCGCCCGCCAGGACACGTCCACCGCGGTGACCCGGTTGCCCAGCCGCGCCGCCGCGAGCGCGAGAGCCCCGCTCCCGGTACCCACGTCCAGCACCTCCGAGCCCGGCGGGAGCGGCTCGTCGGCCAGGGCCCCGGCCAGCAGGGCGGTGTCTTCGTCCGGCGGGTAGACGCCGGGCAGGATCAGAGGATTCACTGAACCCGTGTTCCCTGGCATTCAGGAAATATGGGAGGTTCCGGGAAGCCCCGGGGTGCGCAGGGACGACCTTCCGGCCCGCCAGTCCCGCAGCAGCCGGCCGGCGAGCAGGTCCTCGACATGACCGGTGGCGTCGATCCCGAAGACCACGTCGGGCGCCAGATGCGGCTCCGCCTCCAGCAGACCGCCGATCACCTCGTGGCGGACGACCTGCTCGTGCACGGCGTCGGCCTCGACGTGCTCGTCGTAGAAGTGCTCGGCCGCGGCTCCGGCGCCGGTGCGGCGCATCGCCTCCGCCAGGCGGCGGGATCCGGGGGAGGAGGTGACCTCCACCGCGGCGAAGTGGCCGACGAGCGCGCCCCGCAGCGACCGGTGCAGTCCGAAGAGGGACATCAGGTTGACGGTGACCAGCGCCTGCGCGCAGGCCGCGTCCAGGTAGCGGCCGTACGTGGTGTCCAGGCCGAGGTCCGCCATCAGGCCGGCGAACAGACGCGCGTGCAGGCGGTCGGCCCGGCCGCCGCCGTACTCGTCGAACTCCACCGCCGCCATGGCCGCCTTGGCCCGGCCGGTCAGCCGCGGCAGCACCCAGGCGTGCGGGTCCGCCTCCTTCAGGTGGTAGAGGGAGCGCTGCGCGGCGTACTCGCGCAGGTGCCACAACTCGCCCTCGTCACGCAGGTAGTGCGACACCCCCGTGCCGTCGACGGGTTCCACCAGCAGTTCCGCGAGCGCGTCGTCGACGCCGGCGTGGACCGGGACGTCCGCCCGCAGGGACGTGAGGAACCGCCGCTCCAGCGCCGCGCGGACGCGCAGCAGGCCGTGGTCCCACTCGCGGTCCGGGGAGACGCCCGCGAAGCCGCGGTAGTGCAGTTCGTAGCAGAGGTAGAGGGCGAGGTGCAGGTCGTCGCCGTACGGCTCGGCGTCGGCGGCGTCCTCGGGGCGCGGCAGCGGTCCGGCGCCCCGCAGGTACTCCCCGACGGCTGTAGAGAGCGGCCCGCGAGGGGACGGCAGCGGGGGCCCTTGGCGGTCGTGCGTCATGCGGGGCGGGTACCCGCCTGCGGCCCGGCCATCCGCCGGTGGCCGGTCACCGCCGGCGTGGGGCCTGCGCGGCCTGCGCGGCGGGTACGACGGTGCACGCCACCCCGAGCGGTCACAGGCGACGGGCCGGTCGGGCTGGCGCGCTCTCCGGCCGGGCGCACCGGCTGAGCCCTGCCCCCGGCTCGCGGTCCGGCCTCCGCGTCCGGCCTTGGCCACGGCGCCGGACCCCCGGTCCGGTGGGCCGGGCTCAGCTGTCGGGGTGGGGCAGGCCCGGAGGTCGGGCTCGGCCGTCGGGGCAGGCGGGTCCGGTGGGTCAGGCGGGGCGGGCTCAGCCGTCGGGGCTGCTCCGCCGGACCCGTCGGCAGGCGCGCCGTGTCAGTCGTCCTCGGCTTCCCGCTGGGCGTGCGCGTTGGGGGTGATCGCGTCGCCCGCCTCGCCGCTGTGGCGCCGGTCGGCGGCGGCCTGACCCCGGGGGGTGCGGGTCTCGGCGTCCTCGATCTCGCGCAGGACTTCCCCGAGCGCAGTCTCCTGGTGCTCCTGGTGCTTCTCGTGCTTCTCGGCTTCGGACATGGGGTGGTGCCTCCTTCTGCTCCGGTCAGTTCCTGGCGGTCGCGATGCGCAGGGGGACGGGCTCCGGGGGAGCGGGCGACTCGTTGAGACGGGTGATCTCCGCCCACCACGACGCCCCGTCCTCGATGTGCCGCAGCAGCACACCCTCGCGTATCGCCCACGGGCAGACGGTCACCGTCCTGATCCCGGTCAGCTTCATCGCCGTGTGCCCGACCACCGCGCCGGCCAGGCTCTGCGCCGCGCGCGGCGCGGAGATGCCGGGGAGCCGGGCACGTTCGGCGGCGGGCAGGGCCGCCAGCCTGCCGACCGCCTCCCGCAGCGCCGCGCGGTCCATGCGCCGCTCCTCGAACGGGCCGTGCCGCCCCGGCGCGGCCCCGCACAACCGCCCCAACTGCTGGAACGTGCGCGAGGTGACCACCGCGGTGCGCGGGCCCTCCCAGCGGATCCGGGCCGCCACGTCGCGCAGCTGGTGCCGGACCCTGCGCCGCAGCGCCCGCACCATCTCGGGCGACGGCGGGTCCTGGTCCTCGAAGAACTCGTGGGTCAGCCGTGCCGCGCCGAGCGGCAGCGAGGCCACGAAGTCGGGCAGCCGGCCGCGTCCGAAGGCCACCTCCAGCGAACCGCCGCCGATGTCCAGCAGCGCGAGCGGCCCCGACCGCCATCCCATCCAGCGCCGCGCGCCCAGGAACGTCAGCTCGGCCTCGACCTCCCCCGGCAGGGTGCACAGCGCGACACCGGTCCGGCCACGGACGGTGTGCAGCACCTCGTCGCGGTTGGGCGCGTTGCGCACGACCGCGGTCGCGAACGCCAGCGGGCCGGCCGCACCCCAGCGGGCAGCGGTCCGGCTCGCGTCGGCGACGGCCTCGGCCAGCCGCTCGACGGCCTCCCCGGGAATGGCGGCGCCCGGCTTCACCTGCTCGGCCAGCCGCAGACGCCATTTGGCGGTGTGGACCGGCAGCGGTACTCCGGCCTCCGCGTCCGCCACCACCAGCCGGACCGTGTTCGACCCCACATCCACCACGCTGATTCGCATGGGCCCGCGTGTACCCACTTCCCACCGGTCCCACGCGGGCCGGGCGCCGCGCCGGGGCCCCGGCCGCAGGAAACCGGCCGGGCCCCGCACGCGGGCGGCGCGGGCCGTGCCACCCGGACGGCGGGCCGCCGCGGACCCCGCCCACCCTGGGCGAACGCCCGCCCCGGTACCGCCGCGCGGCGGCCGCCGTAGCAGGACGACGACCGCGTGCGGGCCGGTGAAAAGAGGCCGAGACGCTTCCCGGCAGCGGCGGGGGCTGCCGTCCCCCCGCGGTCGGAGTCCCGTGCGGTCGGAGTCCGGTGCGGTCGGAGTCCCGTGCGGTCGGAGTCCGGTGCGGTCGGCCTCCCCCGCGGCCGGCCTCCCCCGCGGCCGGCGTCCCCTGCGGTCGACGTCCTCCGGACCCGGGCGGCTCACTTCCTCACGCCAGCTGGCGGCGCACCAGTTCGTGCAGCCGCCCGCCGGTGTCCGCGAGCAGCTGCGCGGGCGGACCCTGCTGGGCGACCTTGCCGTCCTCCAGCACGATGACCCGGTCGGCGTCCAGCACCGTCGACAGACGGTGCGCGATGACGATCCGGGTGGCGTCGAGGGCCTTGGTGGACTCGATCACCGTGCGCTGCGTCTCGTTGTCCAGGGCGCTGGTCGCCTCGTCGAAGAACAGGATGCGCGGCCGGCGGATCAACGCCTGCGCGATCATGAGGCGTTGACGCTGGCCGCCGGAGACGGCGCCGCTGCCGGAGACGATCGTGTGCAGGCCCATCGGCATCCGCTCGATGTCCTCCGCGAGCCCCGCCAGCGCGGCCGCCGCCATCGCCTCCTCCGGTGTGTACGACTCGGTGCCGCGGATGACGTCCAGGACCGAACCGATGAACGGCTGCGCGTGCTGGAGCACCACCCCGCACTGCCGGCGCACCGCCGACCGGTCGAGCGCCGCGAGGTCCTGGCCGTCGTACAGCACGCTGCCGGACACCGGCCTGTCGAAGCCGATCAGCAGCCTCAGCAGCGTCGACTTGCCGCACCCACTGGGGCCGACGATGGCCACGAACTCACCCGGACGCACCTCGAACGACACGTCGTCGAGGACCAGCGGCCCGTCGTCCGCGTACCGGAACGACAGCCGCCGGGCCTCGATCGCCCCCGACAGCGGGCCCGGGCGGGTGCTTCCCGAGCGCACCTCCGGCGCCGCCTCCAGCACCGGCCGGATCTCCTCGAACAACGGCAGTGCGCCCACCGCCGACACGAACGCGCCGGTCAGCTGCGTGACCGAGGTCAGCAGCATGGTCACCGAGGTGTTGAAGGAGAGGAACGCGGCCGCCGACATCGTCCCGCGCGCCGGACCCGCCAGCAGCATGAACATCAGCAGGCTGCACAGCGGCAGGTACACCGCGCCCAGCACGGCCGTCAGGTTCTTGATGCGGCCCACCCGCTGCTGCAGCTCGCGGCTGCGCGCGAACCGCTCGGCCCAGGCGGCGTAGGCGTAGTTCTCGGCCGCCGCCACCCGCAGCTTCGGCAGACCGCGCAGCGTCTGGAACGCCTGGTTGTTCAGCTTGTTGGTGAGCACCACCAGCCGCCGCTGCCAGCGCACCTGCCACAGCCCGAGTCCCAGGAACACGACGGCGATGACGGCCAGCATGCCGATCGCCGCCAGCGCCATCGGGACGCTGTACCACAGCAGCAGCGCCAGGTTCATCGCGCCGACGGTCACCGACTGGGCGACCACCGGACCGACGCCCGCCAGCAGCCTGCGCATCGCGCTGACGCCCATCGCCGCACTCGCCAGTTCACCGGTCGAGCGCTCGGTGAAGAACGTCGTCGGAAGTCTGAGCAGCCGGTCCCAGACGGCCGGTTGCAGGGTGGCCTCGATCCGGCCCTCCAGACGCAGCAGGGTGAGGTTCTCCAGCAGCATGAAGGCCGCCGCCACCACGCCGGCCACCATCACCGCCAGGCACACCTGCCCGATCGGACGCGTCTGCGCCTTCGGCACGAACTCGCCGAGCACCTTGCCCGTCGCGATGGGCACCAGCGCGCCGATCGCCACCGTCACCAGCCCGGCGACCAGCAGGTTCGCCAGATCGCGGCCGGTGCCGCGCAGGCCGAACCACAACAGCCGCAGCGGGCTCGGCGCCTGGTCGGGCAGCGGCCGGTAGAACATCACCGCACGCGGTTCGAACTCCGCCGGGCCGGCCTTCTCGACCGGCGTCTCCCGGCCGGTCGCCGGATGCACCGCGACATAGCCGCCGCGCCGCCACAGCAGCGCGACCGGCGCCCCGGACAGGGCGCGGTGGCCCACCAGCGGGCCGACGTCGTCCCGCCACCAGCGGCCGTCCAGCCGCACGGCCCGGGTGCGGACCCGGGAGGCCAGCGCGATCCGTTCGACCGGGTCGAGCCGCTCGCCGCCGGTGCCGGCCGGCGGCGGGTCGGCGAGCGTGATCCCGGCCGCCCGGGCGACCAGCGCGCACGCCGCGTAGGTGGCGTCCGCGTCGGCGGGCGTGACCCGTGTGGCCGGACGCCTGCCGATGGCGGCGAGCAGGGTCCGGTCGGCCCGCGCGCGCACGGCCTCACCGGCCCTGATACCGGCGGCCGTGCGCGTCTCGTGGGTGCGCTCCAGCTGCTCGATCCACCGGTCCAGCGTGGTCAGCAGCCGGTACTGCCGGTCCACCATGCTCTGCCACACCGCCGGATCGATCAGCAGGTCGGCGGCGGCCTCGGCACCGTACAGCGACCCGTACTGCACGCTGCCCGGCGGCACCTGCATCCAGAACACGTCGTCGTCGTCCGCCGGTGCGGCCGGCTCCGCCGCCGACGCCTGGAACAGGATCGACAGGACGCGGCCGACGCCCAGGGCGAGGGCGTACTCCAGCGGGCTCGAACGCGGCGGCACGTACTGGGGGTTGCCGTACCCGTCGTACGACCCTGTCTGCGGGTGCGCGGGCCGGTACAGCTCACGCAGCCCGATGCGGTGCACCACGCAGTCGCGCGACGGCCGCGCCACCAGCGTGTGCCGCGGACCGGCCACCGGTCCCAGCAGCAGCGAGCCCGCCTCCAGGCGGCCGAGGTGGTGCCAGTGGCCCTGCCGGTCCGCGTCCACCGCGAACAGGTCCAGGGCGCCCGCCGCCACCAGCCACAACACCTGCGGACCCGCGAGGTCGAGCCCGCCCGGCCCCGGGCAGTCGATCCGCGTGCCCGTGCTCCCGAGCGCGCCCAGAACCAGGTCGTCCTCGCCCACGGCCGTCATCTCACCGCTCCCTCACCAGCGCCGCGTACGCGCCGCCCCGCGCCACCAGCTCCTCGTGCCGGCCGCGCTCCACGACCGTGCCGTGCTGGAGCACGACGATCTCGTCGCTGTCACGCACGGTGCTCAGCCGGTGCGCGATCACCACGCAGGCACACCCGCGCCTGCGCAGGTTGTCCATCACCACCAGCTCGGTCTCCGCGTCCAGCGCGCTCGTCACCTCGTCCAGCACCAGGATGCTCGGCCCGCGCACCAGGGCCCGCGCGATCTCCAGGCGCTGGCGCTGCCCGCCGGAGAAGTTGCGGCCGTCCTGCTCGACCCGGCCGTGGATGCCGCCGGGGCGCCGCATGACCACGTCGTACAGCGCCGCGTCCCGCAGCGCCCGCACCACCGCCTCGTCGGGGATCGACGGGTCCCACAGCGCCACGTTGTCGCGGACCGAGCCCTCGAACAGGAACACGTCCTGGTCGACGAAGGACACCGAGGCGGCGAGCGCGCCGCGCGGAATGTCCTCCAGCCGCTGCCCGTCGATGCGGATGACACCGTCCCAGGGCGCGTACAGACCCGCGATCAGCCGGGACACCGTCGACTTGCCGCTGCCCGAGCCGCCGACCAGCGCCACCTGCCGCCCCGGGCCGACCGCCAGGTCGAAACCGGTCAGCAGCGGCTTGTCGAGCGGGCTGTAGCCGAAGCTGACGTTCTCCAGCTCGACGTGACCGTCCAGGCGGCGCGTCGACCCGCCCGCGCCGGGACGGCCGTAGAGCGGGTCGGCCCGGAAGTTCTCCACGTCCTTCAGCCGGGCCACGTCGGCGGCGAAGTCCTGGATGCGGCCCGCGACGCCGTTCAGCCGGGTGATCGGCGCGGTGAAGCGGGTCACCAGCGCCTGGAAGGCGACCAGCAGACCGATCGAGATGCCGCCCTCGACGGCCCGCAGACCGCCGATCCACAGGATCAGCGCGCTGTTCAGCGACGCCAGGGCCGGCGCGACCACGCCCAGCCAGGCACTCGGCACGCCGAGCCGCTGCTGCTCCTCCAACGTGGTCGCGTGCTGCCCCGCCCACCTGCGGAAGTAGCCGTCCTCACCGCCGGTCGCCTTCATCGTCTCGATCAACTGCAGGCCCGTGTAGGCGGTGTCGGTCAGCCGGGCGGTGTCGGCGCGCAGCTTCGCCGTGCGGGTGGCGCGCAGCCGTACGACCACGCGCAAGGCGACGACGTTCAGCAGCGCGACGCCGACGCCGACGTACGTCAGCTGCGGATCGTAGGTGTAGAGCAGCACCGCGTAGAGCACGACGACCACGGCGTCCACGCCCGCCGCCGCGAGGTCGCGGGCCAGGGTCTCCGCCACCTGGTCGTTGGACTGCAGGCGCTGCACCAGGTCGGCCGGGCTGCGCTGGGCGAAGAACGTCACCGGCAGCCGCAGCAGATGGCGCAGGAATCGGGCGCTGGACAGGGTGGAGGAGATGATCCGGCCGCGCAGCAGGTTCGCCTGCTGCAGCCAGGTGAGCACGACCGTGAGCAGTACGCACCCGCCCATCGACGCGAACAGCACGCCCAGCAGCGAGGTCTGACCACCGATCAGAAAGGTGTCGATGTAGGTGCGGCTCAGCGCGGGCACCGCCGCGCCGACCACGACCAGCAGCAGGCTGGCCAGGACCGCGGCCGGCATCGTGCCCGCCGTGCCGCGCAGCCGCGCCGGCACCGCGCCGAGGATGCCGGGCCTGCGGCCGCCCCGCGTGAATTCCGCGCCCGGCTCCATCACCAGCACGACGCCGGTGAAGCTGCCGTCGAAGTCCTCCATGGGCACGAAACGGCGGCCCCTGGCGGGGTCGTTGACGTACGCCCCGCGCCGGCCGAACCGGCGCCCCAGCCCCTCGAAGACCACGTAGTGGTTGAACTCCCAGAACAGGACGGCCGGGGTCCGCACCTCGGCGAGGGCGGCCGTGTCCATCTGCATGCCCTTGGCGGTCAGACCGTAACCGCGCGCCGCCTTCAGCAGGTTGCCGGCGCGCGAGCCGTCGCGGGAGACGCCGCAGGCGATGCGCAGTTCCTCCAGCGGCACGAACCTGCCGTAGTGGCCGAGCACCATCGCCAGGGAGGCCGCGCCGCATTCGACCGCCTCCATCTGCAGCACGGTCGGCGTTCGGACGGTCCTCGGCCCGCCCTTGGGCGCCGGGGGCCCGGGCGGGGCGGCCCGGCGTCCGCTCCGGGCCCGGTGCGCGGTGCTCACGGCAGCAGCCAGTCGACGGGACGCTGCGCGGCCAGCCGGATCGAACCGGAGGCCAGGGTCATGGAGTCGAGGCGGTACGGCGGCCCGTCCGCGGACGACCACCGGTAACCGCTCTTCGTGCCGGACGACGTGTCCAGCCGGACCAGCACGGCCACCGGCCGTCCCTTCCTGGTGAACTGCTCGCCCAGCTGGCTGTCCCCGAGGAACGCGGCGATCTGCCGCGCCGACTGCGCGGCGCGGCCGACCGATGCCACGTGGCCGCGCAGCACGCCGTACCGCTGGGCCGGCACGGACTGCACGGTGAGGTCGACGGGGGCGTTCGCCGGCACGGACGCCGCGTTCTCGGCGGGGACGTACACCGTGGCGTACAGCGGTTCGCCCGCGCGGGCGACCTTCTCCACGGCGGCGACGTCCGCCCCGGTCCGGACGATCCGGCCGATGGTGACGGCGAGCGCGGTGATCCGGCCCGCGGCGACCGTGCGGACGACGGTGTCGCCCCGGCCGGTGCGGACCTTCAGCACGGGGGAGCCGGCCGGCAGCCGTTCGCCCTGTTCGGCGAGGACGGCGGTGACCTGGCCGGCGACGGGGCTCTGCAGGACGTAGCCGCCCTCGCCGTGGGTGAGGACGCCGGGCGCGTCGACCGTGGAGGCGACCGAGCCGGTCACCGCCCACACGGAGGCGGCGGCCATCGCGGTCAGCGCCACGGACAGCGCGAGCCGGCCCTGCGGGCGGGCGAGGCGCACCGGGAGGTCGAGCTCCTCGGGCGACTGAAGTCTGGCGAGGGCCTGTCGGCGGAACTGCACGGGTCCTTTCCCTCACCTGGTCGGCGGTGAACGGTGGGTGTCGGCGGCGCACGGTGTCAGCCGCGCACGGTGTCGGCGGCGCGCGGTGTGAGCCGCGCGCGGTGTCAGCGGTGAATGGTGTCGGCGGCGCACGGTGTCGGCGGCGCACGGTTCAGGGTGTCCGAGAGCCCCGGAGCCGGGGAGTGGCTCCGGGACCCAGCGGCACGAAGGGCGCGGTCAGAGACCGGCGACCAGGTTCGTCACCGGGGCGGTGTTCAGGCCGGTGACCCCCTCCACGGTGCCGATGGCCGTGTCGGCCAGGCCGGAGACCGGGGCGATGCCGTTGACCGCACCGGTGACGGTGTCGACGGCGTGCAGGGACAGGCCGCCGGAGACGTTGTCGAGCTCGGCGTCGGAGATCTCGACGGTGTCGAACTGGGGGGTGGAGTTCATGATGGAACTTCCCTTCCTATGGACGGTTCACAAGGGGGAGCGGCCCCTCCGGGGACGGATGAACGGCCGCGACCGCGGGCGCCCGACGCCCGTTTCCGGAAGCCGTTCGCGGCCCCCGCGGTGCGATGGATCAAAGCACGCGGCGGCTCCGGGCCTCCAATCAACCACCCGTCCCACCAGGGCACTTGCCGCACAGGCGGCGCATTCCGTGACGGCGCGCGCACGGCTCGGTGGCGACTTCTTCACAGCCGTCACGTCATCGGCGCGCGCCAGGACTTGCGGCCCCCGAGCCGAATCCGGCACTCCGTACCAACGGCGTGCGGAGGACTGCCGGGGTGTGCAGATCCTCCGCACGCCGTGCCCTGCCCGGGCATTCGCTGTGCAGATTCGCCGAAGCCGTGATTCCGCCGTCGATGGCGGGCGGAGAGTGAGGTGTCGGGTGCGGAGCGTGTCAGCCGAGGAGGGCGTAGACCGTGCTCGCACGCGCCGCGAGTTCGCCGGACGCCTCGTCGGTCATCGTGATGTCGGCGAACGCCATGCGCCGTCCCAGCTTGGTGAGGACCGCCTCGATCAGGACGTCCGAGCCGGTCACCGCCCGCTGGAACGACGTCGACTGCTGGACTGTCGTCATCGGCACGAAGGCCCCTCGAGCGGCGGACACCGCGATCACGGTCGCCGTGTCCGCCGCCGCCATCAGCGCCTGCCCCGACAGGCCGCCGCCCTCCCGCGCCAGCCGCTGTGACCAGGGCAGCCGCAGGGTCGCCCGGTCGTCGCCCAACGCCTCCACGCTCAGTGCGAGTTCGAGGACCCATGGGGCGAAGTTGTCAGTGAGTATCTTGTCGGCCTCGGCCGTGCTCATCGTCATATGGGGGATTGTTCCCGACGCGGCCCGGCGGGATGAGGCCGGTGGCCGATTCGTCATGGTGCGCCGCGCGCCGGCAAACGGAATTGAACGCCCCGCTCGACCCGTGCGTACCAACAGCCATCCAGGCGCCCCGAAAAGCTGCCGCACGGCGGCACGGACTCCGGTCCCCCAGGAGGTCGAGAAGTTTGAGTCACAAGCGAATTCCGAAGCGCAAGGCCGCGATCGCGGCGGGCAGTGTCGTGGCGCTCGGCGCGGCCGCCGTCCTGCTGCCGAACGCCAACGCGTCCCAGGACGGCGCCTCGAACGCCGCCACCCCCAAGACCCTGAAGGCGGCGGACGCCTCGGATCTCGCCTCGCGGCTGCGGAGCATGCTCGGCGACGCCTTCGCGGGCTCCTACTACGACGCCGCCGGCCGGCAACTCGTCGTGAACGTCATGTCCGGCAACGGCGACAACGCGGTCGTCCAGGCGAAGAGGGCGGGCGCCACGGTCCGCGAGGTCGACAACAGCCTCGCCGAACTGCGGGCCGGGGCGCGGACGCTGAAGGCCGACGCGACCGTTCCGGGCACCGCCTGGGCCGTCGACCCGAAGACGAACAAGATCGTGGTCACCGCCGACAGCACGGTCACCGGCGCCACGTGGGACAAGCTCGGGTCGACCGTTCGGAGCCTCGGTTCGGGCATGGCGACGCTGAAGAAGTCCGCCGGCACGTTCAAGACCTTCGTGTCGGGCGGCGACGCGGTCTTCGCCCAGGCCGGCGGCGGCACCGTCCGCTGCTCCCTCGGTTTCAACGTCACCGCGAGCGACGGCAGCCCCGCCTTCCTGACCGCCGGTCACTGCGGTGTGGCGGCGGCACAGTGGTCCGACTCCCGGACCGGTCGGCCCATCGCCACCGTGGACCAGGCCACCTTCCCCGGCGAGGGCGACTTCTCCCTGGTGAAGTACGACGACCCGAACACCCAGGCCGCCGGCGAGGTCGACGTCGGCGGCGGGCGGACGGTCCGGATCGCCAAGGCCGCCGAGGCCACCGTCGGCGCGCAGGTCTTCCGGATGGGCAGCACCACCGGCCTGCACGACGGCACGGTCACCGGCCTCGACGCCACCGTCAACTTCCAGAGCGAGACCGACCCGAACAGCGTGGACACCGTCACCGGCCTGATCCAGACCGACGTCTGCGCCGAGCCCGGCGACAGCGGCGGCTCCCTGTTCACCCAGGACGGCAGCGCGATCGGCCTCACCTCCGGCGGCAGCGGCGACTGCACGACCGGCGGCGAGACCTTCTTCCAGCCCGTCACCACCGCACTCCAGGCGACCGGCGCGACCCTCGGCGACGCCGGTGCGGGCGCCGGTGACCAGGCGGGCGGCGGCGACGCGCTCGGCGGCGGGACGGCCGAGCCGTCCGCGACGGCCGCCGACCCGGCCGGCGCCGCGGCCGAGGACGGCTCGCGGCTCACCGAGACCCACTGATCGGCCTCAGCCGCGGTTCCGGCCGACAGTGGACGGTCCGGCCCTTCGGCGGGAGGGCCGGACCACGCCGTGTCACGCACCGTCCGGCGGCGCCGGCCGCCCCTTCGTCCGGATCAGCAGCAGCGCCACGTCGTCCAGCCGTTCCCGCGCCGCCGCGCTGTGCCGGAGCAGATGGTCGGCCAGCTCCTCCAGAGGCCGGCCGCCCGCCCGCGCCAGCTCCCGCCCCAGGGCGGTGAGGGCGGTGTCGAGGTCGACACCGGGCGACTCCACCAGACCGTCGGTGTACAGCACGAGCACCGAACCGGGGGCGAGGTCCACCTCCGTCGCCGGGTAGTCGGCCGAGCCGTCCACGCCCAGCAGCGGACCGCCGGCCAGGTCGAGCACCCGCACCCGGCCGCCCGGCTCCCGCAGCAGGGGCGGCGGATGGCCCGCGCGGGCCATCACGGCGCGCCCGTTCGCCGGATCGAGCCGGAGGTAGAGACAGCTGGCGAACAGGTCGGCGCCCAGGTCGATCAGCAGCCGGTCGGTGCTGCGCACGACCTCCCCGGGCGCCTGGCCGACGGTCGTGTACGCGCGTACGGCGGTCCGGATCTGCCCCATCAGCCCGGCCGCGGTGACGTTGTGCCCCTGTACGTCCCCGATCACCGCCGCCGCCCCGCCCGGGGTCGGCACCAGGTCGTAGAAGTCGCCGCCGATGTCCATGTCCTCGGTGGCGGGCAGGTAGCGCGCGGCGGCCTCGACGCCGGGCAGCGGCGGCAGTGAGCGCGGCAGCAGCGCCTGCTGCAGACCGTGCGCCAGCCGGTGCTTGGCGTCGTACAGCAGGGCGCGCTCCAGGGCATGCGCGATCAGCCCGCCCAGGCTGGTGAGGACCGCCCGCTCGTCCGGCGGGAACCGGTGCGGGCCGGCGTAGGAGAGCACGCAGACGCCCACCGGACGCCCGGAGGCGATCAGCGGCAGGTACGCCCACGCCCCGAACCCTTCGGGTGCCGCGTACCGGGCCGGGTACAGGCGTTCCAGGTGTTCCCGGGACTCGAAGAACACGGGCACACCGGTGCTGAGCGCCTGGGCGCCCGGCGCCCGCTCGCTCAGCGGCACTCCCTCGAACCGCTCCGCGAGATCCGCCGTCCGGTGACCGTGCTGCCCCAGCACGTGCAGGCGGCCCGCCCGGGGGCCGAGCACGGCCAGCGCCTGGCTGCCCACGGCGGGCGCGATCTCCTCCGCCACGACCCGCACCACGTCCCGCACGCCCGCCGCCTCGGTGAGCGCGCCGGCCAGCGAGAGCACCTGCGAGATGGTGACCAGCCGGGGCGGGGCGTCCCCGGTCCGCGGACCGGTCCGGTTCGTCTCCGCCACGGCCCGCGCCCGGGTGATGCGCAGGCTGAGCCCCGTCCCGTCGGGGTGGAGCCGGAACGAGAGCCAGTCGCCGGGCGGGCGCAGCGCCACGAACGACGTGCTCCGCCGGCTGAACAGCGCGGCCCGGTACCGGTCCTCGTACACCGGGTCGTCGAGCCAGGGCACCGCCGCCCACAACTGCGCGCCGAGCAGGGCGCCGACCGGGACGCCGAGCAGCTCGGCCGCCGCCGCGTTGGCGTAGCGGACCCGCCCGTGCAGGTCCAGGGAGCACAGCCCGAACGGCAGCCGCGCCGCCATCCGCGCCGCCTCCGCCGTGCCCAGCGTCTCGGCGACCGCGCTCGTCGGGGCGGCCGGCAGGTCGGGCTCCGCGGGCAGCGCGCGGCTCTCCTTCAGGGCCCGCTCCAGCCGAGCCGCCAGCCGCTCGCAGGCCGCGGTCAGGTGGTTGCGGTCCCGCTCGGTCAGCTCCGGTGCGCGCGAGCCGGGCCAGATCAGGAACAGCGCGCCGTAGGGCCTGGCCGCGGTGGCCACCGGCACCGCGGCGAGCGCGAAGGGATAGGGCAGCACCACGGAGATGCGGGGGTAGCGGCGCGCCATCTCCTCCTCGCTGCCCACCCAGACCAGCCGGCCCTCGCGCACGGCCTCGGCCATCGGGATCGGCGCGTTCAGCCCCACCCGCTCCCACGGCGCGGCGAACGCCCGGGGCAGCCCCGCCATCACCGCCATCTCCAGCACCGGCGCGTCGGCCGCCAGCAGGTACACCGCGCCGGAGTGCGCGTGGACCTCGTCCATCATCGACGCCAGCGCCAGGGAGAGCAGCGGCCGGCCCACCCGCGTCCTCGTCGACGCCGGCGCGGGCACCTGCCCGTCGGACACACCGACCACCTCCTCGCACTCGGCCGGGCGACCGGGTCCAGCCTCGGATCTCCCTCGCGACGGCCGGACGCGCACGGTGCGGGCGCCCCGGTCGGCAGGTGACGGGCAGGTTACCGGCACACGGGTGCCCGCCACGCGGTGAATCCGCCGCCGTACCCCGAAGGCCCGGACCCATGCCCCTCCAGTCGATGCGTGCCGAGACGCGCGCGCGCCATGTTCGCGCCCCCGCGCACCCCGATGGCCGGTTCTGCGTGCCGGAAGACTGTCATCAACGTCAACAATGGGGCACGCGCTCAACACCGCTGAACCGGCGACGGCAGGCTGAAGGGACGGCAGTGATCCGGGTACTTCTGGTGCACGACGCGTGTCTGGTGCGATCGATCCTTGCGGAGTGGTTACGGAGGGAACCCGACCTGACGGTGGAGGAAGCGCCGTGGCACAGCGCCCCGGGGCGGGTACGGGCCCTGCGGCCCGAGGTCTGCGCGGCGGACCTGGAATCCTCGGACTCCGCCGCTCCGCCGCAGCTCGGGGACCTGCGCCCGGAGCTGCCGGGCCGACCGGCCCCGAACCTGCTCGTGCTCGCCAGCGCGCACCGGCCCGGTCTGCTGAAGCGGGCGGCCGAGGCGGGCGCGCTCGGCTACGTCGACAAGGGCGGCTCGCCCCACCGCCTGGTGCACGGCATACGGCGGGTCGCCCGAGGGGAACGTTTCGTCGACGACTCGCTCGGCTTCGGCTTCCTCAAGGCCGCGGAGATGCCGCTGACCCGGCGGGAGCTGAGCGTGCTGTCACTCGCCGCCGCGGGGGCCTCCATCGCGGAGATCGCCGGAAGCCTCCACCTGTCGCACGGGACCGTGCGCAACTACATGGCGGCCATCACGCGCAAGACCGGCGCCCGCAACCGCATCGACGCCATCCGCATATCCCAGGGGGAGGGCTGGCTGTGACCGGCCGTCGGGCGCGGGCCCCCAGCTGCCGACCAGCTCGCGGTACGGCTCCGAGGAGCGCAGCAGCTCGTCATGGGTCCCGTACGCGGTCTCCCGGCCGTCCATCACGAGTACGCGGTCCGCGCGCCGGGCCGAGCTGATGCGGTGGGCCACCACGATCAGCGTGCCGCCCGGCCGGTCGGCGAAGGCGCGTTCCGCGCGTTCCTCGGCCGGCGGATCCAGATGGCAGGTGGCCTCGTCGAGCAGGGCGAGCGGGGCCCGCGACAGGTAGGCGCGGGTCAGCGCGATCAGCTGGCGCTGGCCGGCGGACAGCGCGGCCGGGTCCACCTCGGCGTCGGGGCCGCCGAGCGCCTCGACGAGCGGCATCAGCCCGACCGCGTCGGCCGCCGCGAGCAGCTCGCGCTCGGACACGGGCCGCGGGCGCAGGTGCCCGAGGTTGTCGGCCAGGGTGCCGGTGAACACGTACGCCTGCTGCGGGATGAGCACCCGGCGGGCCGCGGCCGCCGCCGAGGGCACCGGATGCCCGAGCACGCTGATCGTGCCGCGGCTCGGCTCCAGCACTCCCGCGACCAGGGCGGTGAGCGTGGACTTGCCGATTCCGCTCGGCCCGACGACGGCCAGGTGGGAGCCGGCGGGCAGCTCCAGGTCGAGGCCGTCGATCACCGGCGCGGCCCGGGGGCCGTAGGCGAAGGCGACGGAGGAGAGGGCGAGGGCGGGGACGGGAGCGGGGCCGGGGACGGTGCTGCCGGGGCGGCCGGAGCCCCTGGAACCGGCCTCGCTCCCGTCGGAGTCCGCGCGTGCGCCGGGGACGGCAGGGCCGTCGGGGGTGACACGGCCGTCGTCGGGGGCGATCCGGCCGTCGTCGGGGGTGACACGGCCGTCGTCGGGGGTGACACGGCCGTCGTCGGGGGCGATCGGGCCGTCGTCGGCGGTGATCCGGCCGTCGTCGGCGGTGATCGGGCCGTCATCGGGCGCGTCGCGGCTGTCGGGTGTCGTCAGCCGGCGCAGCACCACCGTCAGACGGGAGCCGCTGGTGCCCAGACCGTGGACCAGGTTGCGCAGGGCGGGCAGCAGGGACTGGGTGACGTAGGCGAGCGCGCCGACCAGGGCGCCCGTGGTCACGCCGTGCGCCAGCAGCCAGGGCGCCGCGGCGAGCAGCAGCACGATCGGCAGCTGCCCGCCGACCGCGAGGGACGCCACCCGCAGCACGCCGAAGCGGGCGAGGGAGCGGGCGGCCCGCAGCTCGGCCTCCACCCGGGTGCCGGTGTCGGCGGCGATCCGCGCCTGTGCTCCCGTCGCCGTGATGTCCCGCAGCCCGGGGCAGACCTCGCCCAGCCGGGCGGCGAGGGCCTCGTCGGCGGCCAGGAACGCCTCCTGCCGGCGAGCCAGCGGGCGCAGCGTCGCCGCGAACAGGGCCACGCCGGCCGCCAGTGGAGGACCTACGACCAGCAGCAGCACCGGGGCGAGCGAGAACAGGCCGACGAGCGCGCCCGCGGCCGTGAACACGAACGCCCGCGACACCATCACCAGCCCGGCGAAGGTGTCCCGCGCGATCTCCACCTGCTGGGTGAGTCCGGACAGCGCCGCGCCGTCCGCCCGGCGCACCCCGCGTTCGACGACCCGCCGCACCAGGCGGTCCCGCAGCGGCTCGACGAGCGCCGCCACGGCCGCGTAGACGCGTGCCGTGCCGTACGCGCCGAGGACGACGCCGAGCCCGGCCGCGCCGAGCCAGGCGAGCCCGACGTCCGCGCGCCCCCGCAGGAATCCCTCGTCGAGGGCGCGCGCCGGGGCGTAGCCGGTGAGGAAGGTCTGCGCCGTCTCCAGCGCCGACCACATGCCGAGCCGTGCCACGAGCCGCCGGCGAGCACGCAGGAACCGCAGCCCGCGCGCCCACACCCCGCCGCCCGCCGCCCGGCCGGTCGCCGTCTCGTGGCTGGTTGCTTTGCCGGTCGCTGTCCCGCAGTCCGTCACTCCGCCGTCCGTCGTCCCGTCGCCCCTCACCTGGCCGTCCCCCATCTGGCGGTCCGTCACCTGACCTCCCTCACCTGATCGCCAGTCAGCTGGACGTCCGTCATCTCGCCATCGGCCGCATCGCCGTTCGTCATTCCGTCGTCCCGTCCGCGAACACCGCCCGGTACTCCGGCAGTAGCCACAGCCGCGCGTGCGGGCCCACCGCTCGCACCCGGCCCGCGTCCAGCCAGGCCACCGTGTCCGCGCGGGCCGCGGTCGCGGCGCGGTGGGCGACCAGCAGCCGGGTACCGCCCGAGCCGCGGTCCAGCAACGCCCGGGTGATCCGGGCCTCGGTGACGGTGTCCAGGCTGGAGAGCGCGTCGTCGAGGATCAGCAGCCGCCCATCGTGCGCGAACGCCCTTGCCAGACCGAGGCGTTGGGACTCCCCGCCGGAGCGGGGCGCGTCGGCGCAGGCGGTGGCGTACCCGTTCGGCAGCCGGCGCACGAAGTCGTCGGCACAGGCCGCGCGGGCGGCCTCGCGGATACGCGCGGGGGAGGGGGCGGCGAGGCCGAGGCCGATCGCGTCCTCGACCGTGGCGCCCAGCAGCGCGGGCCGCTCGAAGGCGAAGCCGACGGCCCGGCGCAGCTCCTCGTGGGTCAGCTCGCGCAGCGGCACCCCGTCCAGGAGGACCTCGCCAGCCTCGGGATCGTCGAGGCGTCCGGCCAGGGCGGCGAGCAGCGACTTGCCCGCCCCCGAGCGGCCGACGACCGCGAGGGTCGTCCCGCCCGGCACGACCAGGTCGGCCCCGTCGAGCACGGTGCGCCCGCCGCGCCGGGCGGTCACGCCGCGCAGCTCCAGCCGGCCCGGCCCGTCCGGCAGCCGGCGCGAGCCGTGGACGGGGGCGGGCTGTGCGAGCACCTCGCCGAGGCGGTCGGCGGCCGCCCGGGCCCGGGCCAGGCTCGCGAACTGCCCGACGAGCATGCCGACGCCGGTCGCCAGCACCGCGTACCGGGAGGCGGCCAGCACCTCGCCGACCGACAGCCGGTGCCGCACGAGCAGCACCCCGGCCACGGCGACGACGCCGAGCTGCAGCAGCGGCGCCACGGCGACCGCCTGGGCGGCGGCCCGGCCCTGCACCCGCCACATGCGGTGTCCGGCGTCGGACAGTTCGGGCAGGGGTCGCAGCACCCGTGCCGCCTCCCTGTCCTCCGTGCCCGCCGCCCGGATCGTGCGGTGACCGGCGACGGCCTCCGCGAGCGCGGACGCGATCCGCCCCTGCACCCGCTGGTAGTCGGCCACACAGCGGGTGGTGTCCCGGGTGAACACCCGCAGCAGCAGCGTGAGCACGGGCGCCCCGGCGAGGAACACCACCACCAGCCACGGGTCGATCAGGCCGAGCGCCGCCATCCCCCCGAGGGGCCCGGCGAGCGCGGCGAGCAGCGCCGCCCGGGCGGCCGGAGCCGTCCCGGCCTGCGCCGCGTTGCCGACGAGCCGCGCCACCAGGTCGCCGGAGCCGAAACGGTCGGCGGCCCGCGGGCCCACCGCCAGCACATGGCCGGTCAGCCGGCGGCGCAGCCAGGCGGTGGTACGGGCGTCGACGGTGCCGGCGAGCACGCTCTGGCAGGCGTCGAGCAGCGCCAGCAGCAGCACCAGCCCGGCGCAGGCGAGCACCCAGCCGGTCGCCGGGGTGTGCGCCAGCAGCAGGTCCAGGGTCCGGCCGAGCGCGGCCGGCAGCAGCAGTCCGCCACCGGTGGCCGCCACGCTCACCAGGCACAGGGCCACGCAGCGGGCCGCGCTGTGGCGGGTGGCCGGGCGCGTCACGTCGGGGGCGTGCCCGTCCTCGGCACGAGTGGTCATACGGCCGCGGCCTCGCATCCGGGATCGCAGGAATGCGCGCAGGACCCCGGGCGGTCCCCTCCCCGCGGGAGCGGACCGCCCGGAGCCTCAGGCGCTGGGTCGCGTCAGAGGCAGAGCAGAACGCTCGCGGCGCTCACGCAGGAGAGCAGGCTCACCGTGCTCGCGCCGCCGTCGGTGCGCTCCTCGGACTCCATCGTCTGCAGGTCGAGCAGTGCCATGGGGTTTCCTTTCATCGGGTTGACCCTTGAATCCCTTGATGGGGACGGGGTTGTGTCACGACTCCGTCAGATCGCGGAGCCGCGTTCGGTGGGCCGCCGCAGGGGCGGCAGGAACGGCAGGTGTGCCTCGGTCTCGCCGTCGAGGGCCGCCGCGAGCGCGAGCAGACACCCTGCCGTTCCGGTGGCGAGGTCCATGGACAGCCGCATCATCTGGTTGCCGGGGAAGGCCAGTTGGCCCTCGTACGCCATCGCGTACCAGCCGAGTGCGTCGATCTGCTCGGCGCGGCGCCGGTCGGTGGCGTCCGGGTGCGTGGTGCGGCTGAGGTGCAGGATCATCCCGGCGCGGCCCTGGAAGAGTCCGGACTGCGCGTAGAAGCGGGACGTGGCCGCGGTCAGGATGCCGGCCCGGGCCTTGTCGAACCCGTCGTCGGCGGCGTGCGCGAGGTAGTCGTCGAGGACCATGCCGATGCCGGCACTGCCGTCTCCGAGGTACGGCAGCGTCCGCCAGCCCTCGTCGACCTCCAGGCCGCTGCCGTTCTTCTGTACGACGCACAGGTCCAGGTCCCGGCGCAGGGCGACGGCGGCCGCGTCCAGCAGGTCCCGCTCGCCGGTCCGCTCGTACTGCCGCAGCAGGAACAGAGCCTGGCCGCTCGCGCCGCGCAGCAGTCCCGCCCGCCGCCGTTCGGCGACCGGCTCGCCGAGCCGTCGCACCAGGATCCGCGCGGCCTCGGCCGCCCGTTCCCGCAGCTCCGGCTCGCCCGTGCGGCGGGCGAGTTCCCCGAGGACCAGCCCCAGCCCGGCGAGGCCGCCGTGCAGGTCGGAGGACAGGTTCTGCCACCGCTCGGCGAGGATGCCGTCGACGATGTCCAGGGCCCGCTGCCGGTGACCGAGCAGGTCCAGGACGTGGGCGACACCCGCGAGGCCGTCGTACAGGCCGAGCGGCGTGCCGGGCGGGGCCGGCTCGGTGCGGGCCAGGAGCCAGCGCTCGCCCTCCTCGTACCGCTCCGCACCGCCCCGGGCCAGCGCGTACAGCACACCGGCCGCGCCGTGCGCCAGCCCGAGCCCGCCGCCGTCGGAGAACTGGGCGATGTCTCCCGGGAACAGCCGGTCCTCGCGCTCCGGGGTGGCCGAGGCGAGGATCGCCTTCACCATCGAGTCCCGGCTGTGCGGCCAGTCGCCCGGCCGCACGAACGCCGGCGACCCCACGACCGCGCCCCGGGTGATCTCCGCGACGGCCTCGTCCAGGAAGCCGGCGGGCACGTCGGGGAACTGCTCCGCGATCACCTCGGCGAGGTGGGCCGCCTTCCCGCGGTCCACCACGAACAACGTCGTGACCGGCAGGAACAGGGCGAGCCGCAGGCACGCCAGCGCGTAACGGTCGATGTCGGTGCCGGTCCGGTCGGGCGGGGCGAAGAAGCCGGGGTGGGCGACGATCTGGCGGGCGCCCTCCGCCACCGGTGCGGCCGCCTCGAAGTCGATCAGGTGCACCGACTCCTCGTCCGGGGCGACCATGATGTTGAAGACGTGCAGGTCGTTGAAGGCGACCCCGCGCGCGTGCAGCGCCTCCACCGCCCGCTCCACCGCCCGGTGGGTACGCACCGCCCACCGCGTGTACGCGGCGACCGCGTCCGGGTCCGGTTCGGGCGAGAGCAGCGGATGGCGCAGGGCGAAGAAGGAGTTGAGCGGGCGCCCCTCCAGGAAGTCCATCACCAGGAACCGGTGGTCGCCCAGCATGAACCAGTCCCGCACCTCCGGGACCACGCCGGTGCCCGCCGCCTGCTCGAGCGCCTGCTTCTCCCGCTCCAGCCGGGCAATCGCGTCCGCCCCGTCGGCGGCCAGCCCCGCGTGCGGCCGGCCTTCCTTGAGCACGACCTTCCGGCCGTCCCGGGTGTCGGTGCCCACGTACACCCCGCCGCCGTTGGAGAAGTGCAGAGCCTTCTCTATCCGGTACGGAAGCTCGCCCACCGTCGTGGTGTTGCGGGCCTGAAGATGCGGCTCCAGGAACGACGGCAGCGTCACCCACTCCGGCACCTGGAACGACGGCGCCCGCCGGTCCGGCACCGTCCGTCCCGCGCCGTCCCGCACCGCCGGCACCAGCGATCCCCGCTCGTCGACGACGAAGGTGCGCGCGAAAGCGCCGTAGCGGACGTACAGCGGACCGTCGTACCAGCGCAGGTCGGTGAGGATGTACGGGCCCTCCAGGCCCTCCAGCAGCTTGCCCAGCTCGCGCAGCACGAGGTGCAGCTGCTCCTCGTCGGCCGGGTAGACGGTGACGAACTTGCCGCTCGTGTCGCGTCCCGCGTATTTGGCGTTGCGCAGGTGCAGCAGGTGCGGCCCCGGCACGAACTTGAAGGGGATCCGGCGCGGCACGCAGTAGTCCCACACGATGCCGGCGATCCGCTCCGCGTTCTCCCGGGTCGCCGAGGCGTGGATCTTCCAGCCCTGCGCCGGGCCCGCGAGCGGGCCCCCGTCCGCGGCCCGCGGCGTCAGTGTCAGCCAGTCGCCGATCCGCGCCGCGTCCCAGCCCTCGGGCACCTCGCGGCGGGCCGTCTCGTACAGCGCCGTGTCCTGCCCGGCCGCGGACAGCCGGTCCGGCGTCTCGTAGAAGTGCCTGTCGGCGAGCGCGTACACCTCGTACCGCTTGTCCATCGATCCCCCCTTGGTGGGCCGGTGTCGAGACTTCCAGCCGGCCGACGGGCCCGACAGTCACGCCTGTCACGAGTCCACGGTGCGATACGCACGGGTCAAGACGTGTTCGGTCTGTTCGAGCGCCGGGGGCGCGGGACGCCCTGCGGAACGTTCACGGGGGCTGCGCGGGCGCCGGATACGCGCTGTAATGACGAACGTGGTCAGTGAGGGCGCTGCGGAACGCAGAACCGGAAGCCTGCGTGCCGAAGGTGCCCTGAAGGTGCTCACCACCGGCCGGGACGTGCCCGAACGGGTACGCCGCGTACTGGAGCAGGCGCTCGTCTTCGCCGGGGCGGCGTTCGCCGCCGTGTACGCCCCGTCCGAGGACGGCGACCTGCTGTGCCTGGCCGAGTCGGTGGGCGTGCCCGGGACCCTGTTCGGGCTCCGCGACGGCTACCCCCGCGTCGGCCGCTCCCCGGTGGCCGACGTCCACCGCACCGGCCGCCCGGTGTTCCTCGGGCCCGTGGAACTCGCCGAGTGCGCCGACTTCCGGCGCACGCCGTCGCCCGAGTTCCACGCGGCGGTGCTGCCGGTGCCCGGCGACGGCGGGGGCGGCGGCTGCCTGGTCGCCGTCAGCGACCGGCCCGGGGGCTTCGGCGACGAGGACCGCCGCACCCTGGAGCTGGTCGCCGAGGCCGTCGCCCTGCCCGCCCCCGAGCAGGCCGCGGAGGCCGGGGCGCTGCCGCCGGGGGCGTTCGTCCTCGCCACGGACACCGGACGGATCGAGGTCGGCGACGGCATCCTGGAACTGGTCGGCCTGACCCGGGAGGAGTTCGACGGCAAGGCCGAGACGCTGCTCGGACTGACCGTGCCGGAGGACCTCCCGGCGCTGATGTCCGTGGTGGAGGCCGACCACCTGCCCGCCGTCGAGCGCGAGCTGGAGTTCCGGGTGCTGCAGCCCGAAGGCCCGCCGAAGTGGCTGCGGCTGCGCGGGCGGCTGCTGTCCGGCGGGGACGGCCGTCCGGTCCGGTTCGCCGGCACGGTCGTGGACGCCTCCACGCTGCGCTCCGACGTCACCGACGTCGCCCGGGTCCAGCGGCTGGCCGCCGCCCTGGCCACCGCCGGCACCGTCCGCGACGTCGGCCAGGCCGTGGTGGCCGCCCTGCGCAAGCCGCTGCGGGCCGACCGGATCGCGCTGGCCGAACTGGAGGGCGACCGGCTCGTGGTCACCGTCCTCGACCCGCCCGAACCGGAGTCCTGGCCGGAGCTGTGGCGGCTGGAGTGGCGTTCGGAATGGCCCGACGCCCCCGTGCGCGCCATGCCCACCCTGGCCGCCGCGCTGCGCGAGGGCCGCACCCGGATCTGGCCCGCGGGCACCGCCCTGGAGGCCGCCCTCGCCGGCATCGGACCCGGCGGCCTCGCCGTACTGCCGCTGCCCGCCGGCAACCGGATGGCCGGCGCCTGCCTGATCGGCTGGGACGCCCCGCACGACTTCAGCCCCGACGAACGCGCTCTGCTCACCGCCTCCGCCGGCCTCGCCGGGCAGGCCCTGCTGCGCGCCCACGCCTTCGACGCCGAACACGAACTCGTGGGCATGCTCCAGCGCCAGTTGCTGCCCCGCCGCCTGCCCCCGCTGCCCGGCGCGGTCGCGGTCGCCCGCTACCTGCCCGCCACGGCCGGCCTGGAGGTGGGCGGCGACTGGTACGACGTGATCCCGCTGCCCGACAACCACGTCGCCCTCGTCATCGGCGACGTCCAGGGCCACAGCACCGCCGCCGCGACCCTCATGGGCCAGATGCGCACCGCGCTGCGTGCCTACGCCGTCGAGGGCCACCCGCCGGACGTCGTCGTCTCGCACGCCAACCGCCTGCTGGCCGACCTGGAGACCGACCTCTTCGCCACCTGCGCCTACGTCGACATCGACCTGGAGGAGGGCGCCGCCTGGTACGTCCGCGCCGGACACCTGCCGCCGGTGCTGCGGCACCCGGACGGCCACGCCGAGGTCCCGGACGCCGAGGGAGGACCGCCGCTCGGGGTGCTCACGCAGGCCCGGTTCCCGATGAGCCCGCTCAGGCTGCAGCCCGGGACGGTGATCGCCCTGACCACGGACGGTCTCGTGGAGTCCGCCGACTCCGACATCGACGTGGGCCTCGCCCGCCTCGCCCGCGAACTCGCCGCCTGCGACCCCGGCGATCTCGGCCCCGTCGCCGACGCCCTGCTCGGCGGCGCCCACCGGGCCGACGACGTAGCCCTGCTCCTGCTGCGCTACGACGGCATGGCCCTGCGCCCGCTGCGCGAGACATGGACGGTCTGGCGCGTGCCGGAGGCCGCCGGACACGCCCGCCGCTTCACCCGGCGGACCCTGCGCGTCTGGGGCCTGTCGCGGGACGAGCTGGACACCGCCCTGCTGGTGGTCTCCGAACTCGTCACCAACGCCCTCGTGCACACCGACGGCCGTGTCCGCCTCGACCTGACGCTGCTCGGTGGGCGGCTGCGCGTCTCGGTCACCGACTCCTCCCCCCGCACCCCCGTCAAGCCGACCAGCATCGGCTGGGAGGCCACCGGCGGGCGCGGCATCCTCCTCGTCGAGGCGATGTCGCTGTCCTGGGGGACCGTGCCGGTCAGCGGCGGCAAACAGGTGTGGGCGGAACTCGCGGTCGGCGGTCCGTGACCCGGAGGCGGCCGCCGCCGTACCGGCGGCTGAAGGTCCCCACCTGGGGCCTGTGGGGTCCGTGTGCCGCGTTTGGCCGAATCCCTGCCGGGGACTCGTCAGGACACCGCGCACGAGCGGTGGGCCCCGGCCCCGTGCGGGCGGGGAGGCAGAACCCGCAGCAGAAGGAAGATGAAGTGCCGTGACGTCGCAGACCAGTGACAAGCCCGTCGACCGCGATCCCGAGACCGGCTGGCGCGAAGCCCGCCGCCTGCGCGGGAAGAGGGTCGTGCGGACCTGCGTCCCGGCCGTCGTGGACGGCAGTCCCACCCGGACGGCGCAACTCGGCCCGGACTGGAACATAGTGCGGGGCGAGGACTGAACACACCCCGGACGGCAGGCGTCACCGCCGCCGTAGGGCGCCCCGGCGCGGCACGGCCGTAACGAATCGGCCACACCTGCCGCGATCCGCTTGCCGGGATCGCGGCTATGGTGAAGCAGATGAAGGCTCTCGTGCTGTCAGGCGGTGCTGGTACACGACTCAGGCCGATCACGCATACGTCGGCCAAACAACTCGTGCCCGTGGCCAACAAGGCCGTGCTCTTCTACGGACTGGAGTCCATCGCGGACGCCGGGATCACCGAGGTCGGCGTCATCGTCGGGGACACCGCCGCCGAGATCCGGGAAGCGGTCGGCGACGGCTCCGAGTTCGGCCTGAAGGTCACCTACATCCCCCAGGAGAAGCCCCTGGGTCTGGCCCACGCGGTGCTCATCGCGCGGGACTGGCTCGGCGACGACGACTTCGTGATGTACCTGGGCGACAACTTCATCGTCGGCGGCATCACCGCCCTCGTCGACGAGTTCCGGGGGAACCGGCCGGACGCGCAGATCCTGCTGACCAAAGTGGCGGACCCCCGCTCCTTCGGCGTCGCCGAACTCGACGCCGACGGCCAGGTGGTGCGCCTGGAGGAGAAACCCCGACATCCCAAGAGCGACCTCGCGCTGGTCGGCGTCTACCTGTTCACGCCCGCGATCCACGACGCGGTGCGCGCCGTCCGTCCCTCCTGGCGCGGGGAGCTGGAGATCACCCACGCCATCCAGCACCTGATCGACCAGCACGCCGACGTGCGCAGCACCGTCATCGAGGGCTACTGGAAGGACACCGGGAACGTCGTCGACATGCTCGAGGTCAACCGGACGGTCCTGGAAGGCGTCGAGCGGCGCATCGACGGCGACGTCGACGAGGCGTCGGAGACGGTGGGGCGGGTGGTGGTCGAGGAGGGGGCACACGTGGTGAACTCACGCCTCGTCGGCCCCGTCGTCATCGGCGCCGGAACCGTCGTCGAGGACTCCTACGTCGGCCCCTTCACCTCCGTCGCGGAGAACTGCCGCATCACCGACAGCGAGCTGGAGTTCTCCATCGTGCTGCGCGACTCCTCGATCAGCGGGGTGGGCCGGATCGAGAACTCGCTGATCGGCCGACACGTCGAGGTGACGCCCGCCCCCAGCGTGCCCAGTGCCCACCGACTCGTCCTCGGCGACCACAGCAAGGTGCAGATCCACACATGAATCTCCTCGTCACCGGCGCCGCCGGCTTCATCGGCTCCCACTACGTGCGTTCCCTGCTCGACGACGACGGCCCGGGCGCGCCCGGGATCACCGTGCTGGACAAGCTCACATACGCCGGCACCCTCGACAACCTCGATCTCGACCACCCCCGTCTGCGGTTCGTGCAGGGCGACATCCGTGACGCCGAGCTCGTCGAAAAGCTCATGGCCGACGCGGACCAGGTCGTGCACTTCGCCGCCGAGTCCCACGTGGACCGCTCGATCACCGGGGCGCAGGACTTCGTGCTGACCAACGTGGTGGGCACCCAGACCCTGCTGGACGCGGCCCTGCGGCACGAGGTGGAGACCTTCGTGCACATCTCCACCGACGAGGTCTACGGATCCGTCGGGACGGGGGCCACGACGGAGGAGGCCCGACTGCGGCCCAACTCCCCCTACTCCGCCTCGAAGGCGTCCTCCGACCTGCTCGCGCTCGCCTACCACCGCACCCACGGCCTGGACGTGCGGGTCACCCGCTGCTCCAACAACTACGGCCCGCACCAGTTCCCCGAGAAAATCGTCCCGCTGTTCGTCACCAACCTCCTCGACGGCAGGAAGGTCCCCCTCTACGGCGACGGCCTCAACGTCCGCGACTGGCTGCACGTCGACGACCACTGCGCGGGCGTGGAACTGGTCCGCGCCGAGGGCCGCCCCGGCGAGGTCTACAACATCGGCGGCGGCACCGAACTGACCAACAGGGAACTCACCGGCCTGCTGCTCGAAGCGTGCGGCGCCGACTGGGACCGGGTCGAACACGTGGCGGACCGCAAGGGACACGACCTGCGCTACTCCGTCGACTGGAGCAAGGCCCGCGACGAACTCGGCTACCGCCCGCGCCGCGACTTCACCGCCGGTCTCGCCGAGACCGTCGCCTGGTACCGGGACAACCGCGCCTGGTGGGAACCGCTCAAACGGCGCGCGGCGCTGCGGGAGACGTCATGAGGTGGCTGGTCACGGGGGCCGGCGGCATGCTGGGCCGGGACATGACCGACGTGCTCGACCGGCGCGGCGAGCGGGTGGCGGGCCTGGACCGCGGCGCCCTCGACATCACCCGGTACGACGCCGTCGCCGACGCGATCGCCGCGCACCGGCCCGACGTCGTCGTCAACTGCGCCGCCTGCACGGCGGTCGACGACGCCGAGACGGACGAGGACCGCGCGCTGCGCGTCAACGGCGACGGCCCGCGCCACCTGGCCCGCGCCTGTGCCGCGGCCGGCGCCCGCCTGGTCCACGTCTCCACCGACTACGTCTTCCCCGGCGACGCGACCACCCCCTACCCCGAGGACCACCCGCCGGCCCCGCGCACCGCCTACGGCCGTACCAAGCTCGCGGGCGAACGCGCCGTGCTGGAGGAACTCCCGGACACCGGCGTGATCGTGCGGACCGCTTGGCTCTACGGGGTCCACGGCCGCAGTTTCGTGCGCACCATGATGGATCTCGAAGCCCGTAGCGCCACCGTCGACGTGGTCGACGACCAGCGTGGGCAGCCGACCTGGAGCGCGGACGTCGCCGCACGCGTGGCCGACCTCGGCCCGCTCGTGGGCCGCGGAGCGAGCGGTGTCCTGCACGCCACCAGCTCCGGCGAGACCACCTGGTACGACCTGGCCCGCGAGGTGTTCCACGGGCTCGGCGCCGACCCGGACCGGATCCACCCGGTCGGCAGCGCGGCCTGCCCGCGGCCCGCGCCCCGCCCCGCGTACAGCGTTCTCGCCCACGGCCGGTGGCGGGAACTCGGTCTGCCGCCGCTGCGCGACTGGCGCGCCGCCCTGCACGAAGCCCTGCCTCACATCCGCAAGGAGTCCCTTCGTGAAACGCCATGAGTTCCTGCGGGAACTGCACAAGGTCAGCGCGAACCGCAACTACCTGGAGATCGGTGTCAACGACGGCCGCAGCCTGAGGCTGTCGCGCGTCCCCAGCATCGCCGTCGACCCGGCCTTCAAGGTGGTCACCGAGATCCGGTGCGACGTCCACCTGGTCAAGGCCACCAGCGACGACTTCTTCGCCCGCGACAACCCCCTCGCGCACCTGCGCGGCGGCCGCCACCCGCTGCGCAACCTGCGCCGCGGCCGCACGCCGTTCGGCTACTGGCGGCGCACCACCCTGGACCTGTCGTTCATCGACGGCATGCACCTGTTCGAGTACGCCCTGCGCGACTTCATGAACGTCGAGAAGCACGCGGACTGGTCGAGCGTGATCGTCTTCGACGACATGCTGCCGCGCAGCGTCGACGAGGCGGCCCGCGACCGGCACACCACCGCCTGGACCGGCGACGTCTACAAGGTCACCGAGATCCTGGGCCGCTACCGGCCCGACCTGGTCACCGTCCTCGTCGACACGCGGCCCACCGGGCAGCTCGTCGTCTTCGGCGCCGATCCCCGCAACCGGGTGCTGCACGACAAGTACGACGAGATCATCGCCGAGTACGACGTCCCCGACCCGCAGAAGGTGCCGGAGGCGGTCCTGGAACGGGTGCAGGCGGTGCGGCCCGAGGCGCTGCTGGAAGCGGACTTCTGGCGCCCGCTGGTGCGGGCCCGCAACCGCGGCCTGCGGCGTTCCCGCGGCTGGGAGCCGCTGCGCACGGCCCTGGACCGGCTCGCCGTCAGCCGCTGAACCGCCTCGGCGCCGGCCGCCGGACCGGTTCGCCGTCAGCCGCGCGCCGTCGGTCGCCGAACGCCCTGCCGCGCAGCTCCTCGTACCGGGCGACGCATGCCTCGTAGGACGGCAGCAGCCCCGTCCGCTCGGCCTCGGCCAGCGACGGGGCCTCGGCGTCCTTCGGCGACAGCACCGGGGTGACGCCCTCGGGCCAGTCGATGCCGAGGTCCGCGTCGAGCGGGTGCACGCCGTGTTCCCGCTCGGGCGCGTAACCGGTCGAGCACAGGTACACCACGGTCGCGTCGTCGCTGAGGGCCATGAAGGCGTGCCCCAGCCCCTCCGCGAGGAACACCGCGTGGTGGGTGCCGTCGCCGAGGCGCACCGCGTCCCACCGCCCGAAGGTGGGGGAGCCGGTGCGCAGGTCGACGACCACGTCGAGGACGGTGCCGCGTACGCAGGTGACGTACTTGGCCTGTCCGGGCGGCACGTCGGCGAAGTGCACCCCGCGCAGCACGCCCCGCCGGGAGACGGAGCAGTTGGCCTGCGCGAGCGACAGGCCGTACCCGGTGGCCTCGCGGAACTCCTCGCCGCGGTACCACTCGTGGAAGGTGCCCCGCTCGTCCGGGAAGACCTTCGGCTCCAGCACCCACGCGCCGGTCATCTCCAGTGCTCGCACGCCGTCACGCCTTTCCCGCTCGGCGCCGGTCCGACTTCCTGCCCAGGGCGACGGCGAGCATGCGCCGCGCCCCGCGGACCAGCCGCCGTACCGTGCCGGGCCGGGGGGTGCGCACCACGCCGACCGACCGGCCGTCGCCGCTCAGGGACAGCGGAAGGGGCAGGAAGCGGGGTTCGGCGGCGCCGGGGGCCGGGCAGAGGGTGGTGCGCCAGGTGGCTCCGCCGAGGTCCGCGACCGGCAGCGCGGCCGCCAGCAGGGCCCCCTCCCCGGCCGGTGACAGGGTGCCGGGCGCGTCCACGGAGGCGTCCGGCGAGGTGAACCTCAGCAGCACCGCGGTCTCGCCGGGGACGTGCAGCGGCACCGGGGCGCTGAGCCTGCCGCCGGAGACGACGGTGTCGTCGGGGGAGAGGCGGTCGAGCCCCAGGCGCTTGCCGGCCCGGTCGACGTCCAGGGAGAGGTCGCCGTGCCGGTCGGTCCAGTACGGCAGCACGACCCGGCCCGCGACGACACCCGCCGACGCGGCCGCGCGGGCCTTGCGCGGACCCGGCCCGACACGGCACTCCTTGGTCCAGCCGCCCAGTCTCACCCGGGCGTGGGCGTCCCACAGCCCGCCGCGCAGCGGCTCGCCGCCGGCCGCCGCGGCCGGGTCGACGGTGGCCGACGCGCGCAGCACCAGCCGGGTCCGCGTGCCGTCGTCCCCGGCCGGCACGATCTCCCGGGTGAGCTCGACGGGCTGGAAGTACTGGGCGGCGGTGGAGCGTTCGCGCAGCAGCAGGTCCGCGGTGGCCGTGCCGAACCGGGCGAAGGAGTCCGCGCACACCCAGGCGATCGCCTCGGCGACGTCCAGCGGAGCGCCGTCCAGCGGGGCGGGCGCGGCGCCGCCCGGGAACAGCAGCGGCGTGCCGCCCGCGGTGAACTCGGCGGCGAACTCGATCCGCAGCGTGCCGTCCGTCCATGCGAGGCGGCCGGGCTCGGCCGACAGGGCGACGCCGGCCTCCCACTCGGCGAAGGCGACGACGTCGTCGTAGCGGTCGGCGGCGATCAGCGCGGCGACGACCTGCTGCGTGGGCTGCAGTCCGGCGGCGACGCCGGGGCCGAAGCGTTCCTTGACGACGTGGTGGATCTCCTTGAACAGCCCCCGCCGGAAGTCGTCGGGCTGGGCGAGGAAGCGGCGGCCGCGCAGCCGCTCCACCATCTCCACCCGCAGCCAGCGCCGGAAGAGGCCGTCGCGCAGCGGCCCCGGCTCGGTGTACCGCTCGACGACGTCCAGGGCCTCCCGCAGGTTCTCGAAGTACCCGACGGGGTCGAAACGCTGGAAGCCGGCGTTGGAGGAGTCGTCCCGGCGCACGTGGTAGTAGCAGACGTAGTCGCTGAGCACGCTCACGTTGTCCGCGCGCAGGAACGCCTCGGTCACGAAGACGTGGTCCTCCAGCCGCCGCCGTCCCTCCGGGAAGCGCAGGCCGATGCGGTCCAGGAACTCCCGCCGGAACATCTTGTGCGGGGTGAGGCTGTCGATGAGCGGGGCGTCCGCGACGGAGGCGCGGGGCCGGTTGCGGCGGAAGAGTTCCACCGGGACCGCCCGGCCGCGGCCGGCCATCTTGCCGACGACGACGTCGGCGCCGTTGGCCACGCCGTAGTCGTACATCCGTTCCAGGGCCTCGTGGCCCAGATGGTCGTCGTTGTCGACGAACATGACGTACTCGCCCCGCGCGGCGGCGATGCCGACGTTGCGGGGTTTGCCCGACCAGCCGGAGTTCTCCTGGTGGATGACGCTCACCCGGGGCTCCTCGGCGGCGAGCGCGTCGAGCCGGGCCGGGGTGCCGTCGGTGGAGCCGTCGTCGACGAAGATCACTTCGAACTCGTCGGGTGGCAGCGACTGCCTCAACAGCGAGTCGATGCAGTCCTCGATGTAGGTCCCCGGGTTGTACACGGGGATGATGACGCTGACCTTGACCGGCATCGGGCTTCCGAGCCCCCTCGGTTCACTCGCCGTGACTGATCGGATACGGGTGGCCAGATGCTAACCCCGCCGGGCGCCCCGTCCCACTCCGAACCGGCTGTGCGAGCGCCTGCCGGGGCCGCGTCGGCCCTGTGTCCTGGCCGGAGGTTCCAGTATCCCGGACGTCGCGTCCCACTCGGCCGACCGGGGGACCCTCCGCGCGCCGCCGCGGCGCCGGGGGATGATCCGAACGACAGGCTTAGTCTGCCCCCGTGCGTCTGCTCCTGATGTCCGACACCCACCTCCCCGGGCGGGCGAAGCGGCTGCCCGCGCAGCTCCTCGCCGAGGTCCCGCGCGCCGACGTGGTCCTGCACGCCGGGGACTGGGTGGACACGGCCACCCTCGACCTGCTGGAGGGGCTCAGCCGCCGGCTCGTCGGGGTGTACGGCAACAACGACGGGCCGCAGCTCCGCGCACGGCTGCCCGAGGTGGCGTACGCCGAACTCGGCGGTCTGCGCTTCGGCGTCGTGCACGAGACGGGACCCGCGCGGGGGCGCGAGGCGCGCTGCGCCGCCCGGTTCCCGGACCTCGACGTGCTGGTCTTCGGGCACAGCCACATCCCCTGGGACACCACCGCCCCGACCGGGCTGCGCCTGCTCAACCCCGGTTCCCCGACCGACCGCCGGCGGCAGCCGTACTGCACCTACCTGACCGCCGCCGTCGCCGACGGCCGGCTGACGGAGGTGGAACTGCGCCGGCTGCCCCCCGGGTAGGCGCCGACGGGACGTACAGGCCGGGCGGGTCCAGACTTACTGTGGAGTCAGCAGTGTTGACCGCGCCCGGACATCGCTCGACTGTAGTGGACATGCCAAAAATTCGCGCTCGTCTGCTCGCCGCCCTGGTGGTCCTGTGCGCAGCCGTCACGGCCACGGGTGCGCCGCCCGCCGCCGCGAGCCCTCCCGGCTCGCTCTGGTTCGACGGGACGCCGCTGACCGTGGCCGACGGCCGTCTCGTCGACGGCACCGGCCGCGAGATCGTGCTGCGCGGCTACAACGTCTCCGGCGAGACCAAACTGGAGGAGAACGCCGGGCTGCCCTTCGCCTCCGTCGCCGACGCGCGGAGGTCAGCGACCGCGCTGCGCGCCCTGGGAGGCGGCAACGCGGTGCGCTTCCTGCTGTCGTGGGCCCACGCCGAACCCGCACGCGGCCAGGTCGACACCGGGTACCTGGCCGCCGTCACCGACCAGATGCGCGCCTTCCTCGACGCCGGCATCCGCGTCTACCCCGACTTCCACCAGGACCTCTATTCCCGGTACCTCTTCGACGAGGGCAGCTGGTACACCGGCGACGGCGCCCCCGAGTGGGCCGTGGCGGCCGGGGGGTACCCCGAGGAGTCCTGCGGCATCTGCTTCTTCTGGGGCCAGAACATCACCCAGAACAAGGCGGTGCGGCAGGCGCAGTACGACTTCTGGCACAACGCCCACGGCCTGCAGGACGCCTTCCTCGCCACCGCGCAGACGACCATGGCGTACGTCGAGCAGCACCTCGGCGACGCCGAGTTCGCCGGCGTCGTCGGCTTCGACCCCTACAACGAGCCGTATGCCGGGAGCCACGACTCGGGCCAGACCAGCCGCGCCTGGGAGAAGGACCTGCTGTGGCCCTTCTACCAGCGGTTCCGGGCCCGGATGGACGCGGCCGGCTGGCAGGACAAGCCGGCCTTCGTCGAGCCCAACCTCTTCTGGAACGCCAACATCGACTCCCAGAAGCAGGAGGGCGGGCTGCTCGACGCCGGCACGCTCGGCGCCCGCTACGTCTTCAACACCCACTTCTACGACCAGAAGGCGATCTCCGGGATCCTGATGTGGGGCAAGGCGGCCGACGGACAGTACACGAGCGACTTCGGCGCGGTCCGGGACCGCGCCGCGGCCGCCGGGACGCCCGCGGTGGTCAGCGAGTTCGGGCACCCGCTCAGCGGCACGGTCTCGGACAAGGCGCCGACCGTCGTCAAGGCGATGTACCAGGCGCTCGACTCCCGTGTGCCGGGCGCGAACTGGTGGTCGAAACCGGCGAGTTCCGGTCCGGTGCTCTCCGGCACGCAGTGGCAGTGGGACATCTACAGCGGACGTCACCACGAGCCGATGAACGGCAATACCGGCAAGGTGCTCACCTCGGGTGACGCCTGGAACGACGAGGACCTGTCCGCCGTCCGCCTCGACGACACCGGCACCGTGACGCCGCGTCAGGACGCCCGGCTGCTGGACCGGCTCTACCCGAGCGCCACCTCCGGCGCGACGGCCGCCTTCACCTACGAGGACCGCTCCCGCGACGGCTCCACGACCCTGACCTGGAACCCGGTGCCGGCCTCGCTGCCGAACGTGGCCCAGCTCGTGGGATCCGGGCGGTACGGGCTGCTGGTGTGGCGCTCGGGCGGCGGCTCGGCGCCCACCGAACTGCACCTGCCGGCGTCGTTCCCCGCGTCCGCCACCACCGTGGTCTCCGACCTGGGCACGGTGCACGCCCCGCCGGAGTACACCACGTCGACCCCCGTCGCGGTCGCCGCGGAACCGGGCGGCACGGGCAGCCGGCGGCTGCTGCTCACCGACTCCGACGCGGGCGTCCTGCACTACGCGCTGGTGACCGACGGCGCCTCCGCGCCGTCGTCGGCGCTGCTGGGCGCGGCGCGGTCGGAACTGTCGGCCTGGGCGGCGGCGCGCTTCTGACGCACGGAGGTCCCGGGCCCGGCCCGGGACCTCCCGCGCGTGCCGGCCGGCTCGTCAGCCCGCCGACGGACCCGTCCAGTCCGCCTGCACATGGCCCAGGCGCACCCGCTGCGGGTGGTCGCCGACGGGGACCGACACCGTCTTCCTGCCGGTGGCGAAGTCGATGGCGGTGACCTGGTCGGCGCCGCTCTCGGAGACGATGCAGTCCTTGCCGTCGCCGCTGACGGTGGCCCAGTACGGCTTGGAGGCGGTGACCAGCTCGCCCTCCTGGAGGGTGGCCCGGTCGACGATGGTCGCGTAGTCGTCCATCGTGCCCGCGACGCAGAGCTTGGCGCCGTCCGGGCTCATCGAGATGCCGTGGTGGCGCGAGTCGTTCACCCAGGTGGTGCGGTCCTCGCTGGTCGCCGGGTTCTTCGGCAGCGTCTTCACCCGGGTGATCTTGTCGGTGGCGACGTCGTACTCCAGGAAGCCGTTGAAGAAGGAGACCTGGAAGTACAGCTTGGACTCGTCGGGGGAGAACACCGCCGGACGGACCGCGTCCGAGAAGTTCTTCAGGCCGATGGCGTCCAGCCGGTCGCGCATGTCGATGACCTTGACCTGCTTGTACGTCGTCGCGTCCACGACCGTGATGTGCCGGTCGCCCTTCGTCCAGTCCGCGGACGGGTCGTCGAGCGAGGTGTTCACGTCGCCGATCGACATGTTCCAGATGTACTTGCCGTCCTTGGTGAAGATGTTCTCGTGCGGCTTGTCCCCGGTCGAGAACTTGCCCAGCTGCTTGCCGGTGGCGATGTCCAGCACGTGCACGGTGTTCGCGGTCGACGCCGACACCGCCACCCGGGTGCCGTCGGGGGAGACGGCCATGTGGTCGCTGCGGTAACCGGACACGGCGAAACGCCAGTTGATCTTCCCGGTGGCCAGGTCGATCGACACGACGTCGGCGAAACTCGGCCGGGACACCACGACCGAGTTGCCGTCCGGCGTGGAGTACATGTCGTCGGCGAACTGGTCGTGCCCCTCGCCGACGCCGTTGCGGATCGCCATGAAGTAGATCCACTTGATCGGATCGGCGTTGATCTCCGCCATCCGCTGGCTCTTGTCGGGTACGACATTGATCCGGCCGACCTTGGCGAAGTCACCGGTGGACTTGATGACGTCGGCCGTTCCGTCCCAGTTGTTGCCGACGAACAGCACCTCGCGCAGGCCGGCGGAGGAGGCGTCCGTGGCGGCCGTGGCGGCGGTCGCGGGGGCGGCGACGGTCAGGGCGAGGGCGGCGGCCACGGAACAAAGGTGCCTGGTTCTGAAGGCAGGCATGACGGCTCTCTCCTCTGGAGTGGGGTGACGGGGGGCATGCCGAAGTGCGGCTCGGCCGCACACTGAACATGAAGCACGTTCAGATTTGTACTTACTGGAAAGTAAGGAAGGGGAGCCCCGCTCCACAAGACTGTGTGCACGACAAAATCGTCCGACCGGCCGAGGCGGCCGGACTTCCGGAGCGGTCGAGTGCGAGGTGCTCCGCCTCGACCGGCGCTCCACCCCTCCCGCCGAGCCCACGTCAGCCGTCCCGGGGGCGCGGAAGCACGCCGCGGCCCCGCGTCCGCCCTCAGGGGCGGCGGGGATCGCCAGGACACGTCGCCCGGACGCGCTGATCACCCCGGGGGCCGGCGCGCGGCCGGCCGGGGCCGTCGGACGGCCGCTCAGGCCGTCGCCAGGAACTGCGTCGCCGCCAGTTCCGCGTACAGCGGGTCGGCGGCCACCAGTTCCCGGTGCGTGCCCACCGCACGTACCCGGCCCGCGTCCATGACGACGATCCGGTCCGCCATCGTCACCGTGGAGAGGCGGTGCGCGACGACGAGCACCGTGGTGGTCCGCGCGACGTCGGCCACGGTGTCGCGCAGCGCCGCCTCGTTCACCGCGTCCAGCTGCGAGGTCGCCTCGTCCAGGAGCAGCAGCCGCGGACGGCGCAGCAGCGCGCGGGCGATGGCGACCCGCTGCCGCTCACCGCCCGACAGCTTGGTGCCCCGGTGCCCCACCAGCGTGTCCAGCCCGGCCGGCAGCCGGGCGACCAGACCGTCGAGGCGGGTCGTCTTCAGCACCCGCGCGACATCCCCGTCGTCCGCCTCCGGATTGCCCAGCAGCAGGTTGTCCCGCAGCGAACCCGACAGGACCGGAGCGTCCTGCTCCACGTAGCCGATCGCCGAACGCAGCCGCGGCAACTCCCAGTCGGCGACGTCGCGGCCGTCGAGGGTGACGGTCCCCGACTCGGGGTCGTAGAACCGCTCGATGAGGGAGAAGACCGTGGTCTTGCCGGCCCCGGACGGGCCCACGAACGCGGTCATCCCCCGGGCGGGCACGGTGAACGTCACCCCGTGGTGGACGTACGGGAGGTCGTCGGCGTACCGGAAGCGGACGTCGTCGAAGGCCACCGCGGCCGGCTCGGCGTCCGCCGTGGGCAGCGGGGCGGGGGCGGCCGCCGGCTCGGCGGGCAGCCGCAGCGCCTCCTGGATCCGGGCGAGGGCCGCGGCGCCCGTCTGGTACTGGGTGACCGCCCCGACCACCGCCTGGATCGGCGACATCAGGTAGAAGACGTACAGCAGGAACGCCACCAGCGTGCCCACGTCGATCGCGCCGGTCGCCACCCGCGCCCCGCCCACCGCGAGCACCGTGATGAAGGCGATCTGCATCGCCAGTCCCGCCGTGTTGCCGGCCGCCGCCGACCACTTCGCGGCCCGCACGCTCTGCCGCCACGACTCCTCGGCCGCCGCGTGCAGCGTGTGTTCCTCCCGCTGCTCGGCGCCGGACGCCTTCACCGTGCGCAGCGCGCCGAGGATCCGCTCCAGCGAGGCGCCCATCACGCCCACCGCGTCCTGCGCCTGCCGGCTGGCCCGGTTGATGCGCGGGACGATCACCCCGAGCACCGTGCCCGCCAGGAGGATCACGGCCAGGGTGACCCCGAGCAGCACCGGGTCCACCAGCGCCATCATCGTCACGGTCGCCAGCAGCGTCAGCCCGCCCGTGCCCAGGCCGACCAGCGATTCGGTGGTGACCTGGCGCAGCAGGGTGGTGTCGGAGGTGATGCGCGCCATCAGGTCGCCCGGCTCGCTGCGGTCGACGGCCGGGACCCGCAGCCGCAGCAGGTACGACGACAGGGCCCGCCGCGCCCCGAGCACCACGGACTCCGCGGTGCGCCGCAGTACGTACGAACCCAGCGCCCCCACCGCCGCGTTGACGACCACGAGAACCGACATGGTCACCAGCGCGCCGGTGATCGCCCGGTCGTGGGAGAGGTCGTCGATCAGTCCCTTGGCCACCAGTGGCAGCAGCAGGCCGGTGGCCCCCGTGACCAGCGACAGCACGGCACCCGCCAGCAGGGCCCACCGGTGCGGCCGTACGTATCCGAACAGCAGCCGCCAGGCGGGCGGACCGGGCTGGGCCTCTGCGATGCTCACGGCACTCCTTCGACGGGCGGGCGGAAGGCATCAGGCTACGTGGGCGGCCCACCGCCCGGGGCGTGCGGGATCTCCGCCGGCGCTGCACGCCGTGCCGTTACCGATCGGTCACGCGTAGGGTCGTGGAGCACGGACATCGGCCCACGGAAGGGTTCAGCACATGGCACAGGAAGTACGCGGCGTGATCGCACCCGGCAAGAACGAGCCGGTGCGGGTGGAGACCATCGTCGTGCCCGACCCCGGACCGGGCGAGGCGGTCGTCCAGGTGCAGGCGTGCGGGGTGTGCCACACCGACCTGCACTACAAGCAGGGCGGGATCAACGACGAGTTCCCCTTCCTGCTCGGGCACGAGGCGGCGGGCGTCGTCGAGTCGGTCGGCGAGGGGGTCACCGACGTCGCCCCGGGCGACTTCGTGATCCTCAACTGGCGGGCGGTGTGCGGCCAGTGCCGGGCGTGCCTGCGCGGACGGCCCTGGTACTGCTTCGACACGCACAACGCCGGGCAGAAGATGACCCTGACCGACGGCACCGAACTGTCCCCGGCCCTGGGGATCGGCGCGTTCGCGGAGAAGACGCTGGTCGCGGCCGGTCAGTGCACCAAGGTCGACGCGTCCGTCGCGCCGCAGGTGGCCGGCCTGCTCGGCTGCGGGGTGATGGCGGGCATCGGCGCGGCCGTCAACACCGGCAACGTGGGGCGCGGCGACAGCGTGGCGGTCATCGGCTGCGGCGGCGTCGGCGATGCCGCGATCGCCGGGTCCCGGCTGGCCGGCGCGTCCAGGATCATCGCCGTGGACATCGACGACCGCAAGCTCGAGACCGCCCGCTCCATGGGCGCCACCCACACGGTCAACTCCCGTTCGACCGACCCGGTCGAGGCGATCCGCGAGCTGACCGGCGGCTTCGGCGCGGACGTGGTCATCGACGCGGTCGGCCGCCCGGAGACCTACCGGCAGGCCTTCTACGCCCGCGACCTGGCCGGCACCGTCGTCCTGGTCGGCGTGCCGACCCCGGAGATGAAGCTGGAACTGCCGCTGCTGGACGTCTTCGGCCGCGGCGGCGCGCTGAAGTCCTCCTGGTACGGCGACTGCCTGCCCTCCCGCGACTTCCCGATGCTCATCGACCTGCACCTGCAAGGACGCCTGGACCTGGGCGCGTTCGTCACCGAGACCATCGAACTGACCGACGTGGAGAAGGCGTTCGAGCGGATGCACCGCGGCGACGTGCTGCGCTCGGTGGTGGTGCTGTGATGGCCGCGCGCATCGAACGCCTGGTCACCTCCGGTCGGTTCACGCTCGACGGCGGGACCTGGGACGTCGAGAACAACGTGTGGATCGTCGGCGACGACCACGAGGCCGTCGTCATCGACGCCGCGCACGACGCCGACGCCATCGCCGAGGCCGTCGGCGACCGGCGGCTGACCGCCATCGTGTGCACGCACGCCCACAACGACCACATCGACGCCGCCCCCGCCCTGGCCGACCGCACCGGCGCCACCATCTGGCTGCACCCCGACGACCTGCCGCTGTGGAAGCAGACCCACCCGGACCGGGACCCCGACGCGCACCTGCGCGACGGCCTGGTCATCGAGGCGGCCGGCGCCGACCTCACCGTCCTGCACACCCCCGGGCACGCGCCGGGCGCCGTCTGCCTCTACGACCCGGGCCTGGCCACGGTGTTCACCGGAGACACCCTGTTCCAGGGCGGCCCGGGCGCGACCGGCCGCTCCTTCTCCCACTTCCCGACGATCATCGACTCGATCCGCGACCGCCTCCTCACCCTCCCGCCCGGGACCAGGGTCCTCACCGGCCACGGCGAGGAGACCACCATCGGCGCCGAGGCCCCGCATCTTCAGGAGTGGATCGACCGCGGCCACTGACCGGCCCGGCGCCCGTGCCGGTACCGCGAAAAACTGTCCGCGAAAAGCCGACAGAAGGTGTCCGGCTTTCCCGGCACTCTCGACCCCGAGCCCGCACGGCAGTGCGGACGACAGTCACGAGGGAACGGAGACCGGGCATGTCCGGACCGCTGAAGGGCAAGGTGGCGCTGGTCGCCGGGGCGACACGCGGCGCGGGGCGCGGGATCGCGGTGGAACTCGGCGCGGCCGGCGCCACCGTCTACGTCACCGGCCGCAGCACCCGCGCGCACCGCTCCGAGTACGACCGCCCGGAGACGATCGAGGACACCGCCGACCTCGTCACCGAGGCCGGCGGCCACGGCATCGCCGTACCCACCGACCACCTCGACCCCGCGCAGGTCCGCGCCCTGGTCGACCGCGTCGACGACGAGCAGGGCCGCCTCGACGTCCTCGTCAACGACATCTGGGGCGGCGAGAACCTCTTCGAGTGGGACAGGCCCGTGTGGGAGCACGACCTCGACAAGGGGCTGCGGCTGTTGCGGCTCGCCGTCGAGACCCACGCGATCACCAGCCACCACGCCCTGCCCCTGCTGCTGCGCCGGCCGGGCGGACTGGTCGTGGAGATGACCGACGGGACCGCCGACTACAACCGCGACACCTACCGGGTCTCCTTCTTCTACGACCTCGCCAAGGCGTCCGTGCTGCGCATGGCCTTCGCCCTGGGCCACGAGATCGGCCCGCGCGGCGCGACCGCCGTCGCCCTGACGCCCGGCTGGCTCCGCTCGGAGATCATGCTCGACCAATTCGGAGTCGGCGAGGACAACTGGCGCGACGCCCTCGAAAGCGTCCCGCACTTCGCGATCTCCGAGACCCCGCGCTATGTGGGGCGCGCGGTCGCCGCACTCGCCGCCGACTCCGACGCGGCCCGCTTCAACGGCCGGTCCCTCTCCAGCGGCGGGCTCGCCCGCGTCTACGGCTTCACGGACCTCGACGGCAGCCGCCCGGACGCCTGGCGCTACATGGTCGAGGTCCAGGACGCGGGCAGACCGGCCGACGTGACCGGCTACCGCTGACCGGCGGGGGCGGGACCGGTCGGCGGCGGGGCCGGTCGAGGGCGGGGCCGGTCGGCGGCGCTGACCGGTGACGCGTCAGAGGCGGGCGGCAGGAGGGAGCGGCCAGCGCGCCGAGTGGCCCGGCGGCAGGGCCAGATCCTGCCGCACGGCCGCGTAGTAGGCCTCGCGCCCGGCGCGCTGACGGTCCAGCAGCGCCTGCCAGCCCCCCGGGTCCCGCCGGCCCTCCCGCAGGAACGCCTCCATCTCCAGCACCGTGACCACCCACTCCCGCCCCTTCTCCACCACGCCGGGGCTGCCCAGCAGGATCAGCGCCTCCCCGTGCGGGTCCCGGGCGGTCTGCGCCTCGGCCAGCAGCGGCTCGGCCTCCTCGGGCGACAGCGGGTGCGGATGGGGATCGTTCCCGAAGTGCGCGGCCAGCCGGTAGTTCAGCGTGACGGTCTGCTTCAACGACCGCGCCCAGTCGGCGTACGCCGCGTAGCGACGCTCCTCCCAGCGGGCGGCCTGCTCCCGCCGGAACCTGGCCCGGTCCCCGCGCACGACCACCACGTACGAACCGAGCGCACCGATCACCACGCCGATGAGCGCGGGCAGTTGTTGTATGAACGCGGACATGCGGCGCACGCTACCTGCCCTCTTGATCGCCTGGGGAGTAGCGTCGGCCCATGACAGACACCAAGCGTTTCGAGGGGTACGGAATTCTCGTCACCGCCGCCGCCCGCGGCATCGGCGCCGCCGTCGCCCGGCGGTTCGCCGCGGAGGGCGCGCGGGTGCTGGCGACCGACGTGGACGGCGCCGAGGTGGCCAGGACCGCGGGCGCGCTGCGCGAACAGGGGCTCGCCGTCGAGGCGTCGGCGTGCGACGTCGCCGACCGGCGGTCCGTCGAGGCGGCCGTCGCCCACGCCGTGGACGCCTTCGGGTCACTTGACGTCCTGGTCAACAGCGCGGCGAACTGCACGCCGGACACCCCGCTGTTGGAGGACGGTACGGACGAGGCGTGGGCCCGCGACCTCGACGTCACCCTCACCGGCGCCTACCGCTGCTGCCGCGCCGCCCTCCCGCACCTGGCCGCCTCCGGTCGCGGCGCGGTCGTCAGCATCGGTTCCGTCAACGGCCTGCAGGACTTCGGCGGTCACGCCTACAGCGCGGCCAAGGCCGGACTCGGCTCCCTGACCCGGACCCTGGCCGGGCAGGCGGCCGCCCGCGGGGTGCGGGTCAACCTCGTGGTGCCGGGGACCGTGCGCACCTCGGCGTGGGAGGGACGCGACGACCACCTCGAGGCGCTGCGCCCGCTGTACCCGCTGGGGCGGGTCGGCGAACCGGAGGACATCGCCGCGGCCGTCGCCTTCCTCGCCTCCCGCGACGCGGCCTGGATCACCGGTACCTCGCTGGTGGTCGACGGCGGCCTCACCGCCGTCAACACCGGCTTCCACCAGGTCTCCGGAGAGCGCGGCGGGATCCAGGGGGAGTGACCCGCACCGTCGTTCACCCGGCTGATCGGTGGCCGGCGCCGTCGAATGACCGGGTTTGGTCACCGTTTCGTCGCAGCTTACGGTGGTCCGCAACCTCTTGCCTGGGTGGATGGTCCAGGTAAGTGACAAGGACCACTCAGGAAGGGAATGTGCCGCCATGGGGGGCATAGGCAGACGGGCAGCCGTCGCATTCGGGATCACCGGGCTGGTCGCGCCGCTCGCGCTCACGCTGGGCACCGCGCCCGCGCAGGCTGCCACGAGCTGCACCACGAAGACCGGTCCGTACCAGAAGCAGGTGGAGAAGTTCCTCGGCCTGACCGTGGACGGCAAGCAGTCGTCCACCGACTGCAAGGCCATCCAGGCCTTCCAGAACAAGCACGGCATCACGCCGAACATCGGCTACGCGGGGCCCGTCACCTGGGGTGTGATGGACCTCATGAACAAGCAGAAGGCCGTCGGCGACAACCCCAACAAGGCCGGCAAGTGCCCGGTGAACAAGGGGCGCATCGCCTGCGTGAACCTTTCGCTCCAGCTCAGCTGGATCCAGGACGGCAGCAAGCTCGTCTACGGGCCCGTCCCGGTCCGTACCGGCCGCGACGGGTACGAGACCCGCACCGGCCTGAAGAAGATCTACTGGCGGGACATCGACCACGTCTCGAACATCTACAACGTGCCGATGCCCTACAGCCAGTTCTTCGACGGCGGCCAGGCCTTCCACTCGGTCAACCTCAGCATGTGGAACCCGCCGGGCTCGCACGGCTGCGTCAACATGACCACGACGACCGCGAAGAAGTACTGGTCGCTGCTGAGGACCGGCGACGACGTGTTCGTCTACGGCCGCAAGCCGGGCACCTGACGGAAGCCCGCCCCGGCGGCGGCCGAGGAGCCCGCCCCGGCGGTGGCCGAGGGCAGCCGCCGGGGAACGAGGGCGGCCACCGGGAAGCGGTGGCCGCCCTCGGGCCTGTCGTGCCGCTCGCGCCGACGGCCCCTGACACGACGTGATCAGCAACACGGTCCTCAATGTCTGATTTACCCCTTATTATTCACGCCTCCTTCACGGCGGCCCCCGTATGCTTCACACCATGTCCACCACTGTTGAACCCGTTTCCGATCGCTCGGCGGACGAGGTCAACGAGGAGATCCGGGCCCTTTGGCGCCGGTCGGGCGGGACACTGAGCGTCGAGCAGCGCGAGGAGTACCAGCGGCTCGTCATGGAGTGGGCCGCCGTGGCGGCCCCGCACCCGGTGAAGGCGGCCTGAGCGCCCGCTGAAGGCGCTCACGCGTCGACGCGCGTTCCCGGGGGCACCCCGGAACCGCTGGGCGCCCCGCACTCCTCGTACTGACCTCGGCCGTCTGCCACGGTCGTCGACTTCACCGGCGGCCTGCTGCCGCGGCGTGTCCCCGTCGGCACCGTCCCCCTCCTCGGCCGGCCGGGCGGCCTGCCGTTCGCCGCTGCGGCGGCCGCGCCGCCCCCGGGCGTCACCCGAGGGCCGGGCGGCACCGCCGGCCGGGTGCGGCCGGGTCCCTCAGCCCCACGTCGCCGAGTAGTACCGCTGGTAGGCCTTGCGGTCCTGCTCGGCGCGCAGGCAGCGGGTGGCCACCAGCGCGATCAGGCTGCCGGCGACCACCAGCAGACCGGGCCCGATGTTCCTGGGGTCGGACAGGCGGGCCGGCAGCGTGGAACCGGCCGCGGTGCCCGTGGCCGGTGCGGAGGAGCCGGGCGAGGCGGCACCCGGTGCGATCGCGCTGCGCGTCGCGGAGGCGGACGGCGCGGGCGCCGGGGCGCTCTGCCCGGAGGCCGCCTGTTCCGACACGATCAGCTGGACGCCGAGCGCCCGCATCGCCTTCGTCACCGGCTGGAAGAACGTCGTGCCGCCCGTGATGCAGTCACCGCTCCCGCCGGAGGTCACGCCCAGCGCGATCCCCTCGGAGAACAACGGGCCGCCGCTGTCGCCGGGTTCGGCGCACACGTTCGTCTCGATCAGCCCGGTGACCGTGCCCTCGGGGTAGTTGACCGTCGCGTCGAGGCCGGTCACCCGTCCGTCGTGCAGACCGCTGGTGCTGCCGCTGCGGAACACCCGCTGTCCGACGGCCGGATCACCCACCCCCGTGATCCGCACCCCGTTGCCGTTGCCGATCGCGACCACGTCCGCGCCCTGGCCGGCCGAACCGCCGGCGTACTGCACGAGCGAGAAGTCGCCGCCGGGGAAGTCCTGTCGAACCGTCTTGCCGAGCTGCCGCCGGCCCTGGTCGTCGGCGAACCAGAGGGAGCCCGCGGGGCCGCAGTGCCCGGCGGTGAGGATGAAGTCGCCCTGCCCGTTCGTCACGTTGAAGCCCGCCGAGCAGCGACCGGTGGTCGACAGGATCGGCTGCGCCCCGTTGAGGCGGGTCGTGAACTTTCCGGGGCTGCGTTCCATGCGGACGAAACTGCCGATGCCGGAGGCCACTTGGGTCATCCGGGACCAGTCACCGGCCGAGACGGTGCTGTCCGCCCGCACCACGACCCGATTGGTCCGGTAGTCGAGCACCCACGCGGTGCCCGCCACGCGCGGCGCCGAACGCAGCGTCGCCGTTGCCGACTTCAGCTCGTTCATGCTGTGCCGCACCATCGTCGCCGTGGCTCCGGCGTGCTCGACCCGGGCGGCCGCCGCCTTGTCGGTCACCGCGACGACCGGGCGGCCGTCGGCGCCGATCCAGGTGCCCGCCGTGCGGGAGGCGCCCAGCTCGGAGACGAGCGCGGCGCCCGTGCCGGACGACGACCGGGCCGCGCTGAGCGGAACCGCGGAGGTGCCGGCGGGTTCCCCCGCCATGGCGGACTGCGCCACCATGCCGCCGCCCAGCAGAAGTCCGCCGACGGCCGCCAGCCGTGCCACTCGCCGGACGATGCGTCGTCGTGCGTGCCTCATGCCTGGCTCCCGAAACCCCGAACAGCGCGGTGTCACCGCGGAGCGCTCCGGTCGTCGAGCGCCCTCACTCCATACGAGGCCGGGCCCGCCCGCGTTCACCGCGCGGACGGACCTCTCCACGCTTCGCGGCGACCGGGCCCCCGCCGTCCGAGTCCGACGCGTCGCCGGCCGCCTCCAGGGCCCCGGCGTCCCGCGCGGGCGCGGCCGGCGGTCCGTACGCGTCGTTCCCGCCCACGCCGCAGCCCCCTATCTTGAGCCTCATGACCAGGATCCCGAACGAACCGTCCGGTGAACCGAATCCCCTGCGGATGCTCTCCCTCGACAGACTGCGGCGCCGTACGAGCATGAAGTGGCGCGCCTACCCCGCCGACGTGCTGCCGATGTGGGTGGCCGAGATGGACGTTCCGCTCGCCGAGCCCGTCCTGCGCGCGGTCACCGAGGCGCTCGCCCTCGGGGACACCGGCTACCCGGCCGGCACCGGGTACGCCGAGGCGCTCGCGGGGTTCGCCGCCGAGCGGTGGGGGTGGGACGGCGTCGCGGTGGAGCGCACGGCCGTCGTGCCGGACGTCATGCTCGGTGTCGTCGAGATGATCAGACTGGTCACCGGGCCCGGCGATCCGGTGATCGTCAACCCGCCCGTGTATCCGCCGTTCTTCCAGTTCGTCGAGCACATGGACCGGCGGGTGGCCGAGGCGCCGCTCGGCGCGGACGGGCGCATCGACCTCGACGTGCTGCGGGACGCCTTCGCCCGGTCGACCGCGCACGGACGCCGGGCCGCGTTCCTGCTGTGCAGTCCGCACAACCCGACCGGTACCGTGCACACCGCCGAGGAACTGGCCGCCGTCGCCGCTCTCGCCGACCGCCACGGTGTGCGCGTGGTCGCCGACGAGATCCACGCCCCGCTCACCGCCCCGGGCGTCCCCTTCGTGCCGTACCTGAGCGTGCCCGGCGCCGAGAACGCCCTGTCGTTGATGTCCGCGTCGAAGGCCTGGAACCTGGCCGGACTCAAGGCCGCTCTCGCGATCGCGGGCCCCGCGGCCGCCGCCGACCTCGCCCGGATGCCCGAGGAGGTCGGCCACGGCCCGAGCCACCTCGGCGTCATCGCCCACACCGCGGCCCTGCGCGAGGGCACCGCCTGGCTCGACGCGCTGCTCGCCGGCCTCGACGACAACCGGCGTCTGCTCACCGCCCTGCTGGCCGAGCACCTGCCCGCGATCGCCCACCGGCCGGGCCGGGCGACCTACCTCGCCTGGCTCGACTGCCGGGCGCTGGGCCTCGGCGACGACCCGACGGAGGTCTTCCTGGAGCGTGGCAGGGTCGCCCTGAACTCGGGCATTCCCTTCGGAACCGGCGGGGCGGGGCACGCGCGGCTGAACCTGGCGACCTCACCGGAGGTGCTCACCGAGGGCGTACGGCGAATGGCCGCGGCACTCGGCTGAGGCGCCCGCGCCCGGCCCGCGCAGCCGCGCCCGGCCTGCGCAGTCGCCGACGAGGGGCGCGCCGAGTCGTCGGCGGCCGCACTGCCTAGACTCCTGTCATGGACGACACAGCGCTGAAGCGGCTCGGTGAGGGCAAGTACCTGCTGGTCACCAGCTACCGGAAGAACGGCACCCCGGTGGCCACCCCGGTGTGGGTGGTGCGCGACGGCGACACGCTCGGCGTGTGGACGAGCGCCGACTCCTGGAAGGTGAAACGGATCAGGGCCCGCCCGGAAGTCCTGGTCGGCCCCTGCGACGTGCGCGGCAACCCCACCGGCCCCCAGGTTGCCGCCACCGCGGAGATCACCGACGAGGCGACCCTCGCCCGCTACCGCGAGCTGATCGGCCGCAAGTACGGCGTCCTCGGCCGCCTCACCCTGCTCGGCAGCCGGCTGCGCCGGGGCCTGGACGGAACCGTCGGCATCCGGCTGACGCCGGGGCCCTAGACACACGCGGCCCCGGGCCGCGCTGCGACGACGTACCACCAGGAGGACGGCCGGGGTGTCCGGAGGAGGGCAGCGGTGAGGCGGGACGAGGGGGCGGCGCAGGACCCCGCGCGGCGTGTGTTCGACGCGGACCGGGCGGCCGAGCGCATGGGCATCGAGTTGCTGGAGCACGCGGCGGGCCGGGCCGTGCTGCGGATGACCGTCACCGCGCGGATGCTCAACGGCCACGGCACCGCCCACGGCGGATGCCTGTTCCTGCTGGCCGACGCCGCGTTCGCCTGCGGCTGCAACAGCCACGGCCCTGCCACGGTCGCGGCCGGCGCCGACATCGACTTCGTGGCCCCCGCCCACGAGGGCGACGTGCTGACCGCGGTGGCCGAGGAACGCACCCGCTCGGGCCGCAGCGGGATCTACGACGTGACCGTGCGCCGCGGCGACCAGGTGATCGCCGAGTTCCGCGGCCGCAGCCGCACGCTCGGGGCCGCGGCCGGACGTCCGGCGCCGGACTGACCGGCCGTCAGGTCCAGGCGCGGTAGGGCTCGTCGACCAGCTGGAACACCGGCTCGCCGCGGACCGGGTCCTTCGCGGTGGACAGCCGGACCCGGTCGCCGCTGTGGATGCCTATCGGCGGGCCCATGACCCGGCCCCGCACGACGAACCCCTCGGCCATCTCCACGAGCGATACGTTGCGCGCGGCGGGGGTGTTGCGGTGCACCACCGTGGAGTGGCGGACCGTGCCCACGCCCTCGCTGCGCTCCGTGCGCAGGTCGCTGCCCTGACACACCGGGCACAGCAGCCGGTGGTACATCGCGGTGCCGCACCAGGTGCAGCGCTGGAAGAGGATGCTGTCCGAGTCCCGTGTGCCGGGATCGAGCACGCCCGCCGCGGAGCCGCCTGCCTGACGAGCAACGTTTCCTGAGTGGTGGTACACGCTGGTCCAACTCCTCGCACTCGGCCGGAATCCCACGTGCGCGAAGCACCCGGGCACGGGTGTGCGCGGTCACCGTGCCACCGTGCACAGCGGTAGAGTATGGCACTCAGTGCCATAGGTAAAGGTACTGCGTTCCCTTTTTTTGCGACTCAGTTCCGGTCCCGGACGGACTCGATCTCCTGGACCACCCGCCACAGCGGGGCCCCGCGGCGGGCGACGACCACCACCACGTCCTCGGGCTCGTCGGCGTCGGAGCGGCCGCCGGGGGAGCCGAACGCCGACTGGACGTAGCCCAGGGCGTGGTCCAGCGCGGCGCTCGCGTCGCCCTGCCCGCTCGAACGCAGCCACGAGCGCAGGGCGTTGTTGTGCGCCGCCACCACGGCGGCGGCGATGACGTCGGCCCGCAGGATGCCGTCGCGGCGGCCGGCGAAGCGGGCGCGCAGGTACTCGGCGAAGGTGCGCTCGTAGCGCCACACCACCGACAGTTCGTGCGCGCGCAGCACGGGCACCTGTTTGGTGAGGCGGTAGCGCTGCACCGAGAAGGCGGGGTTCTCGGCGTACATCCGCAGCACCAGCCGGGCCGCCTCGCAGACCCGCCGCACGGGCTCGTCGTCGTCGGCGCTGCGGGCGAGGAACGCCGTCATGTCGGACAGGCACCGCTCGTGGTCGGGGAAGACCACGTCCTCCTTGGAGGGGAAGTAGCGGAAGAACGACCGCCGTCCGACGCCCGCCAGCGCGACGATGTCGTCCACCGTCGTCTGCTCGTACCCCCGCTCCAGGAACAGCCGGAAGGCCGCCGCGATCAGCGCCTCCCGGATGGGCGGCTTCGCGGGCGCCGTCTCGCCCTTCAGGTCGCGACGGTGCGCCGCGTTGCCGGAGCTCATGGACGGGAACGTAGCACTTGGAGCCGGCAAATGGCACTCAGTGCACTACAGCTGGGGAACTGAGTGCACTCCGCTCCGGGGCAGGTCCCCCTCACCCTGACGTAACCTTTCCGCACTCCACGCCCCGCCCCGAACCGCACGTCCGAGGAGCCCGCATGTCCTCCGCCCGAGCCCGCCTGCTCTACGTCACCGACCTGTCGTACCCGGCACGCGGACGCCGCTACTGCGACGAGGACATATACCTCACCTCCCGGCTGCGCGAGGACTTCGACCTGGCCCTGGCCCACCCCCGCGACGCGGCCGCGTTGATGGACGTGTTCGACGCCGTCGTCGTCCGCAACAGCGGTCCGGTCCTCGGCCACCAGGACGCCTACGACGCCTTCCGCGCCCGGGCGGCGGCCCGCGGGACCCGCGTCTACAACCAGCTCAGCGGCAAGGCGGACATGGTCGGCAAGCAGTACCTCGTCGAACTGGCCGCCGCCGGGTACCCGGTCATCCCCACCGTCGACCGCGCGGCCGACCTGCCGCTGCTGCCCGCCGCGGACGCGTACGTGGTCAAGCCCAAGCGGGGCGCCGACTCCGCGGGCCTGTCCGTCGTCCCCGCCGGCCGCCTGCCCGAACTGACGGACGGCGGAGTGCTGGTCCAGCCGCGCGTCGACTTCTCCTACGAGGTCTCCTTCTACTTCGTCGACGACCGCTTCCAGTACGCCCTGTACGCGCCGCGAACCGACCGGCGCTGGCAGCTCGAGCCGTACGAACCCACCGCCGCGGACCTGGAGTTCGCCCGGCGCTTCATCGCGTGGAACGCCATCGACCACGGCATCCAGCGCGTCGACGCCTGCCGTGCCCCGGACGGCGGACTGCTCCTCGTGGAGCTGGAGGACCTCAACCCCTACCTCTCCCTGGACGCCCTCGACGAGGCCCGCAGGGACGCGTTCGTCACCGCCCTGAAGGAGTCCCTGCACCGCTTCCTCGCCGCGACGGCCTGACCGTCGGCTGAACGCCCGGCGCTCCGGCCGCGTATGTCTTCCCAGGGACCAGGGACCAGGACCAGGGACCGAGGACCGGGGCCCTGCCACGGGACGGAGGGAGAGCACTGTGCCCACACCGCGCGCATCCGGCTCACCGGGCGACCGGCCGCCCCTGGAACCGGTCCGCGTCCTGCGCATGCGCCGCACCGACGCCCTGGCCGAACTGCTGCGCGACCTGCCCCGTGACGCCGGCTACGAGGCCGTCCAGGTGCCCGGGCCGCCGTCCGGCTCCGAGGACGCCACCCGGGAGATGCCACCCGTCCGCGACGACGACCGCACGGACCCGCGCGGCGCCGGCCGGGTCCACGCCGGGCCGCACGGCGCCCGGTCCGCGGGTACCGGGCCCGCACGCCAGGAGCCCTTCGCTGCCGCTCCCGCTCCCGCTCCCGGTCTCGGTCTCGGTCCCGGCCGGCGTCGCGCCGCCGTCGTCATCGCCGTCGCCGCGGCCGCGCTCGTCGGGTTCGGCGGCGCCCTCCTGCTGCCCGGCCGGCACCGCGCCGCGTCGGCCGGCGCACCCGTGCCCACCGTGTCCGCCGATCCCACCCCCACCGCCGCCGCGCCGACCGCGGGCCGGGCCGATCCCGACGGAGCGGGCACCCTGCGCGAGGGCGACGGCGGACCACGGGTGACGGACCTGCAGCAGCGCCTGCTGCGCGTCCCGAACGTCTACGACCACGGGTCCACCAGCGGCCGCTACGACGCCGCCCTCACCGCGGCCGTCGCCCGCTTCCAGCTCTGGTACGGCATCCGGGGCGACGAGACCGGCGTCTACGGCGACGACACCCGCACCGCGCTGGAGTCCCGGACGGCGTCGGGCACCGGCTGACCCGAACGGCCGCACGGCGCGGGACGCGGCGCCGACTCGGACGACGGGCCCGACCCGGGCCGGACGACGGGCCCGGCGGGGGCCTTACCCGGGCCTAACCCCGCGCTGCCGGATCCGCGGGCTCGGCCGGGACCCGGATGTCGAGGACGCAGACGTCGTCCCGGTCCTCTCCCTCCAGTACCGCGTCGAGCAGCGGGGCCAGCGAACCGGGGTGGTCGGCCCGGTGGGCGACGACGGCCTCCGCGAGCCGCTCCAGACCGCGGTCGAGCCCCTCGCCGGGCCGCTCGACCAGGCCGTCGGTGTACAGCACGACGCGGTCGCCGGGCCGCAGCAGGCACTCCGCCTCCTCGAACACCGGCGAGGCGGTCGCCCCCAGCAGCATGCCGCGGGGCCGGTCGAGATAGCTCGCCCGGCCGTCGCGCAGCAGCAGCGGCGGCGGGTGACCGGCCTGGGCCCACACCAGCCGGCGCTCGCCGGGGGAGTAGCGGGCGAGGACCATGGTCGCCGTGCCGTGCGTGTCGCGGGAGTGCAGCAGCAGCGTGTTGAGCCGGGCGAGGGCGCCGGTCAGCGACGAGCCGGTGATGACCATGCCCTTGGCCGTGAAGCGGAGCTGGGCCATGGTGGCGACGGCGTCGATGCCGTGCCCGGCGACGTCGCCGACCACGAACAGGGCGTCCCCCTCGGGCAGTTCGAGGGTGCTGAACCAGTCGCCGCCGACGTGGATGCCGGACTGGGCGGGCAGGTAGGCGACTTCGACGCGCAGTCCGGCGAGCCGCGCGGGGCTGGTCGGCAGCGGCAGCAGCGCGTGCTGCAGCCGCGCGGCCAGCGTGCGCTCGGCGCGCAGGACGTCGTGCTGGGTGAGTATGGCCCGCTCGCTCTCCACCAGGGCGAGTTCGGCGCTGCGCTGCACGGTCAGGTCCTGGACGACGCCGTGGACCTCGGCGGGCGTGCCGTGGTGGTCGGGCACCACCTCGGCGACGAGCCGCAGATGCCGCAGCCCGCCCGAGGTCCGCACCCGGAACGGGACGTCGAACGGCCTCGCCTCCGCCAGCAGCCGGTCGAGGGCGTCGGCCAGCGCGGGGACGTCCTCGGGCAGCGCCAGGTCCGCGAGCCCGCCGAGGCCGACCGGACCGCTCGCGGGTTCCCGGCCGAACAGCGCGAACACCTCGGAGGACCAGCTCGCCTCCCCGGTGACCAGGTTCCAGCTCGCCCACCCCAGGTTGCCCAGCCGCTGCACGTCCGCCAGGCGCTGCCGCTGCCGGTCGGAGGAGCCGTGGCGCACCCAGGTGACGATGAGTCCCTCGCCCAGCCGGGCCGCCCGCACGGAATGGACGGACAGCTCGGCGGCGCCGTCCACGACCACCTGGTGCGCGAACGGCTCGCTCTCGAACGGCTCGGAGCCGGAGAGCGCGCGGGCGAAGCCCCGCCACAGCGGTTCGTCCGTCAGGGCCGCACAGCACTCCCGCAGCCGCCGGCCGACCAGGTCGGCGTGGCTGCCGCCGACCAGGTCGGCGGCCTGCCGGGTCGCGGCGTCGATCCGGTAGTCCTCGACCTCTCCCGGTCCGGCGGACAGCGGGGTCAGCAGCATGGCGGCGCCGGGCAGCGCGTCGAACACGCTCTGTACGGCGGCCGCGGCGCTGCCCCCGACGGGGCGCGGGCGCGTCTCCAAGGCGCGCAGCCGGCCGGCGCAGAGCCGGGCGGCGGCCAGCAGCTGCTCCCGCACCCGTGCCGGGAACGGCCCGGTGCGGGTGCGCAGGATGCCGAGGCACGCGTCGGGCGAGTCGCCGTCGGCCGGCAGGGGCAGCCAGGCGCGGGAGCGCCAGCGGCCGGGCGGATCCTCGATCAGCAGGTATCGCCGGCGGTCCGTCTCCACGTCCTCCAGCCAGCGCGGCTCCCCCGACCGGAGCGCGTCGAGCGCCGCGGTCCCGCTCAGCGGCGGAACCTGGCGCCAGCGCGCGGTCAGGGTGTCGTCGACGCCCGCGTGCCCGATCAGTTCGAGTCCCCCGGCGGGCCTCCGGGCGTAGATCACCACCGCGTCGGCGCCGACCTCCGCGGGGAGCCGCTCCAGCAGGCAGCCGGCCAGGTCGTGCGGTGTGGCGGCGCGGGCCAGGGCTCCGCCGAGGAGGCCGAGGGCCCCGGTGCCGTCGTCGGCCGGGCCCCGCGAGGTGGGGACGGCGCCGTGCGAGGACCGGCCGCGTCGCCGCTCGACGGCCGGGCCGTCCGGCGGCAGCAGGCTCCCTAGGGTGATCCAGCACTCCTCGAGCAGCGTCCGCCGGCCGGCCTCGGCGCGTCGCTGCAGTTCCTCGGCGGCCGCGTCCGGGGAGCAGCCGGTGAGCGCCATCACGGCGCCCTTGGCGCGCTCCAGGACGGCCGACGTCGCCGCCAGGTCCCGCAGTCGTTCCATCTCGGCGCGCTGCCTGGCGACGACCTTGGCCAGCGCCGCCGTGTCCGGCGCCCGGGACTCCGCCGGCAGGGAGGGCTCGCTCGTCACGCGTCGAGCATCGCACACAGGACGCGGGTCGATCGCGGGGATGCCTGGCCGGACTCCACTCGAAAGCGGTACCCGCCACGCGGTCCGTGCCCGGCCGGGGCGGCGGGCCGACGGGGGTCCTCGTCGCTCGGGCGGCGGCTGCGGCCACGGCCGCGGTGGACCGCTGAGACATGCCGTGACCAGGTACGTCGGTACCGGCGGCGGCGCCACCGGGAAGGCACCCGCGACGCGTCCGTCCCGGTCGGCCCGTTCGCCGGACCCCGGCCGGGCGGCGAGCCGGCCCGGATCACGCGTCCGCGGGCCGGTGCGCGCTCAGCGGGCCGAGTCGGCCAGGGCCTCGGTGACCGCGCGGACGCTGCGCGCGATGTGCTGCAGTTGCCGCACCTCGGCCGCGTACAGCTTGATGGTGTGCTCGATGACCGACTCCGGCAGGCCCAGCCTCGGCAGGTCGGCGCGGGCCGTCTGCAGGGCGGTGCGGGCGACCCGGATCTCGTTGTGGACCTGGATCTGCGCGTGCCGGGCGAGCAGCACGGGGTGGCGGATGAGGGCCGGATAGCTGGCGTAGCGCGTCGGCACCAGCTCGCGCAGCCACTTGGCCGCCGAGCGCTCCCAGTCGAAGGAACCGGGCGTCTTGACCTGGCACGGCCAGTCCGGGCTGATGCGCGTCGTCGTCAGGGGCATGATCATCGCTTCCGGGGGTGCGGCGTCGTGGGGGGTGGTCCGACGGGGGCGGGCGGCCCCGGCCTAGGGGATGACCGGGGCCGCCATGGGCGCTCGCACAGGCGAGGCCCGACCGAACACCCTGGGCGCCGACGCGGGTAGGAGACGGCGGCTTCGGGGGTTCGTGCAGGAGCCCGGGAAGGCGTGCGGTGTCCGTGCGGCAGCTGGTGCGGCGTACGCATGGCGGACCGTGGCTTTCTGCGGGCGGTGCGGGGGAGGGGACGGGGGCGCGGAAACGTGTCTCGGAGTGAGCCGGGGCGCGATCCGTGAGAAGTATTTATATATGCCGTCCGCTTTGCAAGAAGCATGAAAACATTCATGCGCGCTCTGTCCGTGAATGTCCCCTTCTGGCATCGGGTGGGGTGACGAGAGGAACGGCGGGGGCCGGCCGGGGAGGGCCGGACGGATCAGTCCCGCAGGAAGAACTGGTGCTGGTCGGAGATCTGCTCGTACGCCTCGAGCCGGGCCTGGGTGCGCTCGGAGTCGGCGTCGGTCATCGCCTGCAGCAGCGCGGCGGCCATCACGCCCGGTGCCGCGTAGGAGTCGAACACCAGCCGCGAGCCGGTGCCGGTGGTGAAGGTGACGTCCGCCTCGTCGGCCACCGGCCCGAGCGCCAGGTCGGTCACCAGAGCGACCTTCAGCCCGGCGTTCCTGGCGACCCGCACCGCGGTGAGCGTCTCCTGGGCGTGCCGGGGCATCGAGAAGGCCAGCACCCAGGTGCCGCCGGCCTCACGGGACTGCAGCAGCGCGTCGTAGGCGATGCTGCCGCCCAGGGTCACCAGCCGCACGTCGGGGTGGATGCGGCGGGCGGCGTAGGCGAAGTACTCGGCGATCGAGGCCGAGATGCGCAGTCCCAGGACGGTCAGCGGGGTCGACGCGGACAGCTTGCGGCCGACGTCGATCACCTGGTCGGGGTCGGCGAAGTCACGCCGCAGGTTCTCCAGGTTCTCGATCTCCGCGTCGACCGCCGCCTGCAGCTCGTTGCTGACGTTCTCCTCGGCCGCGCCCGGCCCGCCGGCCAGCGCGCCGAGGGCGACCGACTGCAGCTTCTCGCGCAGCGCCGGGTAACCACTGAAGCCCACCGCGGCGGCGAACCGCGTCACCGACGGCTGGCTGACGCCGACCCGCTCGGCGAGGTCGGTGATCGACAGGAACGCGGCCTCGGTGATGTGCTCGATCAGGTACTGGGCGATGCGCCGCTGCCCGGGGGAGAGCCGGGGCCGGTCGAACAGCGTCCGCAGCTGGGAGGTCGGGGACGCCTCGGCCTCCGGAGCGGTCTTGCCCGAGGTGATGGCGGATGCCTGTGCGCGTGCCTGCTGTGGCGATGGCACCGGTGCGCCTCCTTTGTCTCGCACAGTGCTTCAACATAGCTCACCCACCGCACTGACCAGGGCTTGCACCGGCGCTCCCGGCCCGCCGGACGCCGCTTGCGGGCCGGTCCACCAGCCCGATGCCTCACCGGCGGTAGATCGTGATCGAGTGACCGACGTCGTCGACGGGGCGGCTGCTCGCGATCAGCCCGGCGAGTTCGCCGCGCGCCTTGGCCGCCGCGGAGTCCGACACGACCAGCAGCCCGCGCACCTCGCGCGCGGGGACCTCGCGCGGGTCGGCGGCGTCGATGCCGTAGGCGGACGGCACACCACTGCCCTTGTAGACCAGCCAGATCCGCTCGCCCCGGTAGCGCTCGCGCAGCCGGTCCGCCAGCCGGCCCAGATCCTGCCCCCAGTCCACGTTCGAGTCGTGCAGCCGCAGATGGGTCCTGGCCGGCCCGCCGAACGCCTCGTTGGCGTACGGCAGGTAGTAGGGACACGTCCGCAGCGAACTCACCGCGACGAACAGCACCAGCGCCCCGGTCGTCCACGGCGCCCACCGCCACCGCAGCGTCGGGACGCAGCCCGCCGCGACGGCGAGGAACATCGGCACGAAGACGGCGTACCGGGTGCCCAAGTCCCGCGACCCGTGCATGGCCGCGGCCAGCAGCACGGCCGCCGGCAGCAGCACGTACGGCGCCGCGGGCCGCAGCCGCCGCACCGCGAGCAGCGCGACGCCGTCGGCGGCCCCCAGGGCCAGCAGCCCCAGCGGCGTCTTCACCAGCAGCGCGGCCGGCAGGTAGTACCAGCGCGACCCGGTGTGGAGGCGGCCGAAGAGGAAGCCCTGCCAGGGCCGGTTCTCCAGGCCGAACTGCACGCGCATCCCGTCCCGGTAGGCCTCGGGGAACGGCAGCAGCCGCACCAGCAGCCCGCGCAGCCCGTGCACGGCGGGGATGTGCTGCCCGGGCGACCAGCGCAGCCGCGGATCGACCGCCAGGTAGGACGTCCATACGACGGCCACGGCGGCGAGCGCCACGACGGCCGCGCCCGCGACGGCTCGCCCTGCCGCGCCCGCGACGGCCCGCCCCGCCGCGCCCGCGACGGCTCGCCCCGCCGTCCCGCGGCGGTCCGGCTCTGCGGTCCCGCAACAGTCCGGCCCTGCCGTGCCCGCGGCGGCTCGCCCCGCGGTCCCGCGGCGGTCCGGCCCTGCGGTCCCGCGGCGGTCCGGCCCCGTCGTCCCGCGGCGGTCCGGCCCCGTCGTCCCGCGGCGGTTCGGCCCCGTCGTCCCGCGGCGGCTCGGCGTCCCGGCGTGCCACACCGCCCAGGCGGCCGTCGCCGCCAGCACCGGAACCGCCGGCAGCGCGCTCATCTTCGTGGCCACCGCCGCGCCGAGGGCCGATCCGGCCAGGGGCAGGTACCGCCGGGGCCGCCGACGGGCCCGCCACAGCAGCCACACCGACGTCAGCACGAACCCCGCGGCCGGCACGTCGAGGGTGGCCAGCGACCCGTGGGCGATCACGTCGGGGGAGAAGGCGTACAGGGCGAGCGCGACCACCGCGCCCACCGGACCGGCGAGGTCCCGCGCGAAGGCGAACACCACGAGCCCGAACAGCAGGGTCAGCGCGATCACCGGCAGGCGGGCCCACAGCATCACGCGCCAGGGGTCGTTGCCCGACTCGTACAGCAGGTGCCGCCCGAACCGGCCCTGGTCGCCGGGCAGGGAGGTGTCGACGTGCGGGCCGGCGGCCGCCACCCCCACGGCCACCAGCAGCTTGCCGAGCGGCGGGTGCTCCGGGTTGAGGCGCACCCGGTGCTCGCGCAGGTAGTCGGCCGCCGTGCCGACGTACACCGGCTCGTCGATCGTGGGGGTCTGCTGGACGGCGGTCGTCACCATCGCGGCGGCCATCTGCGCCAGCAGCACGGCCACCAGGAGCGGGGTCGGCAGGCGCCGCGCGGCCCGGCGCGCCGGCGCCGCGTCCGGCGCCGGCCGCTCCGGGCCGTCACGGGTGCCCCGGTCCGGGGCCGAGCGCTGTTCCGGCGCCATCACCCGCTCCGCGGTGACGCCGGCCGCGAGGTGGCGGGAGCGATCGAGGGCCGTCTCATGGCCCTTGCCCAAGGCGTCCTTCTCATGGCCCCACTCTCGCACCGGCTCCCGCCACCGGCGGCGTCACCGCTTCAGGAGTCGTCAGGAGTCCGACAGACCTTCCGTCGTGCACACGGGTACGGCCCGCAGCGTGGGGGAGTTCAGCTCCACGCGGTCGAACCGACCGCGCAGCACGGCGGCGGCCAGGACGGGCACCGTGCTGCCCGCGGCAGGCGGCCGCTCGGCGTCGAGACGCAGCGACAGCACGCTGCCGGGGTCCGGCAGCGCCCGCCGGGTCACCCGCAGGGCCGCGTCCTGCCCGGCGCGCAGCGTCACCTCCAGGGCCGCCGACTCCTGCGCCGGTACCCGCCGCGCACCTCGGCCGGCCGCTGGAGCCGCAGCGTGCCGCCGGGCACCCGCACGTCGCCGCGGCCCAGGGCGTGCGACGAGCCGGCCACCAGCACGCCGTCCGTCACGGTGGTGCCGCCCGCGTAGGTGTTGCGACCGGTCAGGGCCAGCGTGCCGGTGCCCCGCTTGGTCAGCCCGCCGGCGCCGCCGATGTCGTTGCGCCGGCTGTCGGCCGCGGCGAAACCGCCCGCCGCCGCGTCCGGGGCGACGGTCACGTCGGAGTCGAAGGAGCCGTACCCGTCCGCCGCGGCGAACAGGTTCAGGCGCCCCCACTGCTCGAAGCCGTCCAGCAGGACGTACCCGGAGGACAGCGCGGTGGTGCGCAGCACCTCGCGCCGCTGCCCGGCGTCCAGGTACGGCAGCCGCGTCTCCGGCAGCACCTCCGCGCCCTTCGGCACGGTCAGCGGCTCGCTGCGGCCGTGCCGGGTCAGCACGTACGTCAGTCTGGGCCGCACCGCGCGGGCGTTGGCGTCCCGGTCCGCGTACGGGTCGGTGCCGGGCGCGGCCGAGTGGGCGTAGGCGTACAGGGTGTCGGCCGTGGCGCCGGTCCGCTCCTGGAAGTAGGCCAGGGCCTGGGCGCGGGCGGCGGTCCTGAGCTCCGCGTTCGCCGGGACGGCCAGTGCGGCGGCGGCCAGCGCGGTGGCCATGACGCGCCCGCCGAGGACGTCGACGGTGGAGTGCATGCCCGCCATGATCCGGCCCGTGGTTCCGGGAGCGGCCTCCCGGAACCACGGGCCCGCTCAGCGTCGCCCGTCCGCCCGCCCCGGCTCCCGCACCACCAGGTCCGCCCGCTCCCGCGTCGCCGCCACCAGTCCGGCGTTGCGCTGGTCCGAGCGCTCCACCCAGGCCACGGCCGCCTCGTGGTCCTTGCCGAACTCCTCGTGCCGGGCGACCAGCCGGCGCACCCGCTCCTCCTCGTCGAGCTCGCAGAACCACACCTCGTCGAGGTGCGGCCGCACGCGCGCCCACGCGCCCGTGTCCAGCAGCAGGTAGTTGCCCTCCGTCACCACCAGCCGGGCGGTCGGCGGCACCGGGATCGCGCCCGCGATCGGCTGCTCCAGCACCCGCTCGAAGCCCGGCGCGTAGACGACGTCCGCGGTGTCGTCCCGCAGCCGCCGCAGCAGTGCCGCGTACCCGGCGGCGTCGAAGGTGTCCGGCGCGCCCTTGCGGTCGCGGCAGCCGAGCCGGTCCAGTTCGGCGTCGGCGAGGTGGAAGCCGTCCATGGGGACGTGCGCCACCCACGGACTCCCGTCGCCGTTCAGCTCGCGGACCAGGCTCTCGGCGAGCGTCGTCTTGCCGGCGCCCGGGCTGCCGGTGATGCCGAGCACCGCACGGCGGCCCTCCCGGGGCAGGGCACGGGCACGAACGAGGAGGTCGTCGAACGTCGTCGGCACACCCCAGAGTGTGCCACCGGCACCGCGACACGTCCGCGGCGCGGTGTCCCACACCTGTGCATACCGGACCAATGGCGCGTTTCGGTCTGCTCCGCCGTGCACATGTGGCCGGAACCACCCGCTGCACCGGCCCCGATGGGGAAAGGTGTCCGGTATGACGCAGCTCGGTCTCCCCGAAGACATCCAGGCCTGCCTCTTCGACCTCGACGGGGTCGTCACCAAGACGGCGGTGGTGCACGCGGCCGCCTGGAAGGAGACGTTCGACGCCTTCCTGCGCGAGCGGGAGGGCGAGGGCTTCCGGCCGTTCGACAGCGGTGCCGACTACGACGAGTACGTCGACGGACGCCCCCGCGCCGACGGCGTGCGCACCTTCCTCGCCTCCCGCGGCATCGAACTGCCGGAGGGCCATCCCGACGACCCGCCTCAGGCGCAGACCGTCAACGGCGTCGGCAACCGCAAGAACGTCCTGCTGCTGGAGCGGATCCGCACCCAGGGCGTCGAGCCCTACGACGGCACCCTGCGCTACATCCGGGCGGCGCGGGCGCGGGGCCTGAAGACCGCCATCGTCTCCTCCAGCGCCAACACCCGCGACGTGCTGCACTCGACCGGCATCGAGGACCTCTTCGACGTCCGCATCGACGGCGTGGTGGCCGCCGAGCGGGGGCTGCCGGGCAAGCCGCGCCCCGACACCTTCCTCGCCGCCGCCCGGGACCTCGGCGTCGAGCCGTCGCGGGCCGCCGTCTTCGAGGACGCCCTGGCCGGCATGGACGCGGGCCGCTCCGGCCACTTCGGCTACGTCGTCGGCGTCGACCGGGTCGGGCAGAGCGAGGCGCTGTACGCCCACGGCGCCGACATCGTCGTCAAGGACCTCGCCGAGCTGGGAGGGCGTGCGTGATCACCCACCGGTCGTACACCGTCGAGCCGTGGTGCGTGCGCGAGACGGAACTGCACCTGGACGTCCTGGCCCAGAGCGAGTCGGTGTTCGCCCTGTCCAACGGGCACGTCGGCTGGCGCGGCAACCTGGACGAGGGCGAACCGCACGGCCTGCCCGGCAGCTACCTCAACGGCGTCCACGAACTGCACCCGCTGCCCTACGCCGAGGCCGGGTACGGCTACCCGGAGTCCGGCCAGAGCGTCATCGACGTCACCAACGGCAAGATCCTGCGGCTGCTCGTCGACGACGAGCCGTTCGACCTGCGCTACGGGCAGGTCGTCGCGCACGAACGCGTCCTCGACCTGCGCCGGGGCGTGCTGGAGCGCACCTGCGAGTGGACCTCGCCGGCCGGGTCGACGGTCCGGGTCCGCTCGACCCGGCTGGTGTCGCTGACCCAGCGGGCCGTGGCGGCCGTCGCCTACGAGGTGGAGGCGGTCGGCGACCGCTGCCGCGTGGTGATCCAGTCCGAGCTGGTCGCCAACGAGAGCCTGCCCGAGCCGGACGGCGACCCGCGCGCGGCGCGGGCGCTGACGTCGCCGCTGGAGCCGGAGGAGCACTTCGCCTCCCGCAACAAGCTGCGTCTGGTGCACCGCACCCGGCGCAGCGGCCTGCGCGTCGCCGTCGCCGCCGACCACACCGTCACCGGCCCGCCGCGGACCACGATCAGCGGCGAGAGCGACGCCGACGTGGCCCGGCTGACCGTCACCGCCGTGCTGGAGCCCGGCCGGCGGCTGCGCGTGGAGAAGCTCGTCGCCCACGGCTGGTCCGGCGTCCGCTCGCGGCCCGCGATGAGCGGCCAGGTGGAGGCGGCCCTGGCGGCGGCCGCGCACAGCGGCTGGGACGGTCTGCTCGCCGAACAGCGCGAGTACCTGGACGACTTCTGGTCACGCGCCGACGTCGAGGTGGACGGGGACGAGGAGATCCAGCAGGCCGCGCGCTTCGCCCTCTTCCACGTCCTGCAGGCCGGCGCCCGTGCCGAACGGCGCGCGATACCCGCGAAGGGCCTGACCGGATCCGGCTACGACGGCCACGCCTTCTGGGACACCGAGACCTTCGTCCTGCCCCTGCTGACCTACACCGCCCCCGGCGCCGTGGCCGAGGCGCTGCGCTGGCGGCACGACACCCTCGACGCCGCCCGGGAGCGCGCCGCCCAGCTCGGCCTGGACGGCGCCGCGTTCCCCTGGCGCACCATCGAGGGCTCGGAGGGGTCGGCGTACTGGCCCGCCGGGACCGCGGCCTTCCACGTCAACGCCGACATCGCCGACGCCGTCGTACGCTACGTCACGGCCACCGGCGACACCGACTTCGAGCGCGAGGCGGGCGTCGAACTGCTGGTGGAGACCGCCCGCCTGTGGCGCTCGCTCGGCCACCACGACGCGCACGGCACCTTCCACATCGACGGCGTCACCGGCCCCGACGAGTACAGCGCCGTCGTCGACGACAACACCTACACCAACCTCATGGCCCGGGCGAACCTCCTCGCGGCCGCCGACGCCGTCGAACGCCATCCGCAGCAGGCCGCCCGGCTCGGCGTCGACGAGGAGGAGTCCGCCGCCTGGCGGGACGCGGCCGAGGCCGTGCACCTGCCCTACAACGACGACCTCGGCGTGCACGAACAGCACGCGGGCTTCACCCGCTACCAGCGCTGGGACTTCGAGAACACGGCCCCCGGGCAGTACCCGCTGATGCTGCACTTCCCGTACTTCGACCTGTACCGCAAGCAGGTCGTCAAGCAGGCGGACCTCGTCCTGGCGATGTACTTGTGCGGCAGCCACTTCGACGACGAGCAGGTGGCCCGCAACTTCGCCTACTACGAGCCGCTGACCGTCCGCGACTCCTCCCTGTCGGCCTGCGTCCAGGCCGTGATCGCCGCGCAGGCGGGCCATCTGCGGCTCGCCTACGACTACACGGTCGAGGCGGCGCTGATGGACCTGGCGGACCTGGAGCACAACACCCGCGACGGACTGCACATCGCCTCGCTGGCGGGCACCTGGACGGCACTGGTGGCGGGATTCGGCGGCCTGCGCCGCGACGGCGACAGCCTCGCGTTCGCGCCCCGGCTGCCCGAGAGGTTCAGCCGCCTCGCCTTCCACGTCCAGCTCCTCGGCAGCCGGCTGCGCGTGGAGATCGGCCCGGACAAGGCCGCCTACACGCTGCTGTCCGGCCCGTCCGTGACGATCCGTCACCACGGAACGCCGGTCCGGGTCAACGGCGACGGCCCGGCCGTGTGCCCGATGCCGCCGACGCCGGTGCGCCCGGCCCCCGCGCAGCCCCGGCACCGCGGACCGGGCGGTCGCTGACCGGGCCCGGATCCCCGTACCGGGGAGGGCCGCGCCACGGGTGCGCGGCGCGGCCCTCCCGGACCGTCGGTCAGGTGCGCAGCTTGGCCTCTCGGCGGAACTTGGCGAACTGCTGGTCCGGATCGCCCGTGTACGACCAGGGGGTCCGGGTGGCACGCCGGCCGAGCATCCGCAGCAGAGCCGCCGAGATGTCCTGCACACCGGCGTGGCAGGCGGCGTGCGCCAGGTGGTTGAGGTCGCGCAGTTCGCCGGGCGCGATGATCTCGTCGGGCCGGACCGAGATCCAGCACTGCCAGGTGCGGCGCACGGCGCTGACCGCGCCCTCGTGACTCCAGTGCTGCCCGTGGCCGACGGCGGACTGACCGCCGTCGACCGCGTCCAGGAGGTGCCGGTACTCCTCGACCCGCGCGTACTGCACCAGCACCGGCAGCGGGCAGCCGGGCGGCGCGACGCCCGCCGCGTCGTGGGCGAAGTCGTACATCAGGCCGTGCGAGCCGTGCCAGCGCGCCGAGTAGTAGTGCAGGACCTGCAGGTGGCCCTCCACGCTGTACGGGTCGCGCGCGTGCAACTCGTCCCACCAGCGCGCCAGCTCCTGCCGCCGCACCCCCGCCGGGTACAGCCGTGCCACGGAGATCAGGGAGACCCACGGGGTGGGGTCGTCCGGCAGTGCCTCGGCGGCCTGCAGGCAGGCCATCACCGCGGTGTCGATGCGCTGCTGGTCGATCGGCACGCCCCGGCCCGCGGCGATGGCCAGGTTGAACGCCCGCGCGGTCTCCGTCGCCGCCCGCAGCACCAGCGCGTCGGCGTTGCGGGGTTCGGCGGCCAGCCACGTCTCCACCGTCGAGTTCGCGGCGCAGGCCTGTGCGAGCAGGCGGATCCGGTGACCCCGGGCCAGCCAGTCCGGGCCGGTGGCCCGCAGCAGCTCCCGCAGGCCCTGCCAGCGGCCGATGACGATGTCGTGACGGCTGGAGGTGAGGGAGGTGTCGCCGCAGTCGGGGTCGTAGTCGGGGGTGAAGCGTTCGCGCGCCATCTGGGTCTCCCTCAGAAGTCGGTGGGAAGACCTTCGTGGGCACGGGTGCCCGCGGGCGCGTAGGCGTCGGGGACGACGTAGTCCGCTTCCACGGTGCGGGAGGCGTCCAGGCGGGCGGGCCGGTAGTAGTCGCTGCCCCGGCGCCAGTACCACAGCATCGGCACCAGGCCGGCGGCGAGCCCGCCGATGCCGATCGTGATGGCGGCGGTGCTCAGTTCGCCCAGCGACTCGACGAAGACCCAGAACATGAACCCGGCGCCGAACAGCGGCCACAGCCCGGCCAGCAGGAAGTGGGCCGGGGACTTCAGCAGCATCTTGCGGTACGCGACGACCACCGCGAGGCCGGCCAGTCCGTAGTACACGGCGATCTGCAGACCCATCGCCGAGATGGCGTCGGAGAGGATGTCGCCCACCGTGCCCAGGGCGTTGGAGGCCACCATCATCACCAGTGCCACCGCGCCGACCACCGTGATGGCCACCCAGGGGGTGTTCCAGGTGCGGTGCACCTTGCCCAGCGCGGACGGCATCGTGCGGTCGCGGCCCATCGCGAACAGGGAACGCGTGACCTGGATCAGCGTGGTCTCCAGGGTGGCGATGGTGGACAGCATCACCGACACGAGCAGCAGCTTGCCGCCCCAGCCCGGCCAGAGTTCCTCGCCGAGCACCGACAGCACGTTGGCGTCGTTCTCCTCGATCTGCCGGGAGCTGAGGACGACGTTCACCGCGATGGTGAACACCTCGAAGAGCAGGAAGACGATGCCCACGCCGATCAGTCCCGCAAGGCCCGTCGTACGACGGCTGTTGCGGGTCTCCTCGCTCAGGTTGCTGGTGACGTCCCAGCCCCAGTAGTAGAAGGCGGCGATGAGGGCGCCCGAGGCGAAACCGGTCATTCCGTCGAAGTGGGAGAAGCCCAGCCACGACCAGTCGAAGGGCCGCGCGTTGTCCGTGTGGAAGAGGGCGAGCACCACGAACAGGCCGAGGATGGCGAGCTCGACACCGGACATGATCAGCTGCGCGCGGGCGGTGAGCCGGGCACCGCCGAGCACCACCAGCAGCATGATCACGAACCAGCCCGCGCCGACCGCCGTCGACAGCGCGGTGTTCCCGGCGAGGTCGTCGTCGAACAGGGCCAGGGTCATCGAGCCGGCGGGCAGCGAACCCGCCACCATGAAGATGGTGGTCGAGATCACCAGCGCCCAGCCGCTGATGAAGCCCAGGAACGGGTGGAGCGTGCGCCCCACCCACGAGTAACTGGCGCCCGCGTTCACGTCGATGCGGCTGAGGTAGCTGAAGGCCAGCGCGATGCCCAGCATGGGTATCGCGCCGTACAGCAGCGCCGCCGGGCTGGCCAGCCCCACCGCGCCGACCAGGACCGCGGTGGTCGCGGTGAGCGAGTACGCCGGGGCGCTGCCCGCGACGGCCATCACCACTGTGTCGAACGTGCCGAGGGCGTTGGCCTGGAGCCCTCTGCCCTTGTTGTTGCTCATCGTTGCGCTGCTTTCCGTCGTGCACGTCGCGAGGACGACCTGACCCCGACGTCGTCGGTGGGGCTGGGGTGGTACGCACTCCACGCACTCCTGACCGGTGAGGGTCGCCCTCGGGCCAAAAGTGGCGAAATGGCGTGGTGGATCCCGCCCGGTCGGTGCGTCGCCGGGCGATCACAGCGTGTGTGCGAGTGATGATAGCCCTCCTCGTCCCTCTGGCAACGCCCACCTCCTGAGTCACCCGGGAGGGCGGGGTTGGACGGCGCGCTTCGGGAAACGCGGACCGGGACACCCGACGGATCCGATCAGGCGCAGTGCGCGAAGGAGACCACCATGAGCAGCGAGGAGACCGCCCCCGCGCCGATGGGCGACGACGCCTACCAGCCGACCGGGACCAACGAGGAGCAGGCGGACGCCGCTCCGCTCGACCTGCAGGACACCCTCGACGAGCGGACCTACGACGACACCCTCGACGAGGGTTACTCGCCGCCCGAGAGGCCGCTGGGCGTCACCAAGTACGGCACCACGGCGGCGGAACAGCACGCGGGCGAGAGCCTCGACCAGCGGCTCGCCCAGGAGGTGCCGGACGCCGGGGTGCCCGCCGGGGACGAGGTCGGGGACCTGCCCGGGGGCGAGGGGGAGCCGACCGACCCGGAGGCGGGCGGCGACCGCGCCGGGCGCCTGGTCGCGCCGGACGAGGGAGCCCACGCGAACACCACGAAGGAGGAGGTCGCCTCCGACGTGGGTGTCGACGGCGGAGCCGCCGGCGCGGAGGAAGCCGCCGTCCACGTCGTCGACGACACGGCGTTGCCCGGCGCCGAGCGGGACCGCTGACGCCGGATTCCGCTCCGGGACCCGAGCCCCCTGCTGCTGGGCGCGGGCGATCAGGTCGGCGACGGTGATGTCCTCCCCCAGCCGGTAGCTGGGCCCGTACAGATCACGCTGGGTGAGGGCCGGTGAGGTGGAGCGCCGCCCGGCGCGGCGTCTTGGAAGGGACGGTGCCGGTCCGGACGGAGGCCCCGCCGACCATGTCGGGGTCGGCGACGGTGACCCTGCGGCGAACTCTTCCGCGGCGATTCGGCGGCCTTCTGGCCGCCCGGGCCGGATCCTGTGACGAACACGTCTAAGTCGGGCGCCTCAGGAATCCGGCAGCCCTCAGGCACCCTCCGGAGGGGCGGACGGGCACGAGCCGACACCGCCGCCACCGGGGCTTCGGCCGCGTCACGCCCGTGGGCCCGGCACTTCCCCGGCCGGACCCGCGGGCGGGTGGGCGGACGCTGGTTACGGCAGCAGTTTGTCGAGGGCGGCGGGGCCCTCCGCGTCCAGCTTGCGCTGGGCCCACGCGAGGTTGCGCGGGTTGAGGTCCCTGCCCGCGGCAAGGACGACGTCCTCCGCCGACACATCGGTGCCGGTGCGGGCGTGAAGCAGGTCGTCCGGGGTGACGCCGTCCTCGGACGGCCCGGACGCTTCGGGCTGTGACGTCGACATGATCTCTGCTCCTCGAGTCCGGATCACTTGTTCGGGCCCGGTGCGGTCATCGGGTCCGCTACCACCATTGAACCCCCTTTGCCCACCCTGCATCCGGTACGGGCGTTGCTCAAGAGGCCCGGGGGGCCCGAAGGACGTCCGGTGAGGACTTGGGGCCGCTCGGCCCAGCCGTGCGGCCCCGGACAGCGGCGAGCAGGTCCCGAGTACGCCCCGAGCGCGGCCGGAGAGCGCCGGACGCGCGAAAAACCGCTGGACGTGGACGCGCGGAAAACCGCTGGACGTGGGGGAGCGGCGCTCCGTACTGTCGGACGACACGCCCAGGACCGGACGGAAGGAGGCGAGTGCCGTGCAGTTCACCCTCACCCAGCGCTCCCTCGCCGGCGTCCCGGCGTGCACGGCCTGATCGGGCCGGGAGCGCTCCACGCAGCACGCATCCCGGAGGATCCCGTGACCGGACTGGTCATCCGTACGCTCGACGAGAACGACGCTCCGCTCTTCGACGCCCACCCGGACCCGCTCGGCGCCCGCGAGGCGCACCGGCTGACACGTCACCGCCCCGACTGGAAGCGCGTCGCCCTGCGCGACGGCACCGTCGTCGCCCGCGGCGCCTGGTGGGGCGGCCCCGAGGACACACGGCCGGTCAACATCAACTGGTTCGACGTCGCCGAGGGCGAGGAGGAGGCGGGGGCACGGCTCCTGCGCACCGCGCCCTGGCACGTCGACAACCTGGAACTGACGCTGCCCGCCCACTGGCGGGACGAACCGGCCCTGCGGACCGTCGCCGAGACGCGCTTCCGGGCCGCGCGCGCGGCCGGCTACGAGCTGCTGGTCGAGCGCTACCTGTACCGCTGGACGCCGGAGTGCGGACTGCCCGAGCGGCCGGGGCGGCTGCGGTTCGCGCCCGAGCCGGACGACGCGGTCTTCCTCGACGCGCTGCGCCGCATCCACTCGGCCACCCTCGACGCCCACGCCCTCAGGGCCGTCGCGCTCGGCGGCACGGACCGGGCGGCGCGGGAGGAGCTGGACTTCTTCCACTGGCTTCCGTCGCCCCGGTGCTGGTGGCAGGTCGCGCGTACCTCGCAGGGAGACCCGGTCGGCATCCACATCCCCGCCCACAACCCCTCGGGCCCCTGCGTCGGCTTCATCGGGGTCCTGCCGGAACAGCGCGGACACGGCTACGCCTACGACCTTCTCGTGGAGTGCACCCGCTTCCTCGCGGAACAGGGCGCGGAGTTCGTCGCGGCGGCCACCGACCGGGCGAACACCCCCATGGCCGCCCACTTCGCGAGGGTGGGTTACCCCATCGTGCGGGAACGGGTCAACTTCCACCTCACCGAGGCGGCCCTCGCCGGATGACGGTCCCGCGCCCGGCGGCGTCGCCCTTACCGGGAGGGGTCCCCGCGGTCGGGCGGTGGCGCCCGCGCCGGGAACGGTCCCCGTCCCCGGGGCGGTCCTGCCGGGGGTCGGCTCCGCGCCCGGTGGTGCCGGCTCCGCGCCCGGTGGTGGTTCCGGTGGGGTGGTTCCTCGTGCCTGGTGGTGCCCTTGCAGGGTCCCGATGCCCGGAGTGGTCCCTGCCGGGTGACGGTCCCGCGCCGGGTGGCGCCCGTGCCGGGAGCGGTGCACGCGCTCGGTGGGGGTGCGGTGCCTGCCGGGGGCGGCCTGACCGTCGTACGGCCTGACGGTCCCGTGCCCGGTACCGGGCCACGCCGGGTGGCGGTCCCCGCCCGGTGACGGCCGCCGGTGGTCCTCACCGGGTGGCGGATTCAGTGCCCGGAGAAGGATCCCGCCGGGTGGCGGAGGCCGGGGGACGGGGCGTGGTCAGCCGTGGGGGGCCGACCGCCGCAGTACGTCCTCGGCCTCGGTGAGGATCTCCGTGACCCGCAGCCCGAACGCGGCGTCGCAGGGGTGCGGCCGCCCCGTCCGCGCAGCCGCGCACAGCGCGTCCGCGGCCCGGGTCAGCGACTCGACCACCGAGTGCGGGCTGTGCGGCAGCACCGTCACCCCCGACTCGCCGCGCAGTTCGACGGCGGACCCGGCCGCCGCGGGCGGCGCCGTCAGGCTCAGCGTCAGCGTGCTGGACGCACCCGAGGTGTGTTCCAGCACCAGGTGGACGGTGTCCCCGGGACCGGGCGCCGCGGCCGACACCCTCCGTACGTCACCGAGCACCGGCAGGACGACGGACAGCGCGTGCGGGCCGACGTCCCACAGCGCGCCCTTCTCCCGCCGCCACGGTGAGGCCGCGAACGGGCTGTCGGTCGTGAAGACAGCGCCGAGCCACTGCGCCCGCGCGGTGAACCAGCCGCCGCGCTCCGACTGTTCGGCGATCCATGCCTCCGGTTCCGGCTGGAAGCGGGTGGTGAAGAAGACGACCGAGGCCGTACCGGCCTCCCGCACGGCCTCGACCACCGCCCGGGCCTGGTCGGCCGTCGTCGCCAGCGGCTTGTCCAGCAGCAGGTGGCAGCCGGCGCGGGCGGCCCGCACGGCCAGCTCCGCCTGTACGGCCGGGGGCAGCGCGACGGCCACCGCGTCCACGTCGGCGAGCAGGGCGTCCACGTCGTCGTAGGCGCGGGTGCGGTGACGGTCGGCCAGCTCCTTCGCGGCCTGCGGACGACGGCCCCACACGCCGACGAACTCCAGTTCCGGGTGCGCGGTGAGCGCGGGTGCGTGCGCCGTCTTCGCCCAGGGGCCGGTGCCGAGCAGTCCGATCCGCATGCCGTCGCCTCTCCACATCGTCATGTCTTCACGTCTTCACGTGTCCACATCGCCAAGACGTCATGTGCGCCGGGCCTTCCGGAGGCCGGCACCCACGACCCGTCCGCGGTCGAGCTTCGCACACGCGTCCGCCCCACCGGCAGCCCGCGAGCCGGAAGCGGCGTGCGGCGAGCCGGCGGGAGGCGACGAGAAGGCCGCCCCGGTCCGGCGGGACCGGGGCGGCCGGGTGTCCGGGACCGCGCCCGCGATGAGCGGCGGGAACACCCGCGGCGGCCCGCTCAGGCCGCCCGGCGGTCCGCGGCGGCGGACTCGCCTGCGAACGGCGCCACGCCGGCGCCGGCTTGGGCCGCGTCACGGCTCGAGACCAGACGCAGATGCCTGCGCCGCCCGGCGTGCCGGCGGCGGGCGGGTGCCGGGTCGAGCAGACGGTCCTCCAGACGGTCCATCAGCACGAGCATCCCGCACAGGGAGGGCAACAGCAGTACAGCGACGAATATCACGACGACAACCCCTTGGACCGGTGACGCAATCCGGGTGCTCGTATGCGCGCGGCTCATGGGCGGACCGACTGTGAAGAATTGGTGATGATTCCGTGTCGATGTATTCGTCGCGCTTGCCTCCATCGTCTTCTCGGCGGTCAACAGCCGCTCCTGACACCCGAATTGGGTCTCGTGCGACGGCACAGGAAGGGGCGGCGCCCGGCCCCGATGCCTGGCCTCGACGCCGGCCTCGACGCCGGCCCCGACGCCGGTCCGTCCCGGGCCGTGAGCCGGCCCCCATTCAGCGCCCCGGCTGCTGAATGCGTTCTCTTTCCTCTATTGGACCTTGGGCCGTCGGGCGGGTCAGGCTGGAGGGCGTGCTCCGGTGCGCCGCCGTCGAACCCCGGCGTGCCGGACGCCCATCGGTCCCGCGACAGTCTGAAGAGGTCACGAACTCATGCACACCCGCCGCATCGGTGACGTCGAGGTCAGCGCGATCGGTCTGGGCGCGATGCCCATGTCGATCGAAGGGCGGCCGGACGAGGCGCGTTCCCTTGCCACCCTGCACGCCGCCCTCGACGCCGGCGTGACGCTGATCGACACCGCGGACGCCTACCACCGCGACGCCCGCGAGGTCGGTCACAACGAGATCCTGATCGCCAAGGCCCTCGCCTCCCACGAGCGCGGCAAGGACGTCCTGGTGGCCACCAAGGGCGGCCATCTGCGCCCCGGCGACGGCAGTTGGACCGTCGACGGCAGCCCCCGCCACCTCAGGGAGGCCTGCGAGGCGTCCCTGCGCAGGCTCGGCGTCGAGGCCATCGGGCTCTACCAGTTCCACCGCCCCGACCCGCGCGTGCCGTACGCCGACTCCGTGGGCGCGCTGCGCGATCTGCTGGACGAGGGCAAGATCCGCATGGCGGGCATCTCCAACGCGAACCCCGACCAGATCCGGCAGGCCCGCGAGATCCTCGGCGGCCGGCTGGTGTCCGTGCAGAACCAGTTCTCGCCGGCCTTCCGCTCCAGCGAGCCCGAGCTGCGGCTGTGCGACGAGCTCGGCATCGCGTTCCTGCCCTGGAGCCCGCTCGGCGGCATCTCCCGGGCCCGCGAACTGGGTTCCGCGTACGCGCCGTTCGCCCGGGTCGCCGAGGCCCACGGTGTGAGCCCGCAGCGGGTGTGCCTGGCGTGGATGCTCGCCAAGTCGCCGGTCGTCGTCCCGATCCCCGGATCGAGCCGCCCGGAGACGATCCGCGACTCCGTCGCCGCCGCCGACCTCGTCCTGGACGCCGGCGAAATCGCCGAACTCGACGCCGTCTGACGCTGTACCCGGCACACACGCGTACTTCCCGGCGACATGGGGAGAAGGCGCTTGCCGTCACAGGTCACCGGGGAGGAAACCGCCGATGGCATCGCCGTTGGAAAGACCGCTCGACCACCGCTACCGGGACGAACACCCGCTCCGCACCCTCGCCTACCTGCTGCGCGCCGACCGCCGCCGCCTCGTCGCGGCGGTCGGCGTCTTCACCGTCAAGCACAGCCCCGTCTGGCTGCTGCCGCTGATCACCGCGTCCATCGTCGACACCGTCGTACAGCACCAGCCGATCGGCAGGCTCTGGCTGAGCACCGGCGCCATCACGTTCATCCTCCTGGTCAACTACCCCCTGCACCTGCTGTACGTGCGGCTGCTGTACGGCAGCGTCCGGCGGATGGGAACCGCCCTGCGCTCGGCGCTGTGCACCCGGATGCAGCAGCTCTCGATCGGCTACCACTCGCGCGTGAGCGCCGGTGTGCTGCAGGCCAAGGTGGTCCGCGACGTCGAGACGGTCGAGCAGATGGTGCAGCAGACCGCGGAGACCGGGCTCGGCGCGATCACCGTGCTCACCGGCGGACTCGTCATCATCGGGGTGCGCACACCGGAGTTCCTCCCCGTCTTCATCGTCGTCGTGCCCGCCGCCGCGCTCGTCGTGGCCCGCCTGAGGGCCCGGCTGCGCACCCACAACGAGCACTTCCGCCACGAGGTCGAGACCCTGTCCTCGCGGGTGACCGAGATGACCCGGCTCATCCCGGTCACCCGCGCCCACGGCCTGGAGGGCAAGGCGCTGCGCCGCATGGACGGCACCCTGCACCGGCTGCTGACCTCCGGCATGCGGCTCGACCTCGTCAACGGCCGCTTCGGCTCGCTGGCCTGGGTGGTCCTCAACGTGGTCGGCGTCATGGTGCTGGCCGGCGCGGCCCTGGTGTCGTACTACGGCGTCTGGGGCGTCACGCCCGGCGACGTCGTCATGCTCAGCGCCTTCCTGACCACGCTCACCAACTCGACCACCACGCTGGCCGGCCTGGCCCCGGTCGTCACCAAGGGCCTGGAATCGGTCCGTTCCGTGGGCGAGGTGCTGCAGGCGCCGGAACTCGAGGACAACGAGGGCAGGTCCGAACTCACCTCGCTGCGCGGCGCCGTCACCTTCGACGACGTCGGCTACGCCTACGGCGACGACGGGCGCTACGCCGTACGGGACTTCAGCCTCACCGTCGTTCCCGGCGAGACGATCGCGCTCGTCGGCGCGTCCGGCGCGGGCAAGTCCACGGTGCTCAACCTCGTCATCGGGTTCGTCCGTCCGACACCGGGCCGGCTGCTGCTGGACGGCACCGACATGAACACGCTCGACCTGCGCACCTACCGCAGGTTCGTCTCGGTGGTGCCGCAGGAGTCGATCCTCTTCGACGGCACGATCCGCGAGAACGTCGCCTACGGCATGGACGACGCCGACGAGGAGAAGGTGCGCGCGGCCCTGCGCGACGCGAACGCGCTGGAGTTCGTCGACCGGCTCCCGCAGGGCCTCGACACCCTCGTCGGTGAGCGCGGCGCCCGCCTGTCCGGCGGCCAGCGCCAGCGCCTGGCCATCGCCCGCGCCCTGATCAGGAACCCCAGGGTGCTGATCCTGGACGAGGCGACCTCGGCACTGGACACGCGCTCCGAGGCCCTCGTGCAGCAGGCGCTGGCCCGGCTGCTGCACGGGCGGACCACCTTCGTGGTGGCCCACCGGCTGTCCACGGTGCGTGGCGCGGACCGGATCGTGGTGATGGGCGACGGCCGGATCCTGGAGACCGGCACGCACGAGGAACTCCTGCGCCGCGGCGGCGCCTACACGGCCCTGCACGGCGGACAGGCCGCCTGACGGGCGGGCGGCCTGACGGGCGGCCGCCCGCGCGTCAGGCGGCGCTGCCACGCGGGACGCGGTGCCGGCACGTCGCGTCGTGGTCGGAGCCGAGGCTCGTCCACCAGCGTTCGCAGCACGCGCCGTCCAGCTCCTCGCGGACGATCGCGTCGGCGCCGGGACCGCCGGAACCGCCGGAACCGCCGGGACCACCGTGGCCTGGCGGGCCGCCTGGCCCGACGGGTTCGGCGGCCGCCCGGCAGAGGTCGGTGACGACCGACTCGCGGACGGCCCCGATCACCGGGACGAGACTGGCGGCGGCGAACAGGAATCCGGCCCACAGCGGGCCGTGGCGGAACTCGAGGAGCGTGGTCCAGGCGAGCCCGCCGCTGGTGGCGAGGTAGAGGACGCTGAGGAGACGGCCTGAGCGGTTCATGGTCGGTCACCTTTCGTGCTCGGAGGATTGCACTGTGCTCAACGCGTCAGAGCGCGAGGGGAACCGGGCCGGAGGCGACATCGCGTCCATCGCGGCACGCGGTGCCGGAGGGGCGCATGGTCCGGCCGTGCCCGGGCACACGAGCCGCAGACGAAGAAAGGGGCGCCCCGTGCTCGTTCCGGACCCGAAGGCCGTCAGAACACTGCTCACCAGGTACGCCACGCTGCGCATCGCGCAGGCGGAGCGGGAGAGCCCCGAGATCGCACGCGAGGCGCGTGCCGTCGGCGACCGGCTGTGCGCGATGACGGGCGCCGCGGACCTCGACGAGGCGATAGCCAGGGCCGACGCCCTGCTGCTCGCCTCCCGGCGGGCCGGCCGCGCGGACGGGGGGCTGTCGCTCGCCGTGTGAGGCGCGGGCGCCCTCATCGCGCGCGACGGTGGAGCCGGAGCCGGCACGGGCTCCTTCCTCGCCCGTCCGGGTGCCGCACGGCGTCCGCCGGGTCCGCGCCGGCATCGGGCCGGCCGTGCCCGCCCGGGGTTCCCCCGCGGTCTCGCCGCCGTCTCAGCGACGGGCGGCCTGGGCGGCCGATGACTTGTGGTGTCCATCACCCTGACCGCCGTGGCCGCCGGCATCCTGGTCGCCTGCGTCCCGCCCCGTCAGGACGGACTCCTCGGCCGACTCGGTGACGGGCGGTCGGCGGAGCGGGCGGACACCGTGCAACTCGCCACGTCCGCAGGCGTGTTCGGTCCGCTCCGGGGCACAGTATCGGCGCTGGTGACCGTCCGGCCCGGCCCGGACGGCCGACGCCGGCGGACCCCCGGCCCGGCCGGGATCCGGGGCGGACCTCACCTCCTCCCGCCGAATCCGCCCTCCGACGTGGCCGCGGCCCCTAGACTCGGCACCCGTGCCCATGTGCGTGGGCAGCACTAGGAAAGGCGCGTTGACGGGTGTTCCAGGAGTCCCCCATCTACGACAGACTCGTCGCCGAGCGCGGCGACGTCCCCGCACATACCCGCAGAGAGGCCGAACGGGTGAGCCGGGAACTGGAGTACGTCATGCGGCCTCTGCAGTCCCACGGCGCCTTCACGCCCACCGAGCGCCCGGCCTCCCCGGGGGCGGGCTGGCAGCGTACGGCCCTGCCGCCCGGCTCGCTCCCGCACTGACGCGCGCTCAGCACACCGTCCGGCTCGAGTCGTCGCGGCGGGTGTGCGGCCGCCGACCGGGCCGCGCCAGCCACTCGGCGATGGTCCGGGCGATCGGCTGGCCCGTCTCCACCTCGACGAAGCCGAACTGCCCCGACTGGTTGCACTCGAGGAACCACCAGGTGCCGTCGGCGTCCTCGGCGAAGTCGAACGCGCCGTAGGACAGTTGTGCCTCCCGGACGTAACGGCGGACCGCGTCGGAGACCCGGGGCGGGACGTCGGCCGGGCGCCACGGCACGTCGCCCGAGGCGAAGCGGACGTCGACCTCCTCCGGATCGGCGTCCTCGGCGACGGCCTTGCGGGCCGCCAGCATCCGCCCGCCCACCACGGTCAGGCGGACGTCGGCCCGCTTGGCGACCCGGCGCTGCAGCAGCGTGGGCCCGTAGGCGACCGCGGAGAAGTCGGTGTCCGGTGCGACCCGGCTGGTCGGCACCGCCCGCGGCGGATCCTGCGGGTGCGCACCGGAGACCGGTTTGACCACCAGGTCCGGGAAGCGTTCGGCGAAGTCCCGGGCGGCCTGCGGGAACGTCGTGATCAGGGTGGCGGGGACGGGCAGCCCGCAGCGCTGGGCGAGGCGCAGCTGCCATGGTTTGTGCCGGGCCCGGCGGGCCGCGTCGGGATGGTTCATCCAACGGGCCCCCGAGCCGCGGAGCATGCCGTAGAGGGCCTGGGAGGACTCCTCCGTCAGCCATGCGGACGGTGCGGCGGCCCGCGCGGCCGCCGCACCGGGTCTGCGGACCCACACGGACCGCAGACCGTCGATGCTCACCAGGCGTCCCGCGGACTGCAGATGGCCGCGGAAGGCCCCGTGCACGTACTCGGCCGACAGGGCCACGCCGTCGGTCAGGTCGGCGGGGTCGAGCCGGACCACCGGAACACCGGACGAGTTGAGGTGCACGACGACCATGTCGGCCGTCACGTCCTCTTCGGAGGTCAGGATCAGCACCGTCATCGTCGGTGGTTCCGTGTTCAGTCGTCGAAGTGAGTCTTGGAACCCGCGGTGGATGTCGTGGTGCCGAGTTCCCTCAGCAGCGCGAGGTCACGCGCGGCGACCCGGCCGTCGAAAAGCACGTTCAACTGCAGCCCGGAGTCGTAGACGTACGGGGTGGTGGCTTCCAACTCCACCGCTGGACGTGCGTAGTTGAGCGTGAACGGTTGCATCGTCTCTCCCTCGTCGGTGCTGCGCCGATCAGACGGTCCCCCTCATCGTGGCTCCGTCCGGTCCGCCGACTGCCTTGCCCTTCCAGTCACTTATACGAATCGAACTTGTGATTGGTTTCCTTACTCTGCGTAGTCAAAGGGACGATTCGTGACCATTCGCCCGGCCGACGCTGCCGCGCAGGGTGCGCAGTGCGAGCAGGAGGACGGCGATGTCATCCAGGTAGACAGGGTCGGGCAGCAGGTCGGTCGGCAGCACGAAATAGAGCACGGCACCCCAGAAAACCCAACGTGGGCCGGTCGGAAGCCCCGCGCGCCGCAGGCTGCGCCGGGTCCGTACCAGCCGCACCAGAAGCACCACGGCGAACCCGAGCACGACGGCCGCCAGGGCCGCGACGACGGTGATCATGATTGTGGTGGATCTCACGGGGACCTTCCTCCATCCGGCGTGCCGCCCGGCGCGCCCACTTCACGGATTCCCGCATACGGCGCGCATACGTCCTGGACCACCTGTGAGGATCCGGTCACGGTCGGGCTCGGCGGACCCGGCGGCCACGGCTCCGCTACGGCTCGGCCGCCCCCGACGGGGCGTCACCGCCGTCCTCGCGCCCGCCGTCCGGCGTGTCCGACGCGGGACGCGGCACCCTGGCGGCGGTGACCTTCAGGCGCTCGAACGTCCGGGTCAGCTGCCGCAACGGGGACCGGGCCGGAGCGGTGGACGGGTCCGGCCGCGCGGGGAGATCCCCGGCCGACTCCCGGTAGACGGCCAGGGCCTCGTGGGCGCGCTCGGCGGCCTCCCGGTACAGGTCCCGGGACTTGGTCATGGCCTCCAGCGCCTCGGCGTACATGGCGACGAGCTTGCGCTGATGGACGAGTTCCTCTTCCGGGGTGCGCAGGTGCCAGTCCTCCCGCAGCGCCGTCAGGGCCTCCTCGCCGCCCTGGGGCAGCGGCGGGGGCAGCGCGGCGAACCGGTTCAGGGCGTCGACGAGTCCGGTGGGCCGCGAGCCGTCCAGGAAGACGGTGCGCACGGCGAAGTCGCCGGCGTCGAACCCGGCCGGGGCCGGGAACGGCGGCAGCAGGACGGCCCCGCCGCGCGGCACCTCGACGTGGAACTCGCGCAGCGCCCAGTTGACCACGCGCAGTTGCTCCGGCGCGGCGCGGTGCTCCAGCACGCGGTGGCGCAGGCTCGGCGGCAGCAGCGGGGCGAGCGGTCGCCGGCCGTGTTCGTCGGGAGTCATCGCCTCGTGGACGACGACGTCGATGCTCCAGCCGTCGCGCACGGAGGCGCGCAGCAGGCGCCGGATGTCCTTGTCCTCCGGGGGGAGCCGGTTGACCCCGCCCAGACGCAGTCCGGTCGCCGGGTCGTGGTCCCAGTCGGCGTCCGGGGCGTCGGGCCAGAACACGGTGACGGGCGAGGGCCACTCCGGGTCCCACGGCGCCTCCGCCTCCGCCGCCAGCACCCATTCCTGACCGTCGGCCGTGTCCCGGGCGAGCGTGAGCCGGGCCCGCACGGTCACCGTCCCGGCGGCTTTCCAGCGTGCCTCGAAGACGTGCTGCGAGGCGCTCCGGCCGTCGGGCAGTTCCAGGTGGTCGTCGATGACCCGGTGCTGTCCGCGCCGCCGCAGGGTGTCCCGGACGACGTCCGGCGCGTCGGGGCCGGGGTGGCGGCCGCGAGCCAGCCACACCGTGGGGGGAATCGTGGGGTGGACGGTGGCGGAGGCGGGCATGAGTCCATCTCGGAGTGGGGGCACGTGCGCACACCAGTATCCCGCCCGCCGCCGTCCGGCGATCATCCGGGGGTGGGCGCACGGGAGCGTGTCCCCGCACTCGGGGCGCGCGGCGCCCACCCGTGGCCGCACCGCTTCACACGTCCCGCCACCGGCCGGTGCGCGAGGACACTGGCCCGTGCGAACGGGGCCCGCCCTCCATCCGCTTCGGGGCGGGCCCTGTCCGCACCACGCCCACGACGGCTCCCGGACCGCCCGGGCGATACCGTCGCTCCATGTCAGACACCCGGTTGACCACCTCCTCGTACCTCGTCCTCGGCATCATCGACAAACTGGGCGAGGCCAGTGCGTACGACGTGAAGGTGGAAGCGGCCCGCACCGTGGCCCCGTTCTGGTCCGTGCCGCACGCGCAGGTCTACGCGCAGTGCGACCGCCTGCTCGCGGCGGGTCTGCTGTCGCAGGTGCGGCAGGAGAGCGGGCGGGGCCGCAGGGTGCTGGCGCTCACCGACCGCGGCCGGGAAGTGCTGAAGGGGTGGCTGGACGATCCGGAGTTCGTGCCGGTGGAGGCGCGGGAGCGCGGCATCCTCAAGCTGTGGTTCGGCGGCCGGCCCGACGTGCTCGCGCCCACCCAGGTCGGCGAACACGCCCGCACCCTGCACGAATACGAGGAACTCGCCGGGAGCGTGGGGGAGTTGCTGACCGCCGGACAGCGCGAGGCGCTGGAGTTCGGCATCCGCTACGAGCGGATGATGGTCGACTTCTGGCAATGGGTGCAGCAGCGGGACGCCCGCCTGACGGACCGTTGACCCGGGCGCCGCTCCGGCCCTACCGTCTCGATAGTCCAGACGAGACTATCGAGGGCCCGGCAGAGGCCACGAGCGGGGAGTCGTCGTGCGTCGTCCGACGAAAGGCACCTGGCGCCGTGTCGCCGCAGTCACCGTGACGGTCGTGTGCGTGGCGTACGCGCCGGTGGCGATGACCGAGCTGTGGCCGTACGCCCGGCCGGGCGCGCCTGCCTACGGCGAGTGGCTGCTGGCCCGCGCCGTCTCGCCGCGCTACGTCGCCGACGCCGTGGCCACGAGGATCGCGCCGTACCGCCACAGCCTGGCCCCGATGATCCTGCACTCGGTGCTGGGCGGCATCCTGATGCTGCTCGGGCCCGCGCAACTCCTGACCGCGGCGCGGCGGCGCACCCGGCTGCACCGCGTGCTCGGCGTGCTCTTCGCGGTGACGGTGTACGCCTCCATGGGCGGTGCCGCCGTGTACCTGGCCCGGACCGCGCCCGAGGACGCCTTCAGCGGGCCCGCCTTCTGGATCGTGCTCGCCACCATCCTGACCGGCACCGTGCTCAGCGTGACCTTCGGCGTCCTCGCCGCCGTCGCAGGCCACCGCGACCTGCACCAGCGCTGGATGCTGCTGTGCTACGCCTTCCTGCTGACCGCGCCGCTGCTGCGCCTGGAGTGGGGCGCCCTGCCCCGGCTGCTGCCCGGACTTCCCATGACGGAGATCAACCGCGTGGCCATCCAGCACCTGGGCTCGCTGGTCGTCCTCGGCGCGCTGATCGCCGCCCGCACCCTGGACCGGCGGGCGCAGGTCGCGGGGGTGCGGGGGTCGTGGGCGCCGCTGCCGGTGCTGGCCGCCGCGCACCTGGCCGGTGCGGCCGCGCTGACCTGGATCGCCCGCTCCTACCTGGACTCCGGCGCGGCGGGCCGCCGACTGCTGGCGGCCTACCTGGTGCCGTACGCCGTCACGTACGCCGTGATGGCGGTCAGCGCGCGCCGGGCCGGGCGGCGGGGGCGAAGCTGGGCCCGCGAGGAGTGGCGGCTGCACCTGACCGCCCTGTGCCTGGCGCCGGTGCTGTCGGCGGGCGCGGTGCCGGTGTTCGAGCGCGGTCTCGGCCTGGACCGGCACACGGCGCTGTCGGCCGGTGTCTCCGTCGGCTGCGGACTCCTCGCGTTCGCCGCGACCGCGGTGGTCGCCCTGCGCCTGATGTACGCCCGGGAACTGCTCGAACGCGCATCGCTCCAACGGACCGCGGCCGACGAGCGCCCTCCGGCCGTCGACGTCTCGACCCCAGCCGCCTAGCCGCCGCGCCGGCACACCAGGAATCGGAGCCCGCCATGCCGAACCCGACCGAGTCCTCCCAGAACACACCGGCCCCGGACGGGCCGACCCCTTCGGCCTCCGTGCCGGCGTCGGCGCCCGTGCCGGCGTCGGCCGACGCAAGGGCGCTGACGGCCGGTGTGGCCATGCTGACCACCGTCGTCGCGGTGATCAGCCTCCTCGTCGGCGGCCTGATGACGGCCGTCAGCCTGACCGGGCACGTCTTCGGAGCCTGGCCCTCGCCCGAGCCGCTGAGCCAGGGCCTGGTCGGCGCCGCCATGCTGGGCACCTCACCGGCCCTGTTCACGGTCGGCCGGGCGCGCCTGTGGCAGGAGGTGCGCACGCTGGTGTACCCCATGGCGATCGTGCTGGTGGGCCTGTTCACGGTGAGCCTGCTCGACGCCCGCCACCTGTACATCGCCGAGGGCGGCTCGATCATCCTGGTCCTGTTCAGTCTTGGCTGGATGTTCACGCTGGGTGTGCTGACCGTGTCCGCGCTGATCCTCCTCGCCTGGCAGCACCTGACGCCGTCCGGTCAGCCCGCCGGTGCGCGCACCGCGCCGCTGCCCAACTGGTCGAAGCCGCCGCTGGCGGTGCTGGGCTCGTCCTGGCTGGGCATCGGCACGGGGCTGCTGGTGCGGCCCGGCTTCTGGTCCGGCTTCGTCCCGTGGGACCTCGACCGCCTCGACGCCCAGGCCCTCGGCGTGTGGGCGCTCGCGCTCGGCGTCGGCGTCCTCGGCGCCCTCGCGGAGGACGACCTGGAACGCACCCGCGCGGCCCTGCTCGCCCTGCCCTTCACCGGCGCGGCGCTCACCCTCGTACTGGCCTTCCGGGCCGCGGGCGTCGACTGGTCCTCCGGTTCGGCCATGAGCCTCGTCGCCATGGTGGCGGGCCTGCTCGTCACGGGTGCCAGTGGATGGCTGCTGCTCTCCCGGCTCAGTGGGGGAACGCGCGCGGCGGCCGCTGGCGTGGCAGTCGCGCACGGAACTCCTCGATCACCGAACTGATCTGCCGCATCAGCGTGGTGTCCTCGAGCCGGTCGAGATAGAGATTGCGGCGGGCCAGACCGGCGGCGTCCACGCAGAAGTACGCGGACATCAGCGGATTGACGAACAGTTCGCTGCCCTTGGTCCGTTCCGTGAAGCGGACGTCGCCGAACTCGCCGCGCACCGCCGCCGCGACGGAGCCGTTGACGATGCTCGGGTACTCCGGTGTGCTGAGCTGCGCGTGCGCCACCGCGTCCAGGTAGAGCGCGCCCTCACGGCTGCCGGACGGCAGGGAGAACACGCCGAGGAAAGCGCCGTCACGCTCCAGGGCCGCCAGGTTCTCCAGGACCAGCGCGTGACTGACGCCGTGGTAGGAGTCCACGCCGAAGCCCAGGCACGCCACGAGCCTGTCGGGCACCTCCTCCAGGCCGTTCACGGCGGCCAGGCTGGCCATGTCCTCCTCCGGCGTGCCCAGCCCGTGCTCGTCGCCCCGCATGAGGATGTCCGTACCGCCGTCCACCAGCACGATCGCGTCGACCCCGCCCAGGTGCTCGATGAGCGTGCGGTAGGCGGCCCGCAACGGCCGCACGCCGACGCGGGGGAACGCGTGGACGGTGGTGGGAAGTTCCTGCCGGGCGAGCCAGCGGGCGAGCGTCCGCTCGGGGAAGTAGTCGCCGCGGGCCTCGGTGTCCGGCCCGACCGCCGCGACGTCCACGTCCAGCCACACGTCGCCGTCCAGCCCGTACAGGTCCGCGAACGACAGGCTGGCCAGGTGCACTTCCTTGCCCGCCGACCGCAGCGCGAGGGCCAGGGGCAGACCGGCGTACACGTCGAAACCGCCGCCGGCGCCGGCGACGAGCACCCGCCGCGCATCGCTCAGCCGGGTGAACAAGGGGGGTTCGAGGAGCGAGAACACCCGTGGACGGTAACAGGACGCCGGCCCGGGTCCTGTCCGGCCGGGCGCGTGGGGCGCCGACGAGCGGGTGCGGCGGGGCCGGGAACGGACCCGGCCCCGCCGCACCCCGGGCACGTCCTACGCGCCGCTCTCCCGGAGCATGTCCTCGCGTTCGACGATCTTCACGCGTTCGCGGCCCTGCGGCTGGCCCAGTGCCTTCTCGGCGGCGTCCAGGCGGTGCCAGCCCTCCCAGGTGGTGAAGCGGACGCCCTGCTCGGCGAGGAACGCGTCCACGGCCTCGGGGGCGGGCGAGGCGGGGGTGTGCAGCCGGCCGTTCGCGTAGTCGTCCAGCAGATTGGCCACCGTCTCGTTGGCGTCGCCCTTGGTGTGGCCGATCAGGCCGACGGGGCCGCGCCGGATCCAGCCCGTGACGTACGTCGACTGCAGGTGCTCGCCGGACTCCTGGACGACCCGGCCGCCCTCGTCCGGGACCGTGCCGGAGTCGATGTCCCACGGCAGCTTGGGCAGCTTGTCGGAGAGGTAGCCGACCGCGCGGTAGACCGCGGTGACGTCCCAGTCCTTGACGGCGCCGGTGCCCCTGACGTTGCCGGTGCCGTCGAGCGCGGTGCGCTCGGTGCGCAGGCCGACGACCTTGCCGTCCTCGCCGAGGATCTCCACCGGCGACTCGAAGAAGTGCAGGAACAGCTTGTGCGGACGGTCGCCGACGTCGCGGATGGCCCAGTTCTCCAGGGTCTTGGCGACCATGTCGGCCTGCTTGTTGCCGCGCCGCGTCTCGATCGAGCCCGCGTCGTAGTCGATGTCCTCGGGGTCGACGATGACCTCGATGGTGGGGGAGTGGTCCAGTTCCCGCAGCTCCATCGGGGAGAACTTCGCCTGCGCCGGGCCGCGACGGCCGAACACGTGGATCTCGCGTGCCTTGTTGGCCTTCAGGCCGTCGTGGACGTTCGGCGGGATCTCCGTCGGCAGCAGTTCGTCCGCCGTCTTGGCCAGGATGCGGGCCACGTCGAGCGCGACGTTGCCGACGCCGAGCACGGCGACCTTCTCGGCCTCCAGCGGCCAGGTCCGCGGCACGTCCGGGTGGCCGTCGTACCAGGACACGAAGTCGGCCGCGCCGTAGGAGCCGTCGAGGTCGATGCCCGGGACGGGCAGCGCGCGGTCGGCCGTGGCGCCGGTCGAGAAGATCACGGCGTCGTAGAACGCGCGCAGGTCGTCCAGGCTGATGTCGGACGGGTAGTCGACGTTCCCGAAGAGACGGATCTGCGGCTTGTCGAGCACCTGGTGCAGGGCGGTGACGATGCCCTTGATGCGGGGGTGGTCCGGCGCGACGCCGTAACGGATCAGGCCGAACGGGGCCGGCATGCGCTCGAAGAGGTCGATGGACACACCGGGCGCGGCGGCCGCCTCGGACTTGAGCAACGCGTCGGCGGCGTAGATCCCGGCGGGGCCGGCTCCGACGATGGCTACCCGCAGGGGGCGGGGCATGATCAGGTTTCCCTTCGAGCGAGGACAGACGACTCGAAAGGGAAGCCTAAGCTAAGGCAAGCCTAAGTCAGTACGCGGGTCCGCCCTATGAGCCCATAAGTCAGACTTATGGGCAGGCCCTTTCCGTCCTGCGGCCCGGCGGGGGACCGGACCGCGTCGGCCTCGGCGGCCCTCGCAACCTCCTTCCGAGACCCCGCGCGGGTACTCGCTGCGATGAGCAGCGGGGCGATGACGAGAACGAGGACCAGGCCGACGACCAGGCCGACGACCAGGCCACAGGGGGCGCCCCCGGTCTGGCGATGCCGGAGGTGGCCAGCAGCGCCGCGGTGGCGCGCGCCCGGGGTGCGCCGATCGGTCCGCAGCGGCGAGAGGGCGAGCCCGCAGCGAACCCCCGGGCGCCGATCTCGGACGGGGCTACGCGACGCTGTGGCCTGCGGCCTGCGGCCTGCGGCCTGTGGCCTGTGGCCTGTGGCCTGCGGCCTGTGGCCTGTGGCCTGTGGCCTGCGGCCTGCGGCCTGCGGCCTGCGGCCTTGCGGCCTTGCGGCCTTGCGGCCTTGCGGCCTGTGGCCTGCGGCCTTGCGGCCTTGCGGCCTGTGGCCTGCGGCCTGGCGGCCTTGCGGCCTGTGGCCTGCGGCCTGGCGGCCTGCGGCCTTCCGGCCTGGCGGCCTGGCGGCCTGCGGCCTTCCGGCCTGGCGGCCTGGCGGCCTGCGGCCTTCCGGCCTGCGGCCTTCCGGCCTGGCGGCCTGGCGGCCTGCGGCCTTCCGGCCTGGCGGCCTGGCGGCCTGCGGCCTTCCGGCCTGGCGGCCTTCCGGCCTGGCGGCCTTGCGGCCTTGCCGTCCGCGTCGGTGTGCGGATGAGTGGAAGTGGGGTGTCAGGGGAGGGGTTGTTCGGACCAGATGATCTTGCCGGACGGGGTGTAGCGGGTGCCCCAGCGTTCGGCGAGTCGGGCGACCAGGAACAGGCCTCTGCCGCCCTCGTCCGTCATGGCCGCGTAGCGCAGGTGCGGCGAGGTGCTGCTGCCGTCGGAGACTTCGCAGATCAGTGTCCGGTCGAGCAGCACCCGGACGCCGATGGGCTCCCCGCCGTAGCGGATCGCGTTGGTGACCAGCTCGCTCAGGATCAGCTCGGTGGTGAAGGTCAGCTCCTCCAGGCCCCACCGCGCGAGCCTGCGGGTGACGGCGGCCCGTACGTCCGCGACGGCCGCCGGGTCCGACGGCACCTGCCACTCCGCGACCCGGTCGGCGGGCAGCGCCCGGGTGCGGGCGACGATCAGGGCGATGTCGTCGCTCGGCCGGGCCGGCAGCAAGGCGTCGAGCACCGCCCGGCAGGTGTCCTCCGCCGACGGACCGGCCCGCTCCAGCGCACCGCGCAGCAGGTCGAGGCCCTCCTCGATGTCCTGCCCCCGGCCGCCGACCAGCCCGTCCGTGTACAGCACGAGACGGCTGCCCTCGGGCAGCTGGAGGTCGGCCGCCTCGAACGGTAGACCGCCCAGACCCAGCGGCGGACCGGCGGGCACCTCCGCGAAACCCACCTCGCCGTCGGGCCCGATCACGGCCGGCGGCGGATGGCCCGCGCGGGCGACCGTGCAGGTCGCGGACACCGGGTCGTACACCGCGTACAGGCAGGTCGCGCCGATGACCGATACGCCCCCGTCCTCGGGCGTCTCGGCCTGGTCGATGCGGCCGACCAGCTCGTCCAGCAGGGTGAGCAGCTCGTCCGGCGGCAGGTCGAGGGCGGAGAAGTTGTGCACCGCCGTCCGCAGCCGCCCCATCGTGGCCGCCGCGTGCAGCCCGTGCCCGACGACGTCTCCGACCACCAGGGCGACGCGGGCTCCCGGCAGCGGCAGCACGTCGAACCAGTCGCCGCCGACGCCGGCCTGCGCGGGCCGGTACCGGTAGGCGATGTCCAGCGCGGACTGCTCGGGCAGGCTGCGGGGCAGCAGACTGCGCTGCAGGGTCACGGCCATGCTGTGCTCGCGCGTGTAGCGGCGCGCGTTGTCGATGGAGACCGCGGCCCGCTTCACCAGTTCCTCGGCGAGCGCCAGCTCCTCCGCGTCGAAGGGCTCGGGCCTCCGCGAGCGCCAGAAGCTGACCAGACCCAGCACCAGCGACCCGGCGCGCAGCGGCACGACGATCAGCGAGTGGACGCCGTGGTCCAGGATCCGCGCGGCCCGGTCCGGATCCTGATCGGGCCGGCCCGGCGCCGCGCGCAGGTCCGGCTCCAGCACCGCCCGGCCCAGCCGGAGGCTGCGCGCGTGCGGGGAGGAGTCGACGAACACGATCTGCCGGCCCACCGGGTGCAGCGGAGTGTCCTCGTGGATCCCGGCGGCGGCGGTGCGGCGCATCGAGGTCGCCGTCTCCGGCTGGCCCCCGCCGAGCACGGCGTCGTAGAGGTCGACGGTCGCGAAGTCGGCGAACCGCGGCACCACGAGCTCGGCCAGTTCCTCGGCGGTGCGGGTGACGTCCAGGCTGGTGCCGATGCCGACTCCGGCGTCGTAGAGCATGTCGAGGCGTTCGCGTGCCGCCTCCGCCCGGCCGGACAGGGCGCGCAGCTCCGTGGAGTCGCGGAATGTGGCGACGCTGCCGGGCGGGCCGCCCTGGGTGTCCGTCGGCCGCTGGTTGACTGCCAGCAGCCGGTCCCCGACCCGGAGCACCTCGTCGGTCGCGACGCGCCCCGAGGCCAGCAGACGGGCGGTGTCCGTGGCGAGGCCCAGGTCGCGGACATGGCGCCCCTCGGCGTCCGCGGGCAGGCCGAGCAGCCGGTGCGCCTCGTCGTTGGCCAGCAACAGCCGCCCCTCGCCGCCGACGATCAGCACGCCCTCGCGGACGGCGTGCAGCACCGCGTCGTGGTGGTCGTACATCCGGGTCATCTCGTGCGGGCCGAGGCCGTGCGTCTGGCGCAGCAGCCGTCGGCTCACGAGCGCGGTGCCCGCCGTGGCCAGGGAGAGTGCCGCGGCGGCGGCGGCCAGCACGAGGGGCAACTGCCGGTTGGCGGCGCCGCCCACGTTGGCGGTGGTGATGCCCGCCGACACCACCCCCACCACGGAACCGTTCGGCGCCCTGATCGGCACCACCGCCTGCACCAGCCGCCCGAGCGTCCCGTCGATCTCCTCGGTCACGGTCCTGCCTGCCAGCGCGGGCGCGATCGTCCCCACGAACTGCTTGCCGATGCGGTCCGGCTTGGGATGCGTGTAACGGATGCCGTTGGTGTTCATGACAACGATGAAGTCCACACCGGCCGCCCTGCGCGCCGCTTCGGCCCGGGGCTGCAGGACGGCCGTCGGGTCGGGGGCGTCGAGCGCCTCGCGGGTGCCCGGCGCGTTCGCGAACGCCTGGGCGACCGCCACCGACCGGTTGCGGGCCTCCAGGTCGCTGTCGCGCTGTACCTGGAGGACCAGCGCCACCACCGCGGCGACGACGAGCAGCAGCACGATCACCACCTGCAGGACGAACACCTGCCCGGCCACGCTGCGTCCGCTCAGCGCCGACCGCAGCCGGGCGGACCGGCCCGGCGTCCGTCTGCCGTGCGGTTCCGGCCGGGTGGGCGCACCCTCCGGGGTCTGCCGCACCGTCCGTCCGTCCACCTCGAGCACGAAGCCGGGCGCACGGCGGGTGCGGGGACCGCCGGAACGGGGGGTCGACCGCGTCCCGGAGCGACCCACAAGTCGGACCATGCGCCTATGTCTACACCGTTGCGCCCCAAGAGGCGAGAGTCATCACAGAAGGTGACAGACAGTACGTCCCGTGCGGGGCCGGTCGTGGGGCCGGGTCGTGGGGCGGTTCAGTGCCGGCCTCCGGCCCGGGCGGCCTGCGGGGCACGGCGGGTGGCCAGCAGCAGGGCGATGTCGTCGGGCCGGTCGGTCATGTGCCGGGCCGTCGCGGTCAGCCGCTCGGCGACACCGGCCAGCGCACGGCCCCGGCCGCCCGCGCGGGCGGCCGGGGCGCCGGCCCGCGCCAGGGCCACCCGGAGGGCCGTGATGCCGTCGTCGATGTCCATGCCGGGCCGCTCGACCAGCCCGTCCGTGTACAGCGCGAGGATGGCGCCCGGCTCGACGTGCAGTTCGGCGACCGGGTACCGGGCGTGCGGATCCACCCCGAGCACCACACCGCCGGGCAGGTCGAGCACTTCGGTACGGCCGTCCACGCGGCGCAGGATCGGCGGCGGATGGCCGGCCCGCGCCACCCGCGCCAGCCCCGTGGCCGGATCGAGACGGATGTAGCAGCAGCTCGCGAACTGGCCGGGGTCGAGGTCGATGAGCAGGCGGTTGGTGCCGCTCATGACCTCGTCGGGCGGGTGGTCGCCGAGCGCGAACGCCCGCACCGCGCTGCGCAGCTGCCCCATGGTGGCGGCCGCCTGCACGCCGTGCCCCTGTACGTCGCCGATGACCAGGGCCAGCCCGTCCCCGGCACCCACGACGTCGTACCAGTCGCCGCCCACCTCCATGCCCTGGGTGCCCGGCAGGTAGCGGCCGGTGGTCTCCACCTGCGGGTGCAGCGACAGCCGGCGGGGCAGGAGGGCCTGCTGCAGGCCGCGCGCCAGCGCGGCCTCGCTCTCGTAGCGCTGCGCCTTCTCCATGGCGTGGGCGATCAGCCCGGCGAGCGCGGTGAGCACCGTGCGCTCCTCGGTGCTGAAGCTGCGCGGGCGGTCGAAGCCGAGGATGCAGGAGCCGACCGGCCGCCCGGAGGCGATCAGGGGGAGGAAGGCGCGGGAGCCCTCGGTCGCGTCCAGCGGCAGGCCGGGGTAGGCGGCGCTCAGCTGCTGCATGGAGTCGAAGAACAGCGGCCGGCCGCTGGTCAGCGTCTCCACACCGGGCAGCCGGGCGTCCAGCCCCACGCCCTCGAAGGGCGTCAGGAAGCCCGGCGGGAACCCGGTCTCCCAGGCCAGGTACAGGTGCCGGTCCTGCAACAGGTAGATGGCGAGCCGGCCGCCCCCGAACGCGGGCAGCAGCTCCCGTACCACCACGGCCGACACCTGGCGGGCGGTGACCGCCTCGGTCAGCGCGATGGCCAGCACGATCGGCCGGTACACCGGCGCCATGGACGCGTCCCCGGAGGCCGCGGCGACGCCGCTCACCTCCTGCTCGGGCACGGGCGCGAGACCGGAGGCGGTGTCCGCCACCCGGCACGAAGGCCGCAGCGTGTACGTCAGGATGGTGTCTCCGGGATGGACGGACACGTCGAGCCAGGTGGCCTCGTCCGCCGTCCCGGCGCCGTCCGACGCGGCCCGCCCCAGGTGGAAGTGGACCGGTTCGGGGGACAGCAGGGCGCTGCGCAGGTGGTCCTCGCAGTACGGCTGCCCCAGCCACGGCACGCCCTCACGCAGCTGACGGCCGAGCAGCTCCGAGCGAGGCCGGCCCAGCAGCTGAGCGGCCCGCGGGTTGGCGTAGCGGATCAGGCCCAGCCGGTCCGTGCAGAGCACGCCGTCGGGCAGCAGGTCCGCCGCGGCGTCGGCCGCCGCGCCCGGCCCGGGGTCGACGACGACGCCCCGGACCGGGTGCGCGCCGGACGCGAAGCCGTGCGGGGCGGGTGCGGCGTACGGGCTCCACAGCTCCACCACCCGCAGCCTGTCGCCGGCGGTCCGCACGTACAGCGGCAGTGCCGGCGGCCGCCCGCCGGCCGTCTGGCGAAGCGCGGTCAGCACCTGCCCCGGGCTCTCGGGGCAGACGGCGTCGGCGAGCGCGTCCACCGCCTCGATGTCACCGGCGGGCACGCCCAGCAGGTCGGGCAGGCGCTCGTCCACGGTCACCACGTCCGTCACCGGGTCCCAGGCGAAACCTCCGGCCCGCCCCGCGGACGGACGCGTGGCGGGCGGCTGGACGCACACCGGGTCGTCGTCCCAGGCGACCGTCCGCCGGCCGCCCTCCAGGCGCAGCAGCGCCGTGCCCAGGTCCTCGGCGACCTGCGCCATGCGGTCGCGTCGCGCGAGCAGTTCGGCGGCGTCCGCGGCGGGCGGGCACAGCACGGTCAGGACACCGAAGGTCGTCGACCCGCCGACGACCGGCACGTACAGCGACCCGAACGGGAACGGCAGCCCCGCCGCGAACTGGGGATAGCGGCGCATCGTCTCCGCGGCGTTCGGCAGAACCACCTGGACGCCGAGCCGGTAGGCGTCGGCCACCGGGAACGGGCTGTCCGCGTGCAGCCGCCACCAGGACCGGAACAGGGGGCCGGGCAGCCCGGCGAGCACCGCCAGCCGCAGCAGTCCGGTCACACCGGAGCGCAGGTAGACCCCTCCCGAGTGACCGCCGACCGCGCTGATCGCCTCCGTCGTGGCGTCCACCAGCATCGCGGCCAGTTGCTCGGGCATCCGCTCCGTGTCCCTGGCGCTCCCAGTCATCGCCCCTACCTCGTCCGCGCGCCGCCGAGCGGGCGACACAGCAAGAATGCGCCACGACGGGCGCGGGGCGCACCCCGGTGGACAGAGTGATTCCCGGGACGTAGAGGGGCGCCCAGGTCTGCGGCCGTGGCCCGGCGCGCGCGGCCCCGCCCGGGCGCGGGGCCGCGGGCGGGCGCGCCGTCCGGGTTCAGGGCGCCCTTCGCCGCGGCCCGGGCGCTCCGGGCGCCCCGGCGAACGGGGACACTGCCCCGTCGGGGCCGAGCCCTGGCGGTCGGGGTGGAGCCGCGGGTCACGGTGCAGCGCTCGCCGGCAGTACACCCGTACACCCCGTACACCGGTACATCGGTACGCCGACCCCGGCCCGGCACCCCGGCCCGGTGTGCCCGCAGCACTTGTAGGAGCTTTCCCAGCCGGGCAGGATGCTCCGGTGACCCAGTCTGCCGCCGTACGTCCCTACCGCCCCGAGGACCGCGACGCCCTCGACGAGATCTGCGTCCTCACCGCGCACGCCGGCCAGGACAGCCGGCCGTTCTACGCGGACCCCTCGATCTTCCCGGCGACCTTCGCCGATCCGTACGTCCATCTGGAGCCGGAGCTGGCGTTCGTGCTGGACGACGGCGAGGGCCGGGCGGTCGGCTACATCCTCGGCACCGCCGACACGCCGCGCTTCGCCGAGGACTTCCGAGCCAAGTGGCTGCCGCTGGTCGCGGACCGCTACCCCGACCCGGTCGGCGAGCCCGGCACTCCGGACGAGGCGATCGTCCGCCTGCTGCACCGCCCCGAGCGGATGGTCGTCCCGCAGGTCGCCGCCTACCCGGCCCACCTGCACATCGACCTGCTGCCCGGATGGCAGGGCCGCGGCCACGGCCGCGGCCTGATGCGGACGTTCCTGCGGGCCCTGCACGACCGGCGGATCCCGGCCGTCCACCTCTGCATGAGCACGGCCAACACCCCCGCCCGTGCCTTCTACGACCGCCTGGGCTTCCAGGAGATCCCGGTACCGGACTCCGGCCCGGTCACCTGGCTGGGACGACCGACCGAGGGGTGGGACCGCCTGTGACCGCGGGGCCCGGGCGCACCCGGGCCCCCTGCGGGGCCGGCCGCCCAGGCGTGCCGGTCCGCTCACACGCCGGGTGACCGGACCGGACCGGACCGGACCGGACCGGCGCGGCCGGCCGGCCGGACCAGGCCGCGCATCCCGGGACTCCCGGTGCGCGGACCGCGGCCCGGAACCCGGACGCCTTCACGCTCCGAGGCTCGCCAGCGCCGCGAGCAGCCGGTCGACGTCCTCGTCGTCGGTGTAGGGGGCGAGCCCGATCCGTACGGCGCCCGTGTCGCCCAGGCCGAGCCGGCGGGAGGCCTCCAGGGCGTAGAACGAGCCGGCCGGGGCGTCGACGCCGTGCGCCGCGAGGTGTGCCGCGACCTGCGCGGAGTCGTGGCCGTCCAGGGAGAACAGCAGCGTCGGCGTGCGCCGCGCGGCGCGCGAGTACACGGTGACGCCGGGGAGGCCGGCCAGTCCCCGCTCGATCCGCTCGCGCAGGGCTTCCTCGTGGGGCTCCAGTGCCGCGAACGCGGCGAGCAGCCGTTCGCGGCGGGTGCCGGACGGCTGCGGCGCCAGACCGGCGAGGAAGTCCACCGCCGCGCCGGCCCCGGCCAGCAACTCGTAGGGCAGCGTGCCCAGTTCGAAACGCTCGGGCACAGCGTCGGAGGACGGCAGCAGCTTGTCCGGGCGCAGCGTCTCGAGCAGTTCCGGCCGGGCCGTCAGGACACCGAGGTGCGGGCCGAGGAACTTGTACGGCGAGCAGACCAGGATGTCCGCGCCGAGCGCGGTGAGGTCGACCGGTGCGTGGGCGGCGTAGTGCACGGCGTCCACGTGCAGCAGCGCGCCGACGCCGTGCGCGAGGGCGGCGAGCGCGGGGACGTCGGGGCGGGTGCCTATGAGGTTGGAGGCCGCGGTCACGGCGACCAGCCGGGTGCGCGGCGACAGCACGGTCTCGATGTGCTCGGGGTGCAGTTCGCCGGTGGCCGGGTCGAAGTCCGCCCAGCGGACGGTGGCGCCGACCGCCTGGGCCGCCTGGACCCACGGCCGGATGTTGGAGTCGTGGTCGAGGCGGGTGACGACCACCTCGTCGCCGGGTGCCCAGTCCTTGGCGAGCGTGCGGGAGACGTCGTAGGCGAGTTGCGTGGAGCTGCGGCCGAAGACGATGCCGTCCGGCTGCGCGCCGAGCAGGTCGGCGAGGGCGGCGCGGGACGCCGCGACGATGGCCTCCGCGTTGCGCTCGCCCTCCGTGACGTGCCCGCGGTTGGCCAGCGGACGGGACAGCGCGTCCACGATCGCGTCGATGACCGGCTGCGGTGTCTGCGTGCCGCCGGGCGCGTCGAAGCGGGCCGTACCGGACTTCAGCGCGGGTACCTGTGCGCGGATCGCGGCGACGTCGAGGGCCATGGGTGCTCCTGAGGGTGTCGGGGGTCTGCCCGGTGACAGCCTCGCATGCCGCACGGCCTGCCGGAACGCCGGCCGGTGCCGTCGCGGCGGTGCCCGGCCGGCCGCGGTCGTCACCGCCACCGTGAGACGGCTCCTCCCCGACGCTCGCCGTCGACGACGCGCGCAAGCTGCTGAAGCTCGCCGAGGCGGGCCTGCCCATGGTCCTGTTCGGCGCCTTCGACCAGGCACTGACCCCCGGTGTGCCCGACGACGGGGAGACCGACCGGCTGCGCGCGCTCCTGGCCAGGCTGCTCGCCCTGCCGGGCTTCGTCCGCGTCACCGACAAGGCCGCGGTCGGCGACGCGCTCGCCGAGCTCGGCGTCACCCCCGACGTCCGCCACGCCACCCCCTCCACGCTCCTCAACGCCCACCGGGCCACCGACGACGCGGACTTCTACTACCTGTGCAACGGCAAGCACGCCGAGACCGTCAAGCCCGCGGTGGCCGCGATCGACCACGACGTCACCCTGCGCGGCACCCGGGGCCGCGGGGCGACGGTGCCGTACCTCCTCGACGCCTGGACGGGCCGGGCGGTGCGGCTCGCCCGCTACACCCAGGACGGCGACGACGTCACCCTGCGCGTCAGGCTCCAGCCGGGGGAGACGACGATCGTCGCGCTGGGGCGGCCCGGACTGTTCGGCGACCGCTACGGCAACCGCCCGCACGCCGTCGTCTCGGACGCCGACGACGTGCTGTTCACCGGCCGCGGACTGACCGTGCGGGCCGGCGCCGCGGGTCCACGTACCACCCGCCTGTCCGACGGCAGCACGGTCACCACGACCCTGCCGTCCGTGCCCGACCCGATCACTCCGGCCACGTGGGAGCTGGAGGTCGAGGACTGGTACCCCGGCTCCGACGCGACCCGTACCGAGCGCGTCCGGCGCGACCTGACGCTGGACACGCTCGCGCCCTGGTCCAAGATCCCCGAACTGGCCGACTCCGCGGGCGTCGGCCGCTACCGCACCGAGGTCACCCTGCCGGACGACTGGACCGCGTCCCACGGGGCCGTCCTGGAACTCGGGCAGGTCTCCGACACCGTCCGTGTCACCGTCAACGGCACCTCCGTGCCCGCGGTCGACCGCCTGCACCCCGTCGTCGACGTCGGCCCCTGCCTGCGCGGCGGCCACAACAGCATCGAGATCGAAGTGGCGACCCCGCTCATCAACCGGCTCCGGGTGGCCCAGCCGTCCGTGTTCGGCACGGCGGCCCGGCAGGACTACGGCCTGGTCGGTCCCGTCCGGCTCGTTCCCTACGCGCAGGCGGTGGTGTCCTGAGGTCACTGAGGTGACAGGTCACTGAGGTCACTGAGATCACTGAGGTCACTGACGTCCCTGAAGTCGCGGGGCGCACCGGCTGCGGCCGGTGCGCCCGGTCACGGGAACGCGGGAACGCGGGAACGCGGGCGCGAGGGCCGCCGGTGCGCCCCGCGTTCCCGCGTTACCGGGCGCCCCTCAGTGCGGCAGCTTGGCCCGCAGGCTGCCGGCCGTGGCGGCCGGCCGGGCGGCGACACGGGCGGTCCGCCGCACCAGCCGCGCGTCTCGCCGCACGTCGTGCACGGCGTGCCGCCCGCGCCACACCAGCGACGGAGAGGCTCCGGTGTCGTCGGCCGCGATCAGCAGACCGCCCAGCATCGACAGGTTCTTCAGGAAATGGATGCGCTGCTGGGTCCGCTCGGCGGGGTCGTCGGCCTCCCAGAAACGATGGCCCGCCAGGGTGGTGGGCACCAGCGTGCCGGCGATGGCCAGCGCGGCCAGCCGGGGCATGCGGCCGATGCCCAGCAGCACACCCGCCGCCACCTGTACGGCGCCACTGAGGCGTACGAGCTGCTCGGTGCGGTCGGGCAGCACCGGCACACGTTCTGTGATGGGCCGGACCACGGGCTCGGCCGCCGGGGCCAGGTCCTCGGGCGCACGGACGGAGTTCAGACCCGCGGTGACGAACATCGAGGCGAGCATCGGACGGCCGGCCACGCGCAACAGACTCATGGTGCTCTCCAGACGTGTGAGTGCGTACGGCCGTCCCCGGGTTCCCCGCAGCCGGAGCGGCAATCGACGGCGCGTGGGGACCGGGTCCGGCTGAGATCTTCCTGTGAATTCGTGGGGCGGTTGAACACCCGGCTGCCGCCGTCCGTATGGGGCGAGGGATTTCCACGCCCTGACCGCCATGATCCGTATCCGTAGGAGAGTTCTCGTGGGACGCAGCACGCGCAGACGCCCGACAGGCCCACGCCGCGCGACCTTCGCGGCATTCGCGCTGATCCTGGGCGGAGGCGGGCTGGTCGGGGTGAACGTCTACGCCTCGGCGACCGAGGGCGGCTCCGGCGGTGGTGCCGCCCAGACCCGCGGCGCCATGGCCGGCACCATCGACTGCCCTGATGTCGGTGCCCGGTTGACGCAGGTGCCCGACCAGGCGCGGGCCGACGTCGACAAGGAACTCGCCCTGCTGGACCAGCAGACCGCGGAGGCCTACCAGCGGCTGCAGACGACCGCCCCGGAGCAGCGGCAGGACAGCGGCTTCGCCGACAACGCCATCATGAACCCGTTGAAGGAGAAGCGGGCCGCGACGATCGAGCGCATCGCCGTCGCCATCGACCGCGTAGGAGACCGCCCGGCCGGCCTCGACTCCCTGGCCGCCTGCACGCTGACCGTCCCCGACGCCCAGGCCGGCGGCCAGGGCCCGAGCCAGGGCCAGGACCAAGTCCAGGGCCAGGACCAAGGCCAGCAGGGCGGCGGTCAGGCGGGCAACGGCCCGGTCGCGGCGGACTTCGTGGACATCACCGAGGTCCAGCCGAACGTCCCCGCCGCGCCGCGCACCACCGCGGACGCCTCGACCGGCTCCTTCACCACCAGGTGCGGGGTGAACGCCGACAAGAACTACAACACCGACAACGTGATCGTGGCGCCCGGCGTGACCAACGGCGCGCACCACACCCACGACTACGTCGGCAACCAGAAGATCAACGCCTTCTCCAGCAACGACACGTTCCTGGCGGGCGGCACAAGCTGCGAGAACAAGGACGACCTGTCGTCGTACTACTGGCCGGTGCTGCGGCTGCAGGACGGCACGCAGGAGTTCGACCAGAACCAGGACGGCGGCGGCAAGGAGGGCAACGTCGGCCGGATCCTGACCGCGCAGGAAGCCGAGATCAAGTACGTGGGCAGCCCGACCGGCAAGGTCGTCGCGATGCCGCAGTTCCTGCGCATCATCACCGGTGACGCCAAGACCACCACCAACGGCCTGGCGAACGCCAACGCCCACTGGAGCTGCACCGGCTTCGAGGACGAGGTCCGGCTGACCGAGCAGTACCCGATCTGTCCGCAGGGCAGCAAGGTGGTGCGTTCCTTCGCCTTCCAGAGCTGCTGGGACGGCCGCAACACCGACAGCGCCAACCACCGTACGCACGTCGCCTTCGCCGACGCGAGCGGCAACTGCGGCAACGGCTTCAAGGCGATCCCGCAGCTGACGATGCGCCTGGTGTACGACGTTCCGGCGCCGACCGTCGAGAACGGCCAGGTCAAGAACCCCTACGCGGTGGACGGCTTCCCCGAGCAGTTGCACAAGGCGGCCACCGACCACGACGACTTCATCAGCATCACGACCGGCGGGCTGGCGCAGGAGATCGCCGACTGCGTCAACAGCGGCCGGCAGTGCGGTTCCGGGGCCGACGGCGGCGCCGGCCCGGGGTCGGGCGGGGGAGCCTCCCAGCAGCCCACGGACGAGCCCACGCAGGAGCCGACGCAGCCGCCGGCCGATCAGCCCACGGACGAGCCCACCGCGCAGCCGTCCGAAACCCGGTCCGGGACGCCGTCCGGGGAGGCTCCGGCCACCCAGCCGCCCGCCGGCGGCGGGGACGGCCAGGCGGCCGGGTCCACCACCGCCGCGCCGCGGACCGGCCAGGCGGACGGCGGCCGGCCGACCGTGTCCAGCACCACGAACCCGCGGGTCTACGCCACGTCCTCGTCGCGTGCGAGTACCGCCGCCGCGGCGGCGGGCGACGAGGACGACGCGAAGGACGACGCGAAGGGCGACGGCAACGCGGCGGGCGACGGCAGCGCGAACGGCGACGGCAGCACCACGGACACCGGCGCCGCCGCGCAGTCCCAGGCGGCGGTCCCGAACGCGCCCGTCGCGGCCGGTCAGTCGGAACAGCAGGCCGTTCAGGGCGGCGGACTCGCCGAAACGGGCACGACCCTGTGGCCCGCCGCGGCCGGCACCGTGCTGCTGATCGCCGGCCTGATCGTGCTGGCGCGCTCGAAGCGCCGTTTCGTTCGGTGAGACGGCCCGGCACGCGACGGCAAGCACGGGTCCAGGGGCCCGGCTGACGCACCGCATCCGCCACCGACAGGGCCTCGGGGAGGCCGTTGTCAGTGGCGGATGCGAGGCTGCGGACATGGACGAGACGGAGTTCATGCGCGGCCGGGTCTACGGCGCCGATCACGAGGACGCCGGTCCGCGACCCGGCCGCACCTATGTGGAACTGGTCGGCGGCCCGCTCGACGGGCTGCTTCTGGACACCACCGGCCGGCCCGGCCACGAACTGCGGCACGGCGTCGCGCTCGACACCGAGATAGGCCGCTACGGCCCCGGCGGCCGCGCCCTCTACGTCCCGCGCCCCCAGGACAGCCGCCGCTTCGACTGGCACGGCGACAGCCCATGAGGCCCCTGGCCCCGGAAGCGAACCGCCCGCGAGGCGGGGGCGAGCGCGAATACGGGTGCGGGCGCGAAGAGGCGAAGCGCCTTCGCCGTGCCCCGGCCGAGACGCTTCGCCGCGGTCCTCACGTCGAGGTCCGGACGCCCTGGGTGTGCTGACCTAGACGTCGCCGGGCCGGATGCGCCCGCGCCAGGCTCCGGACTCGCTCCCGCGGCCCTCGATGAACTCCTTGAAGCGCCGCATGTCGCCCTTGACGCGCCGGTCGACGACCCCCAGCATGTCCGCGGTCTTCTCGGCGGCCCCGCTGGGTTCGACGTCCATCACGAGTTCCACGCGGGTGTGCGTGTCGTCGACGCGCTCGAAACGCACCGTGCCCTTCTGCCGGGTGTCACCGCTCGTCGTGCGCCAGGTGATCCGCTCGTCGGGAAGCTGGTCGACGATCTCGGTGTCGAACTCCCGCTGCACGCCGCTGATCTTGGTGACCCAGTGGTTGTGACCGGCGTCGATCTGCCTGATCTCCTCGACGCCTTCCATGAACTGAGGGAATTCCTCGAACTGGGTCCACTGGTTGTAGGCGGTGTGGACGGGGACCTCGACTTCCACGGTTTCCTTGACTGTGCTCACGACTGTGCCTTTCGTTGTCGCTGGTCGACGGCGCGGCCGTGCCCCGGCCGCCGCCGTGCGGATCGTGCACGAGGGGCCGGGTACCCGAGGATCACCGGCCTACGACTGCCGTGTCGTGATCTGCGTCTCCCCGGTCGGGTGGAGACGTGGCAGCCCCTGGTCACCGCATCTCGTCCAACCGGTTCGACGAAGGCGACCGGTTCCACGAGGGCGGCCGGTTAGACGAGGGGGCCGGTTCACGAGGGCGGCCGCGGCGGCAGGCGGACGGTGAAGCAGGCGCCGCCCTCGGGTGCGCGGCCCTCGACGCCGCGCTCGACCTCACGTCCACGGGCCTGAACGTCACCCTGGACGGCGGCCCCGCCCGATTCCCCGCCAAGCCCCCGACGTGACGGGACGGCTGCTGCCGCCGCTGCCGCGGGTGCTCGGCGCTCGCGGCGGAGGTCTCGGTCTCCGGTCGCGGTGTCGCACACGCCCTCACCGGCGGTGCCCTCACCGTTGGGGCCTTCTGGGGCGGGGTCGGCCCCGCCGGCCGGGCTCAGCTGCCGGCCGCGCGGGTCAGCAGGTCGGTGACCTGCTGGGTGACCACATCCCGGGCCTCCGGGCGCAGGGTCCCGACGGTTCCCTCGCTCAGGGTCCGGACCGCCTGCCCGGTGTCACCGTCGCAGGTCACGTCGTCGCTGAGCACCTCGTAGCCGTCGCGGACGGCGACCCGCAGGTGACGGCGTCCGCCGCCCTCGTCGTGCACCGCGGCGGCGACGACCAGGGGCGGCGGCCCGCCCGGTTCGGCAGCCAGCTTGCGGTAGCTGCTGGCGACCGGCTCACGCCACCGGATGCCGAGCAGCAGTGGTTGCTTGGCCACCACCTCGGCGAGCGGGCTCTCGTGCGTGCGGTCCCGCTCCAGCACCGTCGCCCGGGCGTCCAGGACGAGGGCGGCCGGCAGCAGGCAGCGCAGCGTGCTGCCCACGAGGTTGCCGCCGACGGTGGCTGTCCTCCGCACCGCCCCGGTGCCCACCGCGGCCGCCGCCCGCCTGAGCACCTCCGGCACGCGGTCGTCGACCCGGTTCAGCACCACGGCGGCGCCCAGCCTGTCGTGGGCGACGGCGTTGGCCTCCGGCAGGTTGCGCAGCGACATCGCCTGCGCGGGGAAGCCGTCGCGCTGCCAGACGGCCCACACCAGGGTCGCCCCTCCGACAGGCACCGCCCCCGCGGCCATGCACTCCTGAGCTTCGGGCACGGACGCGGGCAGACGCAGCAGCACGGGAGCCGACCTCTTTCTCGAGTTCCTCGGTCGAGGGACCTGACGCCTTGCCGGGGCCTGCCGCCTTCCAGGCCGGCCGTCGTGATCCCGGGCACGGCGCATTCTGCCCTCGGGAGCGGCGGCGCACACAAGGCTCACGGCGGCACGAGGGCGTACGCCGGATCACCGGCACCGGGGCCGGACGTCCTCCGCGGGAGGGGCGGTGAGGGGCCTGCCGTCCACCCGATCCGCCGTTCCGGCGTGCGGGATGCCGTGCGGTGGTAACCCGTACCGGCGGACGCGGCGGACGCGGCGGACGCGGCGGACGCGGCGGTGACACCGGCGGGGACGGCGGGACGGCGGGGACGGGCGGAGTCGGGCGGAGACTGGAGAACTGGTGCACTTCGGAACACGGGCGGGCACGGACCGGCTGGCGCCGGACGAGGCGGACGGCGGCAACGACCCCAGGCGATGGCGGGCCCTGTGGGTCACCCTGGTGGCCGGGTTCATGAGCCTGCTCGACGTGACGATCGTCGCGGTGGCGCTGCCGTCGATGCAGCGCGACCTGCACACGACGGCGCCCGCCATCCAGTGGGTCGTCTCCGGCTATGCCCTGACCTTCGCGCTGGTGCTGGTGACGGCCGGCCGCATCGGCGACGCGGTCGGTCGGCACCGCGTCTTCCTGCTGGCGCTGACGGCCTTCGTGGTGTGCAGCGCGACCGCGGGAGCCGCTCCGACGATCACGCTGCTCGTCGTGGCCCGCCTGGCCCAGGGCGTCGCCGCGGGCTGTCTCGCCCCGCAGAACTCGGCCCTCATCCAGCAGATGTTCCGGGGAGCCGAACGTGGCCGCGCCTTCGGCCTGTTCGGCGCGACGGTGGGCGTCTCCGGCGCCGTCGGCCCCGTGGTGGGCGGTCTGATCCTGAAGCTGGCCGCCGGACCCGACGGCTGGCGCTGGATCTTCTACGTCAACGTACCGGTCGGCGTGATCGCGCTCGTGCTGGGATTCAGGCTGCTGCCCAGGACGGCCGCGGGCCGCCGCGAGAGCCTCGACCTCGGCGGCGTCGGGCTGCTGGGCTGCGGGGTGCTGGCGCTGATGCTGCCGCTCGTCCTGGCCGAGTCCGGCGGCGTGCGGCGGCTGTGGTGGCTGTTCGCCGTGGGCCTGGCCCTGCTGGTGGTCTTCGCCCGGTGGGAGCGGCGGGTCGCGGGTCGCGGCGGCCGGCCGCTGCTGCATCCCAGCCTGGTGACCGCCACGCGCGGATACGCGGCCGGCGCCGCCATCGCCACCCTGTACTTCGTGGGCTTCAGCGGCGTGTGGCTGGTCTTCGCCCTGTTCCTGCAGAACGGCCTGGACTACTCGCCGCTGCGCTCCGGGCTAACGGTGACGCCGTTCGCCATCGGGTCGGCGGTCGCCGCCGCGGTGGCCGGCCGGCTGGTGGAGCGGCTCGGCCGGCTGCTGACCGTCTGCGGGCTGGCCGGCGTGGCGCTCGGCCTGGGCACGACCGCGGCCGTCCTGCGCTGGGCGCCCGCCGGCAGCATGGTGTGGCTCGCCCTGCCCGCGCTGCTCCTCGGCGGCGTGGGCAGCGGCTGCGTCATCTCGCCGAACGTCACCATGACACTGCGGGACGTGCCGGTGCGGATGGCCGGAGCGGCCGGCGGCGCGCTGCAGACGGGGCAGCGACTGGGCGGCGCCGTCGGTACGGCGGCGCTGCCCGGGGTGTTCTACATGGTGCTCGTCGCGGGTCACCGCGACTACCGGTCCGCCGTGGCGGCCGCCGTCGGACTCGGTGTGGTTCCGGTCCTCGGCGCGCTGGTCCTGGCGGTCCGCGACTGGTGGCTCGACCGCGACGTCGGCCGGCACCGCGCCTCGCCCGGGACGCCCCCCGGTCCCGGGCACGCCGGGGGAGGGCTGACGGCCGGTCCCCCGCACGCGGGGGAGGGTTGACGGCGAAGTCCCGCACGCGGGGGAGGACTGACGGCGAAGTCCCGTCGCGGTGACCGCGACCGTGACCGCTCCGCCGTCGTCCCGCACCCGCTGCCCGCGGCGGCCCGGTCAGGGCTGGAGGGGCATGGTCACGCAGTTGGAGACGACGGCCTTGCCGTCGAGTCGGTCGGTCAGCCAGTCGATGGCGTCGCCCTGGTCGGTGAGCAGCGGCGTGAAGTGGTTGATGAGGGCGCTGCCCAGGCTGGCCAGGACGACGGGCTTGTAGGTCACGTTGGCGCCCTTCGCGCACCAGTCGACCGCGAGCCGGCGCGCCTGGGCGTGGGGTACGAGGTTGTCGCTGGTGCCGGTGACCACCCGCACCGGGGAGGCGGGCTTCATGGTCCCGATGCGCTGCTCGTTCAGGAAGCTCTTCAGCCGCGGCTCCGCGTCGATGATGTCGCTGAGGGAACGTCCGTCCGAGGTCCACTTGGTGCTGCGGGCATAGCCGTAGGACAGCAGCGCGTCGCCCACGCACATGGTCGACAGATCCTTCAGCGCCGCCTCGCCCGCCGTGTTCAGGTGGGCGGCGACGATCGGCTTCAGCGCCGGGTCGGACTGCAGGAAGCCGTTGACCGACCAGCCCAGGGCTCCGGCCAGTTCGCTGCCGTCGATGGCCTTGCTGACCTCGGTCAGGTTGGCGGGCGGGGCGCCCGCGGAGGTGCCGGCGAGGGTGACGTCGGGCGCGTAGGAGGGCTGCAGTTCGGCGGCCGCCGCGGTCGCGCCGCCGCCCTGGCTGTAGCCGAACAGGGCCACGCGCGAGGCGGAGGTGAGCGAGGTGCCGGGCAGGGAGCGGGCGGCGCGGACGGCGTCGAGGACGGCGTGGCCCTCGTCCACACGGTTGACGTAGGTGTGCAGCCGGTCCGTGGCGCCGAGTCCCGCGTAGTCGGTGACGACCACGGCGATGCCCCGGGCCAGCAGGCGGTAGATCGCCAGGTCCTCGTAACCGACCGACAGCGTCTGGTCGTTGACCAGCAGCGGGTGCTCCAGGCCGAGGGACGCGGCGCACTGGTCGCCCTGTCCCATGGTGCCGGGGGCCACGGCGACCAGGGGCCGGGCTCCGCTGCCCTTCCAGGCGGCGGACGGTTCGATGTAGGCGCCGGTGACCGCCACCGGACCGCCGCCGGAATCGGTCGACTTGTACATGAGGCGGGTGGCGGTGCCGGGCAGCGGTCCGTCGAGGCCCGGCAGGCTCAGCGCGAGCGGGAGCGGTTCGCTGCGGATCAGGGTGCCGTTCGCGCCGGGCAGGTCCGCGGGCGGGGTGTAGAAGTCCGGGACGGTGACACCGCGCGAGACCACGGCGTCGGATTGCGGGGCAGCGGCGGCGGGCAGGGCCGTGGCACCCAGACAGGCGGCGGTCGTGACGGCCGCGGCCAGCAGGCGGGCGGAAACGGGCATGGCGGATCTCCGGGGCTGTGGGGAGGCCGAGCCATCGGCTGCGGCTCGGGCGGTGACGGCCCGTGGGGACATGGGCCTGCGGTACGGAACCGCGGTCGTCCGGCCGCCGTCCCGCACCGCTCTTAGACGAAGTGTCAGGACCGTAACCGCGGCCGTGTTACCCGGGGTAGTCCCTGACAGGTTACGGTTCAGTAATATGACGGCGGAACAGCTCGCGACGCCCCCTTGACCTCGTGCGGTACGGCACGAGAGCGCTCTCACGGGTGCGGGGTGCGGGGTGCGGGGTGCGGGGTGCGGGGTGCGGGGTGCGGGGTGCGGGGTGCAGGGCGCCGGGGGCGCTGGGGCGCCGGATGCCGGCGCACGCGCCCTTGCGGCGACCCGGCCCCGCGGCGGGGAGACCGCGAGGACCCGCCGCGACCTCGCCGCCCGGGTGTTCACCGCCGTCGCCCGACGGGCCGTCGCCCGACGGGCCGTCGCCCGACGGGCCGTCGCCCGACCGGTCGTGGGGGCCGGTGGGTCAGCGCAGCGTCAGCCCCCAGCCCGCCCCCAGGGCCGCCAGCCCGGTGACGAACCACAGGGCGTAGTCGCCCATCGAGCCGTCGTGAACCGCCTTGACCACGCGGGCGGGAACGAGCAGCGCCCTGCGCAGCGGTGCCCACACCCTCTGCCACCACATCGAGGTGGCGGCCAGCAGCACCGCTCCCACGGTCGCCGTCGCACCGCCGAGCCAGGCGGCGCCGCCCGGGGCGTAGGGCGCCGGAGCGGGCGGCGGCGCCGGCGTACGTCCGGACAGCACGTGCGCCGCGTTGGGGCGCGGCCGTTGCACCGACTGCGCCACCTGGGTGAACCAGTCGGCGATCCCGGGTACGAACGACAGCCCGTACGCGACGAGGACCAGGACCAGTGGCGGGGTGAGGACGACCAGCCGGTGCGCCGGCCGCCGCCAGGCGTCGCCCGGCTCGGGCGCGGGCTCCCCCTCCTCGGGCATGGCCGGCTCCCGGGTCAGCACCGGGTCCGTACGTGGACCCCAGCCCAGGAAGACGCGCGCCGCGGAACGCAGGAACACCGCCCCGGTGGCCGCCGCCCCCGCCACGACGACGACCGTCAGCCGGTCACCGCCGCCCGCGTCGCCGACCAGCGCGGTGGACAGGAAGGGGCCGAACGGCGGCAGCAGCGCGAAGCCCAGTGCGCACGCGAGCAGAACGAGGCCGGGCAGCACGGCGCCGCGCCGCCGCCCCCGGCCGTGCAGCAGCAGTTCGTCGCTGCCCCGCAGCCACTGCACCAGGCTCCCCAGCAGCAGGAACAGCGCCGCCTTCAGCAGTCCGTCGGTGATGACGAACAGCGTCGCGCCGCCCAGTCCGCGCGGTGTCAGCAGGGCGATGCCCGCCAGCACGACACCGCCGTGCGCGACCGTCGCGAAGGCCAGCTGCCGTTTCAGGTCGGCCTCCAGCAGCGCCATCACCGCCCCCACGGCGATCGTCGCGACGGCGACGCCCAGCAACCCGTCGCGCACCGCCTCCCGGTGCCCGGCGAACGCCTCCGCGAAGCCGTCCCAGTAGATCCGGACGAAGGCGTGGTAGCCGAGGTCGCTCATGATGCCCGCGAACAACGCGCCCACCGGCGCGGGAACCACGGTGTAGGCGTCCGCCATCCAGAAGTGGAACGGCACCGCGCCCGCTTTGACCAGCAGACCCGCCGTGATGAACGTGAAGCCGACGACCGCGGGGCCGCCGGGCGGCGCGCCGCGCAGGCTCTCCCCGATCTGCGCGAGGTTGAGGGCGCCGGTACGGCCGTAGACCAGGGCTATGCCCAGCAGCAGGGTGAGCGAGCCGATGGTGTTGAGGACGGCGAAGTTGACGGCGCCCTGCACCACGCCCGCCCGGCGGACCTGGTAGCCGCACAGGGCGTACGCGGCGACGCTCATCAGCTCCAGCCACACGAAGATGTTGAACAGGTCCGCGGACAGCGCGAACCCGGCCATGCCGGCCAGCAGCGCCAGCACCAGCGCGTGGTAGAGGTGCCCCACCTCGTCGGCGTGCCGCCAGGACAGGACGAGGGCCGCCACGGTGAGCAGCCCGGCCAGAGCGGCCAGCGCCGCCCCGAACGGCTCGACGACGAAGGCGATGCCGAGGACCGTCCCGTGCACGGGACGCCAGCCGCCGAACCAGTAGACGACGGGCGCGTCGCGGGTGTCGAGGACCAGCACGACGGCCAGCACGGTGACGGCGGTGGCGGCGCCGAGGGCGGCCAGGTCGTGCGCCCGGCGCGGGATCCAGCGGGCGGTCGCCGTCAGCACCGCCGCGGTCGCCAGCGGGACGGCGACCGTCAGCGGTACCAGCGGACCCGCGTCAGCCACGGACGCGGGCCAGTTCGTCGGGGTCGAGGGTGCCGGCCCGCCGGTGGCTCTGCAGCGCCAGCGCGAGCAGCAGCGCGAGCACCACCACGCTGACCACCACGTCGGTGAGGGTCAGCGCCTGTACCACCGGATCGGCCATGGGCCGGCCCGGCCGCGCCCCCTGCGCGATCGGCGGCTGTCCGCCGCGCACCGAGCCCAGCGAGAGCAGGAGGACGTACGTCGACGACTGCATCACGGTCAGACTGACGGCCGCGTGGATGAAGTCGCGGCTGCTGACGACGCCGAAGAGGCCGGAGAGGAAGAGAACTCCGGCGACCACGTACGGATAGACGCTCATGGCTCCTCCCCGCGAGTGCGGTTCTCGCCGTGTGCCCGGTTCTCCCCGTGGGCGTGCGGACGGGGGACGGTCTGGATGTACTCCTCCAGGAACTCGTGGAAGATCAGTACCCCCGCGGCGGCGACTTCCAGGCCGGTCGCCCAGTTCAGCAGGGCGATCGTGCCGCCGGACAGCAGGGTGCCGGTGGTTCCGGCGGGCAGGAACCCGGCGAGGAACGCCTGTCCGGCCGCCATCGCCGCGAAGCCCACGGCGAGGTAGGCGGCCGCCCCCGACCCCTCCGCCGTGTCGAGCAGCGCGGTGGGCGTGAGCGCCCGGTGGTCCCGGTAGCTTCCGGCGATCCAGATCTGCAGGGCCGCGGCGGCGCAGACGATGCCGCCCTGGAAGCCGCCGCCGGGCGTGAGGTAGCCGTAGGCGACCGTCCACAGCCCGAGCAGCAGCGTCACCGGCACCAGCAGCGTGCCCGTGTACCGCACGGCCGCACTCGCGGTACGGTCCCGCGGCCGGTCTTCCGGCACGTCCCGCGACGTCCGCAGCAGCAGCGCGGTGCCCATCACGCTGGTGAAGAGGATCAGCTCCTCGCCGAGGGTGTCCCAGCCGCGGTAGTCGAAGACGACCGCGGCGGGGATGTTCGTCACATGGCGCCGGCCGACCACGTGCCCGAGCAGATACGCGGCGTACGGGTGGGGCGGTGAGCCGAAGGACGGCATCCCCACCAGCCCCCACACCACCACGACGCCCACCACCGCCGCCGGAGGCACGAACAGCAGCAGGCGCAGCCTGCGCCGGTTCATCGCCGGCTCCGGCGCGCCGTGCCCCGCCCCCCGCCGGTGCGGTAGACGGTCACCAGAAGGAGCAGGGGATAGGCCACCGTGGACACCACCGCCATCGATATCGCCACGTCGGGCGCCTGCAGCACGGTGAACAGCACCACGAGCGACAGCCCGAACATGCCGTTGACCATCACCAGGCGCAGCGGATCGTGGCAGAGGACCACCGCCGCGCCGAGGACCGCGACGAGACCGAACGCGACGGCCTGCAGAACGCTCATCCGCTCCCCTCCGGCTCCCCGGCCCGCCCGGCGCGGCTGCCCGCGTCCCCGTCCCCGTCCCCGTCCCCCTCCGTGTCCGTCGTCCCGAGGTCACCGTGGATCAGGTGGCGTGCCGCACGCGCCGTGGCATGCGTCAGCACCGGGTTGAGCAGCACCAGGAACGCCGTGGCGGCCAGCGCCTGGACCGTCCCGGACGGAGAGGAGAACCCGGTCAGCGCCACGGACACCCCGATCAGGACCGGCCCGACGGTGCTGCCCGCGGCGGCGAAGTGCAGGCGGTCGAAGACGTCGCGCATCCACCACACGCCGACGCAGCACACGAGCTGGGCGAGGACGCCGGCGGCCAGGGCGACGTCGGCCGCGACCCGGGTGGCGCTCACGGTGAACGGTCCAGGAACCGCGCGCACAGCAGCCCGCCGACCCAGCTGAGCACGGCCGTGATCAGCGCGACCCCGGTGGCGGCCGAACTCTGCGTGCCGACGGCCACGCACACCAGGGCGAGCGTGGCCATGATGCCGCCCAGCTCCAGCGCGACCAGCCCGTCGACGGGCCTGCCGCGGGCGGTCACCAGCGCGGGCGGGACCATGCCGGCCAGCAGCACCGCCGCGGCGATCAGAAACTCCCGTCTCACAGCGGCTCCTCCGATTTCCCCCTCGGACACAGGTCGTGCAGCAACACCCGGCCGCTGTCCGGATCGACGTCGAGCACGTAGGCGTTGGGCGAGTAGGTGGCCAGCAGCGTCGGCCACGCGGCGGCGGGTCCGCGCCCGGCGGCCGGTGCCTGGCGCCGTACGAACCGGCCCACCGGCCCGCGCCGCCCGGTCGCCACGCTCCGGACCAGCACCGCGGTGACGACTCCGAAGTCCAGGACGGTCTGCCGGGCGGCCCGCGGCAGACCCGCGACCCATCGCAGTCGCGGCCGGCCCGCCGACAGCCGCCCGGTCACCAGCACGGCCCCGGCCGCCGCGGCGCAGGCCGCGCCGGCGGCCCAGAGGGCCGTCAGTACGTCGAACTGCCCGGTGAAGAGGAACCACAGGGGGAACAGCGCGCACCACCAGACCAGGGCCGCCGCGGCCCGGCGGCCCGGCGGTCCGGGCTCGGAGGACCCGCGCCTCACCGGTGTGTCCCGATCACCGTCATGGCCGGCGAGTACCCCGCGCCGCCCGGCTGACGCGGCAGGGCCCGCACGGCGGACGGTCGCGTTCCCCGGTCCGTCGGCTTCTGTCCGATTCCGTCTGCTTCCGATCGGTCATGGAGATCGAGTGGGGTAACTGCGCATACGGCCGCTCGTGGAGGTCGGCGCCCCCTCCGAGGGCCCGGACGATCCGGACGCCCCGGATGCCCGGGACGCCCCCGACGAGCCGACCGGCTCCGTGAAGGCGGCCGCCGAGGACCGTCCGCCCCCACGGATCCCGGACGCGCCGGCCCCGCGGTTCCCGTCGGACGGCGCTGCCGGCCCCCGGCGTCGGCGCCGCGCGACCCTGACCAGGGGAGCGGGAGCCGCCGGGGCCGTCCTGCTGACGGGCGGCCTCGTCGGGGGACTCTTCTTCTGCACCGGCCTTCGCCGGACGGCTCCGGCACCGACGGTGTGCGGGCGCGCTGCCGGACGGGCCCGCGGGCGGCACCCCGTCGGCCGGACACGCCTCTCCACGGACTCCTCCGCGCCGTCTTCCGCGGCCCCGGTGTCCTCGCCCGCGATCACGCCGACCGGCAGTGCGACCGCCGACCCGGCCGGTTCCGCCGCCCCGACCCGGACCCCCGCCGACGCCGCCGCAACGCCCGCGCCCGCGCCCCCGCGCCGGGCGAGCCGGACGGCGGGGCCTCCGTCCTGCGCCTCGGCGACGGGGAACGGAGGTCACCGAACCCCAACTCCGCCTGGGCCAGGCGGTCTTCTACCACGGAGTCCGAGACCCCGCAGCCGTGACCCGCCGACCGGGTACGCCCCGGTGCGCGGGGCAGCGTCGCTCAAGGTCCGTCGGGTGTCGCTCACGACCGGGCGCGTGTCGCTCAGGAGTCGCGTGTCGCTCACCGCCCGGCGTGGTCGCGGCTGTCGGCCGGTGTGCCGACGCACCGGAAGACGGCCGGGCCGAGGCCGATCACCCCGTCGGACAGCGGAGTGCACCGTACCCCGCCCTTGCCGCGCAGGGCCTTCTGCGCGCCCGGACCGATGGTGACGTCCATCCAGGCGCAGGGCCGGGCCGGGCGGTTGACGAGGAACGTCACCGGACCGGCGCCGGAGTCGAGTTCGACCGTGCGGCCGACGTAGGCGTCGATGTCGACGCCGCGGAGCAGGATGTTGCGGCGGGTGTGCCGGAGATCGGCCTCGGCGGCGATGTGCCGGGGCAGGTTCTCCACGGCCATCAGGGTGACGGCCGCGTCGCGGTGTGCGGGCCGCCCGAAGTAGCGGTCGCCGACCAGCCCGAGACCGCCGCGCACCTCCACCCGGCGCACCCGCTCGTCCGCCGGTCCGTCCGAAGGCCCGGCGGCCGGCCGCCCGGCGAGCCGGTGCGCGGGGGAGACGAGCAGCTGAAGCACCTCCACCTCAAGCATGCGGCCACCCTAGCCAAGCGTTCTTCAGGCATGACAGGTCCCGGCGTCGTTGTGGGCGGGCGTTCTTCTCCGGGTGCCGGGAGAGGACACGGCCGAAACGGTTTCTTGGGAGACGGAAGGAACTCCGCCGGCTCGCCATCGGGGTCTTGGCGTCATCCGGACATGCCGCACTCAAGAGGATCGGATTCGGCCATCGCGCCTGTCGTATATTCTTCTGATCGCATTTCGCTGGGCGCTCCGGGATTATCAACGGATTCCAGGGAATGCCAGAGGTCTGGTGGTGGCGGTGAGGCGCCAGCCCATAGAATATCCCGCGCTGCTCGCGATGGCGGTCGGCGAGGTCGGCGGTGGGGGCGGGTAGTGCCGTGCTTGAGCTGCGAAAACACACAGCCCAAGGCGGTCTTGCCCAAGGCCTTGAACACGTGTTCGCTTTTCCTGGCCTCTGGCATTTACAACTCGTCCACAATTCCCCCGAAGGATCACCGGAAAGCGGTCCACGCAACAGGAGTGGGCCCTCTTCTTTTGTTTCGTCCTCATGACAAGAGAAATGTGGAGTGTGATGCCATGAACCGAGTCGGCAGAGACTCGCGCCGGTCGGCCCGCAGGCTTGCGGGGCCGCTGGCGCGTACGGCGTTATCCGTTCTCTTACTGGCGGGCGGCGCCGTGGGAGCGACGGCCGGAACGGCCGGAACGGCCGCCGCCTCGACCGCCGACGGCACGCTGACGGTCGAGGTGCTGCGCGACTTCTTCGGCACCGGCGTGATCAACGCGACGATGGACGTGCCGCAGCGGGGCATGAAGGTGAGCGTCTCCGACCTCGCGGGGCACGCTGTGACCGGCGTCACGGATGCCACCGGAAAGGTCGTGGTGTCGGGGTCGACGGTGCTGAGCGGTGGCCGGTACCGCGTCGACGTCAGCGTCCCGGCACCGTACAACGGCTATCTGCGGGCGGCGCCCGCGTCGACGGCGGACAACCACTTCGACAGCTTCACGTCGTTCGTGGACGTGTCGGACGGAAAGAGCGCCTCGGTGGTGACGGGGGTGTGGGATCCGGCCGACTACGCGCTGCCGGACTCGCGGTACTTCGTGCCGGTTCACAACGGCGCCAACGGGACCGACGAACGGGCGTTGGTGGCGTTCGGGACGGAGACCCGGGGCACGTGCCCCACCGATGTGGCGTGCCCGGCCACGCTGGCCACGCAGGACCAGGTGGGGACGACGTTCGGGCTGGCGTACGACACGTACCGGACCCGGCTGTTCCAGAGCGCGTTCGCCCGCCGGTACGCCCCGTACGGGCCGCAGGGCGGGGGCGCGATCTACACGGTGCCGGTCGACGGCTCGGGTGCGCCGGAGCTGTTCGCACGGGTGCCGGACGCCGCGGTGACGCGGCACGACACCGCCGACATGATCAAGGATCCCGGGTTCACCGACGCACCGGGCAAGGAGAGCATCGGCGGCCTGGCCCTGTCGGAGGACGGCTCCACGCTGTACGCGGTGAACCTGCGGACCCGCAGCCTGGTGAGCTTCGACGCGACGGGGGACAGCGTAGCGGCGCCCAAGTCGACGGTCCCGATCCCGGACCCGGGGTGCGCGAGCCCCGACGACTGGCGGCCGTTCGGTCTCCAGGTCCACAACAACACGCTGTACGTCGGCGGCGTGTGCAGCGCGGAGAGCACGCAGCAGCGCGCGGATCTGAAAGCCATCGTCTCCACCTACGACGGCAAGCGGTTCACCACGCTGCTGAGCCACCCGCTCACGCACGAACGCGGCACCGTCTTCGGTTCCGGCGACAAGGCCACCCACTGGAACCCGTGGAACACCAGCCCGGACACGTGGGACGACCGGAAGTCGGGCAACGTCTTCATCGATCCGCAGCCGGAGCTGGCCTCCCTCGCCTTCACCCGCGACGGCTCGATGATCCTGGGTTTCCGCGACCGGTTCATGGACGTGCTCAGTTGGGGCGGGCTGGATCCCCGCCCGGGGAACGACACGGCGGAGAACGGCATGTCCGGTGGTGACATCACCATGGTCTGCGCCACTCCAACCGGTGAATACCAGTGGGAGGGCACGGGGAACTGCCCCAACCACGCCACCCCTGCCAACAGCGGCGGCCAGCCCGCCGATGTCGTCGAATACTTCCCGGGCGACTTCTACGCCAACGCGCACCAGGAGACCGCGTTGGGGTCGGTGGCCTATATCCCGCAGCAGCAGTGGGTCGTCAGCACGGAGTTCGACCCGGTCGTCAACGTCGCGACCTCGGGAACCGGTTACCACAACATCGCGACCGGTGAGGGCCCGGGCAACAACCCGACCGCCAACGGCTTCCAGTTCGTCAGCCGGGAACAAGGCGGGTTCGGCAAGGCCGGCGGGCTCGGTGACATCGCGTACGCGGCGGCGAACGCGCCGATCCAGATCGGCAACGTCGTGTGGTTCGACGGCGACCACAACGGGATCCAGGACCCGGGGCACGTGCTGCTGCCGGGGGCGACGATCGACCTGCTGGACGCGGACGGCAAACAGGTCGCCACGACCAGGACCAATGCCGCCGGCGAGTACTACTTCGGTGGTGTCGGCGCCGAGTACCAGCTCACGCCGGGCGCGAAGTACACGGTGCAGTTCGACGTGTGCACCGCGGACACCGGCCAGGTGCCCGAGCAACCCCCGGCGAGCGAGCTGAGGTTCACACTCCCGCGGGCCGGTGCCGACCGGGCGCACGACTCCGATGTGACCCCGCCGACCACCGGGCAGTTGTGCAACGGCTACGCGCCTGTCACAGCACCGGACAGGCCGGGCGGGGTCGATCACACCATCGACGCCGGGGTCTACATCCCGAAGGCAACACCGACTCCGACACCGACTCCGACTCCGACTCCGACATCGACATCGAGTTCGCCGCCGGCATCGCCGCCGGCTTCTGCGCCGCCGTCACCCGCGCCGCCTGCCAACAACCCGGCCCCGGCCGGTGGCAGTAAGGGTGAGATGGCGCACACCGGTATGTCCGCACTGCCGGAGACGATCGCTCTCGTCGGTCTGCTGCTGGGCGTGGGCCTGGTCATCGCGTTCCTGAGCCGGAAGCGTCGGGCACAGAGGCACTGAACGAACCGAACAACGGTGGTCTGCCTGCCCGCGATCCGCATGGCGCGGCCAGGCAGACCACGTCTCGGCCGGTCGTCCAGAAACGGGCGGTCGTCGAGAAAAGGGCGGTCGTCGAGGAACGGCCGGTCGTCCAGAAACGGGCGATCGTCGAGGAACGGCCGGTCGTCGAGGAACGGGCGGTCGTCGAGGAACGGGCGGCGGCCGGTGAACGGTCCGTGGATCGAGAGGGTGAATCAGAAGAGTGTCTGCGTCGAGCCGTGTGCGGGGCGTGAGAAGCCGGCAAGCCCCACCGGGCCGTACGGCCGGCCGGCGCCGATGGCTGCGGCCGCGCTGGGTGGTGGCCGCCGTCGGCACAGCCGCCGTCGCGGTGGCTGCCGCGTTCCTCCTCACCGGCCACAGCTCCGGCTCCAGCGGTCCGCGCGTGCTGACTTCGGAGGAGGCGAACCGGCTGGCGATCATGCGGTTCCGCAACTACGAGGCGCGCGGCCGCGCGGTGACGATCACGGTGCCGGGCACCGCCGGTGGGCTGGCCGTCATCGGATCCGTCGACTACCGGGGCAAACGCGGCTACGGCGTGGTGCACGGCACCGGGCGCGACACCTCCAGCGACGGGCTGATCGAGTGGACCGCCACCTCGGTGTCCGTCCACCCGATGGCGAACGCCCCGGCGCAGGCACCCGCGTCGCCGCCCCGCTCGGGCTGGTACAGCCGTCCGCTGCGGTCGTCCGGCAGCGCACTGGACACTTCGCTGACCATCGCACTCGGTCTCGGCAGCGACCGGCCGGACAACGCCCAACTGCTGCCGCAGAACGGCGCCGTATGGTGGGGACGGGACCGAGTGCACGGGCGTCCGGTGGACGTCATGACCGGGCCGTCCTCCCGGGACCGCGCCGGTACGGCGGACAGGGTGCGTTACTGGGTCGGCTCGGACGGCACCATGTACCGGGTCCGCGTCAGCGTCGATTCCGAGCCGCAGCCGGTGCTCATCGACTTCGACACCCAGAAGTACCTTCCGGTCAAGCCGGTACCCGGAGTCACCCCGGCCCGGTAACCGCCGTTCAGGACGTCTGCACCCGCGCGTCCGCGGCGAGCAGGGACGTCGGCGGCAGCGGGATGCGGGCCGTGTCCGGTAGGGCCGGAACGGCCGGGACAACGGTGGCACCGGTGGTGCGGGCGTGCGGGAACTGCGGCTGCGGACCAGGCGCTGCGACCTCGGTGAACGGAATGCCACCGGGCGCTGTGGGCATCGCCCACCTGCCGGACGGCGAGGAGGACCCGGCGGGAAGCGGACAGGAGGCGGTGGTCGCGAGCCGGGCGGGTACCGTCGTCCGTAGCGCGTTGCCGCGCAGGCAGTTGCCGCGTCCCCGCGTGGCGGTGGGGAACGTCCAGCCGACGTCGACGCCGTTTCCGGTGAAGGTGTTGTCCACGATCTGGTTCCCGACCGGAGGGATGTCGACGGTTGCGGTGATCACCAGCCCGGCGTTGCTGTTGTCGGCGATGCGGTTGCGGATGAACCGGTTGTCGCCGCCGCCGTCGATACCGATGCCGGTGCCCCATCCGCCGTCGGCCTGCTCCGGGGTGGCCTTCTGCTGGTTGGCGGCGATCAGATTGCCCGCGATGACGGCGCCCCGCTGCGGGAGCAGCTTCTCCTGGTGGTCGGAGTCGGTGGTCAGACCGACCCGGTTGCCGACCAGGCGGTTGCCGACCACGTACATGTCGCCGCCGGCGTTGGTGCCCTCGTAACCGACCGCGTTGAGTTCGGCGATGTTGTCCCGCACCACGATGCGACACGGCTTGCACTGCCCGACGTAGATCCCCGAGTCCGCCCCGCCCGACGCGTACGAGTGCTCGATGACACCGTTCTGCGCGGAGAACGCGTAGATGCCGTACAGTCCGTTGCGGGTCGCGGTCACATGCGAGACCAGGAACGACTTCAGGAAGGTGACGGGCTCATCGCCGGTGTCGTAGCCGCCGCTTCGCCCCGGCAGCCCGGCGGCGGCCGCCGCCGAACCGGTGACCAGCACCCCGTTCTGCGTGTTGTTCCGCACGGTCAGGTTCTCCACGGCCACTCCGGGCGCCGTGACGACGACACCGTTCGGCTGCTGCAACCGTCCGTCGATGACCACCTTGTCCCGGGATTCACCACGAAGAGTGATGCGAGCCGTGTCGATCCTCACCGTCTCGTGGTACACGCCCGGAGCCACCAGCACCAGATCACCGGGGTGAGCGAGCGACACCGCATCCGAGATCGTCGGGGCGTCGGCAGGTACTCGGACGGTCACCTGCGCACCGGTCGGCCGCCGGCCTTTGCCCGATCCGCCGTCACCGCCGCCGCCACAGCCGACCACAAGCGACAGCGTGCCCAGTACCGCGGCTAACACGCGAAGAGCTGATCGAGGCATGATCCCAGTCTGGCATCACCCCTGACTCCGTACGCCCGATTCCGCGCCGGAGTCGAAAGGTCGACCGGCACGCGCGATTCGGGTGTGGCACTCTGCACCCCATGCACCGAGCCGATCACCACCCGTCACGCCGCGCCTTCCTCGACGCCACCGGCGCCATGATGGCCGTCGGTCTGACCGCCGGGTGCACACCGGACTCCGCGCAGCCGGGCCGGCACGCCCCTGCCGCGGCGGCCGCGCCGACGCGGGTCGCGGCGACCGGCCGGCACCAGGCAGGCATCACGCTCCCCCAGCCGGCCCAGGGCAACCTGCTGGCCGTGGTGGCCGACCTCGGTGCCGCCGTGGCTCCAGGCCCGTTACTGGCCGAACTCGGCCAGGCCATCAGCGCACTCGCCGCGGGGACCGACCCGCGACTGCTGGGCCTGCCGCCGGGCGACCTCACCGTGACCGTCGGCGTGGGCACGCGGCTGGTGCGCACGGCCGGTGCCTCGCTTCCCGGCGCGGCCGACCTCCCGCGATTCTCCCGCGAGCGGATCGCCCCACGGGCCCGCGGCGGAGACCTGCTGATACAGATCTGCGCCAGCGACCCGCTGCTCCTGCCGGTCGTGGCCGCAGCCCTCCTGGACCAGGCCGGTGACCGCGTCCATGAACGCTGGCGGCAGTCCGCACGCCGCGGTACGAACGTGCCCCTCGGCAACGGCCTTACCGCGCCACGAAATCCGCTCGGTTTCATCGACGGCATCGTGGGCCCCCACACGGCCACCGAACAACAACGCGACCTGTGGCTGGCCGGGCCCCCCGCTGTCGCCGGTGGCACCCTTGCCGTACTGCGGCGCATGGAACTCGACCTGCCGCGGTTCGCCGCCCTGTCCTTGGCCGATCAGGAAGCCGTCTTCGGACGGCGCCGGGCCAGCGGCGTCCCACTCTCCGGCGGCCCCGTCGGCTCGGGCCCGGACCTCGGCGCCAAGACACCGGACGGACGCTACCTCGTGCCTGCTGACGCCCACGTGCGCAGGGCGAACCCCGCCGTGGTCGGCGCCGGCCTCATGCTCCGCCGCTCCTACAGCACCGACGAGCCCGCTCCCGGCCTGCTCTTCATCAGCTTCCAGAACGACCTGCGGACCTTCACCGCCACCCTCACCCACATGGACACCGCCGACGCACTGCTGCGGTTCACCACCACGACCGCCAGCGCGACATTCCTGATCCTCCCCGGCTTCGACCGACAGCACCCGCTCGGCTCCCGGCTGTTCGCCTGACCACGCCACGTCCTGCGCCGTCGCTCCGGCCTGACCAGCCGGCCGACCGGCAGCGGCCCGGCCCGGGAGGAGCCGTCGATCCGGTTCCTGATCTCGTCCCGGATCGGGCGGACGGCCCCGACGCCCTTGCGTGGACGGGGGGAACGGTCCTCCCCGCTGCGGCGGAGGCCGGGCGACCCCGCCGAACGCGCGCCGGGCGGGGCTGGTTTGCTGTCGGTCTGAGCGGCAACGCGGTGTCCATGAGTGAACCGAACAGCAAACCGAGTCGAGATTCCGCAGCGACGCGGAGCACGGCCGCCAAGGCCCGGCGGACCGCCGGGAAGGCGACCGGCCCCGCCTCGAAGGCGGCGGACAAGGCCGCTGCGGCGAGTGCTGACACGGCGTCGAAGGCGCAGGACACCGCGAAGGACACGGCCGAGCGCACGGCCGGGGCGGCCGGCCAGGCCGTGCAGACCGCGGCCAGGGGCGTCGACGCGGGACGGCAGGCCGTCGTCGCCGCGTCGGGGCAGGCCGCCGCGCTCGCCAGGACGGCGTGGACGGTGATCGCGCACCGCAAGCTCGTCGCGGCGGGCGTGGGCGCGGGCCTGACGGCGCTGAGCGCCACGTCGTACGCGGTGGGCCGGCGCGCGGGCCGGTGCGCGCACGGTCCGATCACGCGCCTGACCGGCGGGCGGATCTGACCCGCCGCACGTGCTGCCACCGCGGCCGGCCACGTCGGCCGGCCGCGCCGGCGCGATGTCGCGGCGCGTGCTCAATCACCGCCGCCCACCAGGTCGTCGAGACGCGTGCCCTGCCCCCAGCGGCGCAGGGCGAAGCCGTCGACCAGGCAGGTCCTGCCCTGACGCCGTGCCCACCGCACGTCCCGGCCGGCGAAGGTGCCGCGATGCACGACCAGACGGAGATACGGCTCCTCGCCGCCGCCGCGGTGCGGGTGGGGGTGCGGCAGGTCCTCGTCGGGCAGCGGCTCGGCCACCGGGCGGAAGGCCACCTCCAGCCGACGGCCGCCCCGGTCCCGGGCGCACAGCCGCGGACGGTCGGGCGCCGGCAGCAGCCGCACCCGCCAGCCGTCCCGCCGCAGCATGCGCGCGACGGCCAACGCCAGTTCCTGGGTGTCCAGTTCGAGCAACTCGTCCGGGGTGTAGTAGCCGAGCCGGCGGCGCGCGGCCGGTGACCGGCGCCGGACGGCGACGGTGACGGCGAGGCCGAGGACCACCACACCGGCGAGCGGGACGGCGACCCCCGCGGCGCGGTATCCCGCGGCCAGCGCCGCGACCACCGCGCACACCGCCGCCACCAGCCCCGCGAGCGACGGCAGCACTTCCCGCAGCCTGGGCCCGTAGCGTCCCTGATCGCGCAGCAGACGTACGGCGCGTCGCCTGCGGGATCGACGCGACTCACGGCGGCCGGGAGTCCACGTCTGGCGTGCCACAGTGCCGACTCCCCCCGACGCGCCGCCCGCTCCGGCCCGTGCCGGCCGCCCCGAGTGCAGGGATACCCAGCCCGCGGCCGGTTCCGTGACCGACGGAAACGATTCGGCCACGCACGTCGGCGCACTGATGCGTCAGGGGTGCCGGATGCGTCCGACGTGGCGCCGCCGAGGCCGGCGGAATCCGGCCGCCGGCTCACCGCGGCACGCGCTCACCGTGCCTTCAACGGCGGCCGCGGCTGCGGGAACGGCGGGGCGACGGTCGGGGTGTCGGCCTGGCGGAGCTCGGCGAGGAGCTGGTTCTGCCCGGCGAGAAGCTCGGTGAGGATGCGCCGCGCCGCGCGCAGCAGCTCGGCGACGTCGCCGCCGGCCAGGGCGTAGCGGACGGTGGAGCCGTCCCGTACGGAGACGACGATGCCGGACCGCCGCAGGACGGCCAGTTGCTGCGAGAGGCTGGACGGCTCGATGTCGATGTCGGCGAGCAGGTCCCGCACGGCCACCGGACCGTGCTGGAGCAGCTCCAGCACCCGGATGCGGACGGGGTGGCCGAGCATGCGGAAGAAGTCGGCCTTGGCCTGGTAGAGGGGGACGTGCATGGGCGCTCGCTCCCAGCAGGATCGGGTGGTACCGGACGGGACGGCCGCGGCGCGGCGATGTCCCGGGGTGCCGCCGCGGGGCGGCACCCCGGGATGCTGATCCTTATCGCCCCGGCCCGTGCGCAACCACACATTGGAATCATGCTGATGTGGTGACTTGAAGAAATTTTCACATCAGGGGCGTGCGAAGCCCCGGTCCCGGGTGGGCGGCCTAGATCTCGAGCTGTTCCTCCACCCGCGTCAACTGGTGGCGGGCCATGGCCAGGTTCGAGCGGGCCTTGTCCAGGACCAGGTAGAGGAACAGCCCGTTGCCGTTGCGGCCGGACACCAGGCGGATGAGGTGGTACTGGCCCTCCAGCGTGATCAGGATGTCCTCGATCCTGCTGGCCAGGCCCAGCTGTTCCATGGTGCGCACCTTGGCCCGGATGACGTCCGTGTTGCCGGCCGCGGCGATCGTCAGGTCCAGGTCCTTGCCGCCGCCCAGCGTGCCGAGCGCCATCCCGCTGGTGTAGTCGACCACCGCGGCCCCCAGCGCCCCCTCGATGCCGGCCATCATCTCCTTCAGCGACACTTCCACACTCGCCACAGCGCCTCCCCTTGTCGTCCGTAGTCGTCCGTCGACTGCGGCGGGCCGGTCTTCGTCCCGGTCCCGCGCCGATGCCCGGACCGTACGCACATCGCCCGCGCGCCCGGAGCGGGTCTGCGGGACTGACTGCGGATGACCGGACGGCGACCGGACGACGACCGGACCCGACCGCCCCTCGGCGGGAACTGACGTGTGTGCAGGGGTAGTTGTGACAGAGGAGTGCAAGAGGCCGGTCCTCCGGCACCGTTCGCCGCACCGCTTGGTCGAGTCTGGTTCGCCGTGCCGCTCGTGGCGCTCGTGGCGCGAGGGGACCGGGTGGTCATGGCACCGGAACGCTCGGCGGGGCTCCCGGTCGCGCGCTCAGCGGAGCTTGATCGCGCCGCCGTCGGCCATCACCGTCTGGCCGGTCATGTACTGGGCGTCGTCGCTCGCGAGGAAGGCGACGACCGGAGCGACGTCCCGGTCGGGGTCGCCGAACCGGCCCAGCGGCACCTTGGCCGCGGACAGCGCGTACTGCTCGGGGCGGGCCTCGGCCCACTTGGCCACGCCGGCCGTCAGAGCCATCGGGCAGATCACGTTGACGCGGATGTTCAGTGGGGCCCATTCGTTGGCCACGACGCGGCTCAGGCCGCGGATGGCCTCCTTGGCCGCCGCGTAGGAGGCCTGGTTGGGCTGGCCGTCGAGTCCGGCTCCGGAGCCGAAGTTGATGACCGACGCGCTGCCCGCCTTCTTCAGCTCCGGCAGGGCGGCGAGCATGAAGTTGCGGGTGGCGTACAGGCTGGTGTCCATGGCGAGGTTCCAGTCGTCGTCCGTCTGCTCCTCGAACGGCTTCTGCCGCGACACGCTCGCGTTGTTCACCAGGACGTCGAGCTTGCCGAAACGCTCGACGGCCGCCGCGACCGCCGAGTCGGCGACGGCCCGGTCGGACACGTCGCCGTGCAGGAAGACCAGCGCGTCGCCCAGTTCGCGGGCGAGCGCCTCCCCGGCCTCCTGCTGCAGGTCGACGATGACGACCCGGGCGCCGCGCGCGACGAACAGTTTCGTGATGGCTTCGCCGATGCCGGAGGCGCCTCCGGTCACGATGGCCGATTTGCCCTGCAGGCTGAGAGAACCCATGAGTGCTTCCTTGCGTGAACGCCTGCGGTGCAGGCTGGCCAGAACCAGAATGAATTCTAGTCTGCCACGGGAGGTGCGAAGCCCGGAAACGAGGTCACACGAGTACGTCAGCCCTTGCGGGTGTTGATCTCCTCGGTGAGCTGGGGGACGACGTCGAAGAGGTCGCCGACGACGCCGTAGTCGA